>CAZIAX010000022.1:0-20032 GCA_964537745.1 uncultured Sangeribacter sp.
GTGGCATCGACAAGCAGGGTAAGGAGTCTACCTACTACATCTACAACAACTGCTCGCATGAGGCAGCCTATAAGGAAACTGGAGCTCAGGCAGTAAGCTACACCACCGGCGTTCCCGCCATGGTGGGCGCAATGATGTTCCTCACCGGCAAGTGGGTTATGCCCGGAGTGCACAATGTAGAGGAGTTTGATCCAGACCCGTTCCTTGAGACCTTGGCAGTCAATGGTCTGCCTTGGCATGTGATTGTAGATGAGGATATTGAGTTGTAAGTTGGAAGTTATAAGTTATAAGTTATAAGAGTTAAGAGTTAAGAGTTAAATCTTAGATGAAGGGAAGCTTATAACTGTAGAGACGAATTAACGAAATGAGAAAAGCAACTATCTGCATAGCGATGGCGGCTGCGGCTACGGCCGCAGCCGCCTTCTCCGCACATACGGCAGGCGGACACAATGAGCCATACAGAGTGATAACCGGCAAAGGAGTGATAGAAGTCATCCCCCTGAGCGAAGATATCTTCCGCATCATCGAGCTGAAGAGCCTTGATGCGCCAACTCCAGCCGCTACCCAGGCAGCAGCTACCGGATATATACATAGTGCCAACGCGCCAAAAATCCATTCATGGGCCAACGGAGACAAATACATAGTGGAGTCTCCAACAACCAAGGTGGAGATAAACAAAAAGACTGGGAAAGTGGCTTTCTACGATCATGAAGGTAATCTTCTGATATCAGAGGCTGAAGGAGTTAAGAAAGACGGTGATGAACAGACCCTCACCTTCCTCACTCCAGAGGGAGACAACTTCTACGGCTCCGGCGAGCGAGGCCACAGTCTGACTCTGAACAACTCAGAGATGACCATGTGGAACCGCGCCAACTACGGCTATAGGGAGGGTGATGAACGGCTCAACCAAGCAAACATCAACATGCCCTACATAGTCAGCGACAACGGCTACGGCCTGCTTATCGATGACTATGCCAAGGCGCGCCTGACCATGGGGGGCGACACTATTCTTTACCGCACTATATCGAAAAAACCGCTGAGCTATTACTTCATCAATGGAGACGGTACGCTAGCAGGGGCCACCACCTCCTTCACTGAGCTTACCGGCAAGCAACCCCTCCCCCCATTCTGGACGATGGGATATATCACCTCCAAGTATGGCTACCACAACCAGGATGAAGCCTACGGAGCGATTGACTCGCTGAAGCAGAGAGACTATCCCGTAGACGGCATGGTGCTGGACCTTTACTGGTATGGAGTAGAGACCGACATGGGTCGTCTGGAATGGGATAAAAAGCAATGGCCCGACCACCAGAAGATGCTCTCTGACCTGAACGCGCAGGGCATTCACGTAGTGCCGATCCACCAACCCTATATCAACAAGAAAGGGGCAATCGACAACTACAACCTGTTGGCAAGCAAGGGTCTTCTGACCAAAGATACCGACGGGAATATCAAGGACGTCACCACTTGGGTGGGTGACGCCGGAATGTTTGACATCACCAATCCTGAGACAAGGGAATGGATGTGGCAAAGGATGAAACCGCTGACCGAGGAAGGTCTCTCCGGATGGTGGGGCGACCTTGGGGAACCGGAGGTGCATCCACTGGAAATAGTCCATGCCAACGGCGAGACAGCTGAGGAATTCCATAACGTCTATGGCAACGAATGGAGCAAGATGGTATATGACGGACTGCGTAAGGACTTTCCTGACATGCGCCCGATGCTTATGATGAGAGGCGGCACAACTGGACTTCAGCGGTATGCCGTATTTCCTTGGACGTCAGACGTAAGCCGTTCATGGGGAGGACTTCAAGCGCAGAACAAGCTCATCCTCAACTCCGGACTTTCAGGACTGGGATATATGGCAAATGACGTAGGAGGTTTCGCAGTTGATCCAGAAAAGCCATATGACCCGGAACTTTACGTGCGTTGGGTACAGGCAGGCACATTCTCCCCGATCCTCCGCACACATGCACAGGACCGTCCGGAGCCTTACCACTACCCTGCACAGGAAGCCGTCATCAAGAAATTCATCCGTATGCGCTACGAATGGTTACCTTACAACTATACTCTGGCCTATGAGAACTCAGCCTATGGCATGCCACTCATGCGCACACTCAACTTCCATGGAGATAATGAGAACAAGGATAAATATGCAGATATCCACGATGAATACCTCTGGGGAGAGGAAGTGCTTGTAGCACCAGTAATGACGCCAGGCGCGAAAAGCCGCAGTGTAGTATTTCCTGAAGGGAGCTGGATTGACTGGAACAATCCAGCCAAGACATATCGCGGAGGCACTACCGCAACTGTGGCCGCTCCTCTCAACACATTGCCACTCTTCGTGAAAGCAGGAAGTTTCATTCCCCAATATTCCAAGAAGATAGAGAATACATCGGAATATGACCCGACGCTTCTGACTGTGAAGTATTTCCCACGGAAAGAATGGAGCAACTACCAGCTCTTTGATGATGACCGCCTCTCCCCTACATCACTTGAGGACGGTGAGTATCAGCTGACTACGTTCAGCGGTTCGAAGCAGGGCAACGAGATATATGTCAACATCGACTCCGAGGGTAGCTACAAGGGGATGCCAGAAGTAAGGATGATAACTCTCGAGATAGTGGGAGTCAGCAATCCTAAAAGCGTTGAGCTTGATGGGCAGAAGCTTGAGAGGGCTGTCTCGGTGAAGGCTATCAGGCAGTATGGGTATAGCTATGATGCTTCTTCGCGTACGATTAGTGTAGTATTGCCTTATAGTTATCAGAAGATAGCTTTGAGTTGTAAGTTGTAAGTTGTGAGTTGGGCTACGCGGTATTGGGACGCGCGGGCGGAGGCGAGGACGCCTCCATTCCATGGCTACGCAGTATTTTTGATTTTTGATAAATTTTTGATTTTTATGATGAATAGAAGTATATTGGCCTTGGGGGCCATAGTATTGACGGCGGCTTCGGCACTTGCTTGCACCAATTTCATTGCTGGCAAGAAGGCTACCGCTGACGGCAGCGTGATGATAACGTATGCTGCCGACTCACACACGCTCTATGGCGATCTTTCCCACACGCCGGCAGCCGTACATAAGGATGGTGCTATGCGTAAGGTGGTGGAATGGGACACAGGCAAATATCTCGGTGATATTCCCCAGCCCAAAGAGACTTATAACGTAGTGGGCAATATGAACCAATATCAGGTGGCCATAGGCGAGACTACTTGGGGAGGACGTGAGGAACTCATGGACACGACCGGGAACGCCATCATCGACTATGGTTCGCTCATCCAGATAGCATTGGAGCGCTCCAAGTCTGCGCCAGAGGCCATCGATGTCATGACGAGTCTCGTGGCCCAATACGGATATGCTTCTGAAGGGGAATCCTTTACTATAGCAGATAAGAACGAGGTATGGGTTATGGATATGATTGGTAAGGGAGCTGAAAAGGGGGCAGTGTGGATAGCAGTGCGCATTCCTGACGATGCCATCTGCGCGCATGCCAATGAGCCACGCATACGCCAAGTAGACCTGAAAGACAAAAAGAATGTACGCTATTCCAAAGACATGATAGAATTCGCACGCAAACGCGGATATTTCACCGGCAAGGATGCCGACTTCTCATTTGCCGACGCATACTGCGAGCACGACGCTGCCACCCGCCGCAGCTGCGACGCACGCGCGTGGGCATTCATGAGGAAATTTGACCCGAGTCTCGACAAGTATTATTCGTGGATTTCAGGTGAAAGCAACGACCCGATGCCCCTCTACGTAGTGCCCAACCGCAAGGTATCGCTCAAAGACATGCAAGACTGCATGCGCGACCACTATGAAGGGACGCCCCTTGACATGACGCAGGACGTAGGAGCTGGCCCCAACCATGTGCCTTACCGCTGGCGTCCGATGTCGTATGAAGTAGATGGCAAGACCTACTGCATGGAGCGTGCCACCGCGACCCAGCAGACAGGATGGAGTTTCATTTCACAGAGCCGCTCGTGGCTTCCGGACGCAGTGGGTGGTATCTTCTGGTTTGGCACCGACGACACCAACACATGCGTCTATATGCCTCTCTATTGCTCTCTGACGCAGGTGCCGATGCAGTTTACTGTCGGAGACCTCTATGAGTTTGACATGAACTCCAACTTCTGGATGAACAACTGGGTGGCAAACCAAGCATACAACCGCTACGACCTTATGATACCTGACATCCGCAAGGTGCAGAATGGACTTGAGGAGAAATACCGCGACTCACGCCATGCATCTGAGGAGCAATTGCTGCCATTGGCAGAGGCCGGCATGATGGGAGAGCTTACAACGCTCGTCAATATCGAGGCAGCTGCTATTGCTAAGGAATCAACAGATTGCTATCGTCAGTTGGCGGAGTTCCTGATGGTGAAATTCCTTGATGGCAACGTTAAGAAGCAGAATGAGGATGGTAGTTTCAAGCGGAATGCTTATGGACTGCCGGCTTCACCGGAATGGCCTGGATATGACAAGAAGTATTACGAGAATATCGTGAAGGAGACTGGGGATCATTTTTTGATTAAGTGATTTCTATTCCACGAATCGCCTCTCCGAGGCTACTGACACATTATTCTGACCCCAGGCTGAAGCCTGGGGTTTCGTCATAATAACAGGTCTCCGACCTGAATAGAGACAAAAGAAAATCCCCTTGACTGCTGGCAGTTAAGGGGATAATTTTTGAGCCACTAGTGGGACTCGAACCCACGACCTTCTCGTTACGAATGAGATACTCTACCAACTAAGCTATAGTGGCTGGCGAATGTGGATGCAAAGTTAATACTTTTTTTTGGAATTGGCAAGAGATTGGGGAGGAAAATGAAAAGGAAAGACCCAGGATAGCGAGCCAAAGGCTCTTCCACCAAAACAAACCGAAAACCTGGGAAACAACTGATATGAGAAAACCCCGAGCTGACGCTCGGGGCTAACAATATTTTCAGGCCTCCGGCCTGTCGGGCTGGGAAGCCGAGGCTCCATATTTTATCCGGCTGGGAAGCCGGAGCTCCATAAGGGAAGAGGGGGTCTATAACATTAGATTATGCCTTGGCCGAGCATTGCGTCGGCTACTTTGAGGAAGCCGGCAATGTTGGCGCCCTTCATGTAGTTGATGTAGCCGTCGGGCTGAGTACCGTGCTCTACACAAGCGTGGTGGATGTCGCTCATCATAGTGTGGAGACGATCGTCGACTTCTTCTGCACTCCACTGGAGATGCTCAGCGTCCTGGCTCATCTCGAGGCCTGATACGCCTACGCCACCTGCATTGACAGCCTTACCGGGGCAGTAAACAGTCTTGTTGGCAATGAATGCGTCAATAGCTTCAGGAGTACAGCCCATGTTGCTGACCTCAGCGCAAAGCTGAACGTTGTTGGCGATAAGCTGCTTAGCGTCTTCGCCGTTAAGCTCATTTTGAGTAGCGCAAGGAAGAGCGATGTCGACTTTCTGCTCCCATGGTTTTTTGCCAGCGAAGAACTTAGCTTCTGGGAACATCTCCACATAAGGCTCAACGATATCATTTCCAGTGGCACGGAGCTCGAGCATATATTCAATCTTCTCGTCGTTGAGACCTTCCGGGTCATAAACGTATCCGTCAGGACCAGAGATAGTGACAACCTTTGCACCGAGAGCAGTAGCCTTCTTAGCAGCACCCCAAGCCACGTTGCCGAAGCCAGAGATGGCGATAGTCTTGCCAGCGAGTTCCTCGCCCCAGATTTTCTTAAGCACGTTCTGAACGAAATAGATAGCGCCGTAGCCAGTAGCTTCGGGGCGGAGACGGCTTCCACCGAAGCTGAGACCCTTGCCAGTGAAAGTGCCTGTATTCTCGCGAGCAAGTTTCTTATACATACCGTACATATAGCCTACTTCACGACCACCTACACCTATATCGCCAGCAGGCACATCGCGATCCGGGCCAAGATTGCGCCAGAGTTCAAGCACGAATGCCTGACAGAAACGCATGATCTCAGCATCGCTCTTGCCACGGGGTGAGAAATCAGAGCCACCCTTCGCTCCACCCATCGGAAGAGTAGTGAGGGCATTCTTAAAAGTCTGCTCGAAACCGAGGAACTTAAGGATTGAGAGGTTGACACTTGCGTGGAAACGGATACCACCTTTGTAGGGACCGATAGCGTTGTTGAACTGCACGCGGTAGCCAATATTGTTCTGCACCTCACCCTTGTCGTCGACCCAAGTCACACGGAAAGTGAAGATACGGTCAGGCTCCACCATACGCTCTATGATGCGTGCCTTCTCATATTCAGGGTGCTGATTATAGACGTCTTCTACAGAGAGGAGCACTTCCTTCACAGCCTGAAGGAATTCTTTTTCACCAGGATGCTTGGCCTCAAGATTGGCCATGATTTCATTGATGTTCATTTTGGCTATTGATTTTAGGTTGTTTTAATTCAGAATTGCGTCTACCCGAATCAGGAGGTAGGACCATCCTCGAGTTTTCAGTTGCAAATATAAATCGTTTTTACCATTCTACCAAAGAATCCAACGAATATTTTTGGAATTTTTCCACAAAAACGGCCAAATATGCTCTAAAACATATTTTTTGAATAAAAAAGTCCCGACTCGCTAAGAGCCGGGACCTCTATCATCAATATACTTAATTATTCACTAACAGAGATTACTTGTTGACAAAGATTACGATGCGGTTCCAGTCATTGTTGGCGGGGTAAGGCTGCTCTGAGCTACCTTCTGCCTTCACGTCGAGACGAGACTCTGCAATACCGTATTTCTTCACAAGGCGGTCGGCGACAGCCTGAGCGCGCTTCTGAGAAAGAGTCTGGTTGTAGGCTGCAGAACCAGTGTCCTTATCAGCGAAACCGACTACAGAAATATTCACGTCAGGATTATCCTGAAGATATTTAGCCATGTTGAATACGTTCACTTCCTCAGTAGGAAGAATCTCGCTTGAGTTGATCTTAAATCTAACAGTAGCAAGGAGCGGTTGATCTGGGCAATCTACTGCAACGACCTCTTCTGTAACTGCTGGAGTAGCAGCTGCGGCAGCTGCAAGAGCCTGATTAGCAGCGAGGAGCTCAGCGCGGAGATTGTTGACCTGACCATTGAGAGAAGCTATTTCAGAAGCGGATATACATTCATTATACTTGTTCCATTCGCGACCGCCGATATTGATGTTGATACCGCCGAGGGCAGAGAGATTCATATCAACTGCGCGACCCTGTGCACACTGGTTCCAGTTGTCGCCATAGAAAGAAGCACGTGCTTCGGCAAAAGCATCGACATATTCGCAAAGGCGGAAACGAAGCTGAAAGCCGGCAGAAACGGGAAGTGTCCAGGAACGACGCCAAAGACGGTCGTGCTCGTTGACGATATTTGTAGCTACGGGAGCGCCTCCATCAAGACCCTTCATGTTCCACATAAAGTCTCCACCGAGACCAACGAAAGGAATGACGCTTACAGGGCGATTGGAATTGACACCAGCGATGGAGTTGCACATATCCCACATAAACTCAAGATTGAGATTGGCATGGTTAGCGCGAGTCCAGCCAGACTGGCCTGGGACAGGAGTGTCCCAATGAAGCACACCACCAAGGGCATTCAGACGAAAACCGACGTAGGGAGTAAACCAACGACCAACTGCGAAGTTGTATTCAGCAGTCATAAGCTGACGGTCGATGTAAGGACGGCCGTTGTAGGCACCTGCGTGGCCTCTTTCAACGAGGGGCTGAGTTACACCAGCACCGAGCTGGATAAACCAGTTGTCGCGCCAAGAAGATGAGTAACGGTCGACGTTATCACATGAAAATTCGGTAACAGTAGTAGCTTCTTCAGCGACTACGACTTCCTGAGCCTTAGCTGAAGTCGGGGCCAGGAATGCACCTGCGCATATGGCCATAAGAGAGGTAGAAATGCGTGATTTCATAGTGGTGTGTTTTTGAAAAATTAATAAAGATTAATGTTTGTTTTGTCTTTAAAACATCGATGTTGAAGTTTGGTTCAATAGGATTTGATTTTTTGCAGAATTTTGATTATATTTGCGCGTTTAAATGGCGACGGCCCCTCCCGAGGAGAGAGGGGAGGGACGCTTTAACACCAGAAATGAAAGCAAAAAAGAGGTATCGGATATCGATAGAAGACGAATCGCGGCTGAGGCAAGTGGCCTCGGTCCGTGTCTCTCCAGCCATGATGTGGGGAGGAGGTATAGCGGCCGTTTTGCTGCTCGTAGCAGTCACGGCACTTCTTATCATAGCCACGCCCATCCGGACCTTAATGCCAGGCTACCTTAAGAAAGGGGAGCGAACAGAAGCCAAGGATGCTCTTCTACGAATCGACTCCATAAGGGAAGCTTACCGAATAAGCGACATATATCTCACCAACCTGCTAACCGTCTTCGACACCGACCGGACGCCAACAGACAGCCTTCTTAATGAGACGACACCCAACGAACTTCCTCCCGATTCACTTTTGCCAGCATCGCCACGCGAAATAGAATTCATCACGAGGATGAAAGATAGGGAGCAATATAACGTCAGCATACTCGCCCCATTGGCGGCGGACCAACTCCGGATATATCCAGTGGCATCGGAAGCGACGGTAGCTGAACAATCCAACACCTCTTTGAAACCCAGGATTCTGACCTCGAAAGGGAGTCCAGTGTGCGCAGCTGCCGACGGTAGGGTGCTCGCAATAGAGAATCCGGCACCTGAAGGAGGAAGCGCGATAGTGATACAGCACGACAGTGGGTTTGCCTCCCGATACTCCCACCTCGGGACACCGACAGTATCCCCCGGGACGCACGTAGATGGCGGCAGTGTCATCGCACATGGGGCCACGGGAGGAGCCATCGGGGCAGGATATCTATTCGTAGAGATGTGGTATGACGGGAATCCGGTGGAACCGGCAAAGTATTTGGGGTTGTGAGGTTGTGAGGTTAGGAGGTTATAGGGTTAGGGGGATGGAAAGAAAGGAGAAAAGAAACAAGCTAAACTTGAACTATATAGATGAGTGAAATAAAGAATATTGGAGTTCTCGGATCGACCGGCAGCATCGGCACCCAGACTCTTGACATAATAGCGGAATACCCGGAGCTTTTCAGAGCATCGGTGCTGACAGCCCGTCGCCAATGGCAACTTCTGGCAGAACAGGCCTTGAGATTCAGGCCAGATGTCGTAGTAATTGGTGAAGAAGAGCATTATCCTGCTCTTCAAGAAGCACTCAAAGGAACCGGAATAGAAGTTGGAGCCGGAGCCAAGGCCATTGAGGAATCTGCCGCCCACCCAGCTACGGACACAGTCGTCACCGCCATGGTGGGATACAGTGGACTTCTTCCTACTATATCCGCGATAAAGGCCAGAAAGACAATAGCACTCTCCAACAAAGAGACATTGGTCGTGGCCGGCGAGCTAATCACACGTCTTTGCCGCGAATACGGAGTTGAAATTGTGCCAGTAGACAGTGAGCACAGTGCCATCTTCCAGTGTCTCGTAGGAGAAAACCGAGCAGAGATGCGCAAGATAATACTTACGGCCAGCGGAGGACCTTTCAGAAAACTTTCGAAGGAGCAGCTCTCGGAAGTGACTCCAGCCGACGCGCTCAAACATCCCAACTGGGATATGGGCGCAAAAGTGACTATCGACTCCGCTTCGATGATGAACAAGGGATTCGAGATGATTGAGGCAAAATGGCTTTTTGACTGCGAACCGGAACGGATAGAGGTAGTGGTGCATCCACAATCCATAGTGCACTCAATGGTGGAATATCGCGACGGCAGCGTAAAAGCGCAGCTTGGAGTGCCAGATATGCACACACCTATCCGCTATGCCCTCTCCTACCCTTCGCGACTTCACACAGAGGCTCGCCCCATGCGACTGGAAGACTACGCGACTCTGACATTCGAACGGCCTGATCTTGAGAAATTCCCTCTGCTCGGATACGCATTCGACGCAATCAGAAAAGGAGGCACGATGCCGTGCATACTCAATGCGGCCAATGAGATAGCCGTGCAGGCATTTCTTGAGGGGAAGATTCGCTTCACTGACATGCCGGTAATAGCCCGCAAGACGATGGAAGCGACACCCTGGAGCGACACTCCGGAGCTTGAGACGCTCATCGCAACGAATGAGGAGGCTCGCAGAATAGCAGCATCATTATTGTAAATAACTTTTTAAACATATAAACTTTTTAGACTAAATTGGAAACATTCTTGATAAAGGCAGCCCAGCTTGTGCTCGCGCTTGCCATTCTGATTATCATACATGAGTTCGGCCACTTCCTCTTCGCACGAATCTTCGGCATAAGGGTAGAGAAATTCTATATCTTCTTCGACCCTTGGAAAGAACTCTTCAAGTGGAAACCCGGAAAATACATTGGAGGACTCGGCAAACAGAAGAATCTCTCCCCGGAGGCTGAATCTGCTGAAAAAGAAGATTCTGCGGATGGAAAAAAGAAACGTGGGTTCTGGAGCGACACAGAATATGGCATCGGATGGATACCCCTTGGCGGCTACTGCAAGATATCTGGCATGATCGACGAGTCGATGGATACCGAACAGATGAAACAACCTGCAAAGGACTATGAATTCCGTTCGAAACCTGCATGGCAACGACTCCTCGTCATGATAGCCGGAGTACTCTTCAACTTCCTTTTGGCTATACTTATATATGCCGGTATAGTCTACGCCACGGGTGAGAAATACGTACCGCTCAGCGATGCCAATATGGGTCTCGACTATTCACAGGCGGCACTGAACGTGGGTTTCCGCAACGGCGATATGCCCATCAAGGCTGATGGAGAAGAGCTCAACGGACTCCCATCGGAAGACCGACTTAAGATGATGCAGGCAAAGGAAGTGACAGTAGTACGCGAAGGGACGCCTGTGACACTCCAGATACCAGAAAATTTCATCTTCGATCTTGATAAGGAAGCGAAGGAGGGTAGCTCCAACATCAATTTCTTTACCTACCGCATACCTACCCGCATCACCCAGGTGATGCCAGGTGAGGGAGCGGCCAAGGCTGGCATTGAAAGCGGCGACGAAGTGATAGCAATCAACGGAAAAGAGACCGCATCCTTGACAGAGTTTCTTTCGACACTTGAGGGTCACGACAATCAGACCATCAACGTAACGGTGGTAAGAAAAGGGACGGCAGCCAACGACACTCTCACACTCCCCGTAGCTCTATCAGACAATTCAAAGATGGGTGTAGGTCTGGAAGTAGACCCGTCGGCTTTCTTCCCCGTGAAAGAGAAGAAATACAATCTGTTCACTTCTGTGCCTAGAGGTATTGAGATGGGTGTAGACCGACTGACGAGCTATGCCAAGAGCATGAAGCTTGTATTCACAAAAGAGGGAGCGAAGTCGGTAGGTGGCTTTGGTGCTATCGGCAGCATCTTCCCCGAGTCATGGGACTGGATTGCTTTCTGGAACATCGCCGCTTTCCTCTCTGTAGCTCTTGCATTCATGAACATACTGCCTATTCCGGCTCTCGACGGCGGACATGTGCTTTTCCTACTTTATGAGGTGATATTCCGAAGGAAACCTTCAGACAAATTCATGGAGTATGCACAGATGACCGGTATGGTGCTCCTGATAGGTCTTCTCATCTATGCCAACGGAATGGATATTGTGAGATTCTTCTTTAAGTAACTCAACTTTCGCTTTGTGGCAAAAGTTGAAGGTGATAAGTTTATGAGGTGATAAGAGAAATTTGAAATTGAACAATCAGGTGATGAAAGATATAATATTAAAGAAAGGTAAGGAAGAGAGCATTCTTCGCCATCATCCTTGGGTGTTCTCTGGAGCAATCGCGAAGCTTCCGGAGGGCCTCGAAGAAGGTGATCTTGCCGTGGTGAAAAGTTCTGACGGGAAAGTGCTGGGTATCGGTCACTACCAAATCGGCTCCATTGCCGTGCGTTTGCTTGAATTTGGCACAGATATACTTCCCGACGACTTTTTCCATCGTCGACTTGAGGCGGCATTCCGCCTACGCCAGACTTTAGGGCTAATCCGCCCGGACAACGACTGCTTCCGTCTCGTGCATGGGGAGGGAGATTTCCTTCCGGGACTCGTCATTGACATATATGGAGATACGGCTGTGATTCAAGCTCACAGTCCAGGTATGCACTTTGAACGCCGGCGCATCGCGGAGGCACTCATCGCAATTCCGGACGCACGCATCCGCAACGTCTACTACAAAAGCGAGACCACACTCCCCTACAAGGCCAACCTTGACCCTGAGAATGAATATCTCGTTGGGGGGTACGACGGCAATATTGCCATAGAAAACGGTCTACAGTTCAATATCGACTGGTTGCGCGGACAGAAGACTGGTTTCTTCGTAGACCAAAGAGAGAACCGAGCACTTCTTGAAAAATTTGCCAAGGGGCGGAAGGTGCTCAATATGTTCTGTTACACCGGAGGATTTTCGGTCTACGCCATGCGCGGGGGTGCGGAAAGCGTAGTGTCGGTAGACTCATCGGCCAAAGCGGCAGCCCTCACCGACGCTAACATAGAGCTGAACTTTCCCGGGGATGCGCGCCATCAGACTTGCGCTGTGGATGCTTTCAAGTATCTCAACGATATGCCTGACAAGGAGTATGACCTCATCATCCTTGACCCACCGGCGTTTGCCAAGCATAGGTCGGCTCTCAAGAACGGACTTATCGGCTACCGCAAACTCAACACGAAGGCTTTCGAAAAAATCAAGCCAGGAGGGGTGCTTTTCACCTTCTCGTGCTCGCAAGTTGTCACACGTGAGGCTTTCCGACTGGCAGTGTTCAGTGCGGCAGCCAAATCAGGAAGGAAGGTGAGAATACTTCATCAGCTTACTCAGCCAGCCGACCACCCAATCGATATTTCGCATCCTGAGGGAGAGTATCTGAAGGGGTTGGTGCTGTATGTGGAGTGAATGGAGAATGGAGAATTGAGAATTATTTAGAATTCCATAATATAATGAATAACTTTAAGACTTATTTGGCGGGAGGGGCTTGCCTCCTTGCCTCAATGACAGCAATGGCAAAGGAAAATCCAAATTTTGACTATAAGGTGGACAGATTTGCCGACATCGAAGTGCTCCGCTATGAAGTGCCCGGTTTCGACCAACTGACCCTTCAGCAGAAGGAGATGCTCTACTACCTTTCAGAAGCCGCTCAGTGGGGCCGCGACATCATCTGGGACCAGAACGGGGGCCACAATCTGCAGCTTCGTCGCATCCTTGAGAAGATATATCAGAAATATGACGGAGACCGCAATTCTGCCGACTGGAAGGGTTTTGAGAAATACATCAAGCAAGTATGGTTTGGCAATGGTCCGCACCACCACTACTCCAACGACAAATTCAAGCCAGAATTCTCTGAGGCATTCTTCGCGGAACAAGTAGGAAAACTTTGCAATCACTGCGTGGGTGCAACCGATGATAAGCAGCGCGAGGAAATCGTAGGAGTAATAACAAAATATATCTTTGACCCCACTTACATGCCTAAGAAGGTAAGCCTTGACTCTACCGGCGATGTGATTGCCAACTCAAGCGTCAACATGTATGACGGAGTGACGCAGGAGGAAGTGGAGGCATACTTCGCCTCTATCAAGAAGCCAAACGACCCCACTCCTATCTCATATGGGCTCAACTCCAAGCTTGTGAAGGACAAAGATGGCAATGTGACAGAGCTGCACTATTCGCTCAACGGGCTCTATGGAGAGGCTATCCGCAACATCATCTACTGGCTCGACAAGGCCAAGGGTGTAGCTGAAAACGACGCACAACGCGCCTACATCACAAAACTCATCGACTACTACATCACGGGCGACCTTCGTCTCTTCGACGAATACTCAATCCTCTGGGCAGAGGACACTGACTCAGACGTAGACTTCGTCAATGGCTTTATCGAAAGCTACAACGACCCTCTGGGCATGACCGGCAGCTGGGAAAGCTACGTAAACTTCCGCAACCGCGAAAGCACGAAACGCACCAAAATCATATCGGACAACGCACAGTGGTTTGAAGACAATGCTCCTATCGACCCGCAATATCGCAAACCACACGTCAAGGGAGTATCAGCCAAGGCCATCAATGCAGTGATGCTCGCCGGCGATGCATATCCTGCCACCGCCATCGGCATCAACCTTCCCAACGCCGACTGGATACGCGCCGCACACGGCAGCAAGTCGGTGACAATCGAAAATATCACCGAGGCTTATGCAGAAGCGAGCAAAGGGAATGGATTCCGCGAGGAGTTCGTAATAGACAAGCCCACACGCGAGCTTATGGACAAATACCTCTATCAGACCGATATGCTCCACACTGACCTTCACGAATGTCTGGGACATGCTTCAGGCCAGCTCGCCCCCGGCACAGACCCTGACGCGCTGAAGGAAAACGGTTCCACACTCGAGGAAGCGCGCGCCGACCTCTTCGCCCTCTACTATCTTGCCGACCCAAAGCTCGTAGAACTCGGCATCATCTCCGACCCCGAGGCATACAAAGCAGAATACTACCAGCAGATGATGAACGGCCTCATGACGCAGCTCAACCGTATAGAGCCAGGCAATGATATTGAAGAGGCACATATGCGCGACCGTCAGCTCATCGCCGCATGGACTCTCGACCACGCGAAGAAGACGAAAGCTGCGGAGCTCGTGAAGAAGAATGGCAAGACCTATCTCAAGATAAACGACTACAAGGAGCTGCGCCGCCTCTTCGGGGAACTCCTTAAGGAGATACAGCGCATCAAGTCGACAGGAGACTACAAAGCCGGCAACGACCTGATTCAAAAATACGCTGTGAAAGTCGACCCGAAGCTTCATAAGGAAGTGCTCCAGCGCTTCTCCACGCTCGACATCCCTCCCTACAGAGGATTTGTCAATCCAGTCTATGTGCCGACATATGACAATGACGGCAACATCACAGACGTCACCATTACCTATACAGAGAGCTATCCCGAGCAGATGCTTCGTCTGAGCCGCGATTACAACGCTCTTGGCACCGGCAAATGACAACAGATATGAACCAATCGTCACCACAAGACGTCGGCCAGCAGATACGCAAGGAGTTTTACGCCTTGCGCAACGGGCTGATAGCCGACACGCTGAGAAAAGGGGGGCTGAAGCAGAAGTATATCTTTGGGCTTCAGCTCCCGCAGATAAAGGCGATAGGCGACAGATTCCGCCCGCAGACAGAGGAAGAGGCTGCCGAACTCGCACAAATACTCTGGAGCGATGCAGAATGCCGAGAAGCCCGGCTACTTGCATGCCATCTGATGCCTCCATCTTTAACATCCGAAGAGATGGCAACTGAATGGGCTGAGGGAACAGCCACTCGGGAGGAAGCAGACATCCTCGCATTCCGACTTATACGCTACCTTCCGTTTCAGGCAGATATCGCAGATAGGTTGGCACTCTCAGACAACAATCTACAGAAATACACTGCGGAAGCGATCCGACGATTTATCTGAACCTAATAAATCTTCAACAACCTCATGAGACTCAATCTAAAATCTACAATCTTCGCAGCAGGCGCGATGCTGTCTCTGCTTCTTGCCGAGCCGCTGACCGCCGCTGAGACTGCGGCTACCCATGGGAAATTTGAGGCTGGCAACGGCACATTCCTTCTTAATGGCGAGCCTTTCGTGGTCAAAGCCGCCGAACTACACTACCCACGCATTCCACGCCCATATTGGGACCAGCGCATTAAGCTATGCAAGGCTCTTGGCATGAACACCATCTGCCTCTATACATTTTGGAACTCCCATGAGCCCAAAGAAGACCAATTCGACTTCACAGGGCAGAACGACCTGCGGGAGTTCATCAAACTCTGCCAGGAAAACGACATGAAGGTAATACTTAGGCCAGGCCCGTATGTATGCGCAGAGTGGGAAATGGGCGGTCTTCCTTGGTGGCTCCTTAAGAAGAAAGACATCAAGCTAAGAGAAAACGACACCTACTTCCTGGAGCGTGTGGATAAATTCCAGAAAGCAGTTGCTGACCAGGTCGGAGACCTTACCATTGCCGACGGTGGCCCTATCATCATGGTGCAGGTGGAGAATGAATACGGCTCTTACGGCACCGACAAACCATACGTGGCTAACATCCGCGACATGCTTCGCAAGAATTTTGGCGAAGACGTCACACTCTTCCAGTGCGACTGGTCGTCAAACTTCACAAACAATGGTCTTGACGACCTTATATGGACCATGAACTTCGGCACGGGAGCCAATATAGACCAGCAATTTGCCAAGCTCAAGGAGTTGCGTCCGGAAAGTCCGCTGATGTGTTCTGAATTTTGGAGCGGATGGTTTGACAAATGGGGTGCCAACCATGAGACCCGTCCGTCAGAAGATATGATAGCCGGCATCGACGAGATGCTTTCCAAGGGAATCTCATTCAGCCTCTATATGACGCACGGAGGCACAAACTGGGGACACTGGGCAGGTGCAAATTCACCTGGTTTCGCACCCGATGTCACATCCTACGACTACGACGCACCAATCAGCGAGAGCGGCCAGATCACCCCCAAATACATGGACCTGCGCAAGACACTTGCCAAATACTACGACGGCAAGAAACTTCCAGCTATTCCCGCCACTATCAAACCCATCGAAGTAAAGGAATTCCAATTTGAGAGCGTCGCACCTCTCTTCAGCAATCTTCCGGAGGCCAAGAAGACACGCGACATCAAGACAATGGAGGAATTCGACCAGGGATTCGGAAGCATTCTCTACCGCACCACTCTTCCAGAGCTTAAAAACGGCGGAGTGCTTACCATCAACGAACCGCACGACTATGTGCAGGTATTTGTCGACGACAAATATGTAGGGACAGTTGACCGCCGTATGGGTGAGAAAAACGTACAGCTTCCGGCATGCAAAAAAGATGCCAAACTCGACATCCTCGTGGAAGCTATGGGACGCATCAATTTCGGACGTGCCATCAAGGACTTCAAGGGAATCACAGACAATGTGATCCTGACTGAAGACCGCAACGGATATTCCTTCACCTGCGACCTCAAGAACTGGGAGGTGTTCAATCTTGAAGACACAGAGGAATTCTACGAATCAATGGAGTATTTCCCCATAGGAGCATTCACTCCAGGACCTGACGGAAGACTCCCGAGAGGCGTATACAGAGGTACTTTCAATGTCAGCAAGCCATCAGATACTTTCCTGAACTTTGAGACTTGGGGCAAAGGACTTGTATACGTCAACGGCCATCCTCTCGGACGAATCTGGGAGATTGGTCCGCAGCAGACGCTCTATATGCCCGGGTGCTGGCTGAAGAAAGGAGAGAACGAGATAATGGTATTCGATATACTCGGTCCTAAGGAAGCGAAATCAGCCGGACTCAAGACCCCGATGATCGACAACCTTCAAGTGAAGAAACCGACTACACACCGCGAGGAGGGTGAGAATCTCGACTTGACAGGTGAGAAACCAGTACTGACAGGAACATTCGAGCCCGGCAATGGCTGGCAGGAATTCAAGCTCTCAGAGCCAGCAGAAGGACGCTATCTCTGTCTTGAGGCCGACAACTCCATCAATGGCAAAGAGATCGCTTCTATTGCTGAATTCTACGTACTTGATGAAGATGGCAACCGTCTCTCTCGCGAGCCATGGACTGTCTACTACTCAGACAGCGAGGACACCAAGAAGAACAACAGGGCCGGAGACAAGGTGTTTGACCTTCAGGAATCCACTTACTGGAGCACTGTAAAGGGAGTTCCATTCCCTCACTACCTCGTAATTGATCTTGGCTCTCAGAAGAAGATATCCGGAATCCAGGCTCTGCCGCGAATGGAGAGCGACGTGCCAGGAGCTATCAAAGACTTCAAGGTATATGTCAGCGAGAAGGCATTTAAAAAATGACGTTGGACGTGATGACCAGTATGTCTCGACAGTATCACAAATCGCCTCTCCGAGGCTACTGAACCATATGAGAAACCCCAGGCTTCAGCCTGGGGTTTCTTCACAATTACAGCTCTCCGAGCAGTGACTTGTGCGTCTAAAACACTATGATTGTTACATTCAATAGGGGATGAGGGAAAAGCGGTTGCCGGGGAGGCGCTCGAGGATACCGTCGAATTCCATTTCACCGAGATGGGCCACGAGATCGTGGATAGGAATGCCGGTTCGTTCGCGGAGGGCATCCACCGGCATGGGACTCTGAGCCTGCCTAAGAGCATCGTAGACTAACTTCTGAGGACCGACAAGCTCAGGAAAAAGATCACGCTGCTTTGGTGCAACTGGAAGTACACTCGGTTGCCAGCCAAGCATCGCCATCACATCGGCTGCACTTCCCGCCATAAGGGCCTTCTGACTGCGTATAAGACGGTTGCACCCGGTACTCATCTCATCCCCTATCCTGCCGGGAAGAGCGAGGAGCTCACGACCGTAGGATGACGCGACAGCAGCAGTAGACATTGCTCCCCCCTTGTCGGCCGACTCTGCCACAAGCACAGCATCTGTCATAGTGGCGACTATACGGTTGCGCTCGAGAAAGCGGCTGCGATAGGGGGTCACTCCCGATGGATATTCAGAGATAATGGCTCCGCCTGCGGCGATTATGCGCTTTGCAAGGTCGCGGTTTTGTGCGGGATAGATAGTATTAAGACCATGAGCTACAACCGCAACAGTAGGCAATCCAGCTTTTAGAGCCGCCTCATGGGCTACAGAATCGATGCCGAGTGCAAGTCCGCTCACTATTACCATCCCTGGGAAATATGGCGCAAGATCAGCTACGAGAGTGGATACATAGCGCATCCCATAGGATGTGGCATGGCGAGTGCCTACGATACTAAGTATTTTCCCGGCCTCAAGATTCGCCGACCCAAGCACATAAAGAGTGACCGGGGCCTTGTCGATATCATACATCCTCGACGGATAGTCGTCGTCGGTCAAAGAAAGCGACCTGATGCCATGCCGCTCCATGAATTCCGACTCCTTACGAGCCTTGAATAGGGCCTCATCGCGCACCATGCGGTCGAGCATCTGATTTACCGGGGTATTGAGACGTGCCGCAAGTTCTTGCTGCCCGGAAGAGAAGAACTCCTCGACTCCTACCCCAGCTTCCTCGATATGGCGCACAAACTGAGCGCTCATGCCGGGCACGAATGAGAGGGCCATTCCAAGCAGGCGGTGCTGATCCATAGGAGCCGAAACCTTAAGCGGAATTTAGTTGATATATTTGGCAAAGATTTTCGCCAGTTCGTCGCCTCGCGAGAGTTTGCCATTCTTAAGCACCACCACATTGACCAGACCCTGGCATACGAGTTCGCCACCGGGACGCATGATGTCTTGATGGAAAATAAAACGGGGGCCTTTCCTCTCAAGACGAATGCACGAAAGGAATGTCTCATCGCCACGGAGGGAAGATATATACTCAATCTCCACTTTTCTCACTACTGCATCGATGCCTTGATTGTGCATCTCAACGAATGAAAGACCAGCGTCGTGGCAGAATTTATGGCGTGTATGTTCCATATAATGGAGATAGTTGGCATTATTGACTATCTGCTCGCAATCAAGCTCATAATCGCGCACCTCCATCTCCATGATGAAGCAATATTTACGGTTGGTATTCTTTAATATTCTCATTTTTTTATCAAATAGGCACGTAAAGTATTTTCAAGGGGGAATCCTTGAAATAGAACAACTCATAAGCAACTGTGGTTTTCTTCCTCACTATTTTTGAGTCAGAAAGTGCTATCACTGAGGATTCCACCCAGCGGACATCCCCTTTATCCTTATCATCTTGCTCTTCTTCCGACTCCTCTTGTCGCCATACTCGCAGCAAGAAGCCGCCGTCAGTACGCTCCAATGTATGGGGCAGCATATTGCCCACCATCCGAGGCGAGAGTGTATGACCAAAATAGATGAATAGAGCAATGCCCGGAACCACAGCTACGCATATCATAAGCCCCACTATAACCAGTCGGGCATCGGCGAAGCAGCCGACACCAACAAGGATAATTCCACAACTAAGAACAGCCCATACGGGCCATCCTGCGGCCGATGAGAGAAGAGTCGTGAATACGGTCCACCCATCAACTTTAAACGGCTGGGGGT
>CAZIAX010000023.1:0-19796 GCA_964537745.1 uncultured Sangeribacter sp.
GAAAGCACACGCAGGCGTCCGAGAGCTATGAGCCACTCGGTGTCGACTCCTGTCCAGTCGATGCCGCTGAGGCTTAGCGAGCACATGGAGTCATCCTCAGTCTTGTAGATGAGCCAATTCTCCACCAAAGACTGAGTGTCGAGTTCCGGGCAGTCCTTTATGTCGATGGTCGTGAGGTTGCAGCCGTTGTCCTGGATAGTCAGCCCCGAATTATCGAGATAATACAGGCCGTTGAGCGACAGAGCCTGAAGAGTGGAAGGAAGCTGAAGCGTCGCAACAGGCGCGCCTACGGGCAAGATCACGGAGGTCAGTCCGGAATTGCGGGCGTCAAGAGTCTTCAGCTGACCATTGCGCGAGAGGTCGAGCGTCTTCACACCCTTGAATCCGTTGATGTTCAGCTCCTCGAGAGCAGTGGCCTGGTTGATGCCCGAGAGCTCGGTCAGGGCATTGTTTTCCGCGCCATGCGCGCCGATCACGAGTGTCTTCAGTTTGGTCCCCAACCGGTCGGAATAGACGTTGGCAATCGAGATCTGAGTAAGATAAGGCGCGAAATTGCAGATATCTATAGCCTCAATATAAGGGGCCGCATAGATACGCAGAGGGTCGCCCACATTCAATACCGACGTGGTGCTGAACATGTGGGTTGCGCCCTTCGCTAATTCAATGCCATACTGGATTGGCACGTTGTTGACCCCGTAGCCGTAGTTGGTGGCCATACCCGCTTTCACTTGGAAATTCAGCCCGATCGGCGCCCCGGCAAGTTTCACCTCAAAAGAGTTGGCCTTGTACTCACCTGACACAAATTTTGCATCAAGAAGAGAGAAGCGCTCCGAAAGCCACCAGCGGCGGTGGCTCTGGCGTGAGCCTTGCAGCATAAACAGGTTGTTTATGCCCTTGTCATTGTAGGGGCCGATGTATTTGTACTGTGCGTCCTGATTGTAGATGCGCTCACACCATTTCCCCGACTGCTCGCGGTCGAAGATGTCGACGACGTTGGCATACGAGAGCCCCGCAGAGTAGAGCGCGGAGTCCACCTCCGACACTATCTGCATGAACTCAGCGTCCGCCTCGAGCATGTTCCAGAGGCGCGAGTCGTGTCCCGCATAAGCGTACACTCCCGATATAGTAGGGTCAGGCGACTGGCGGTCGATCGTAGGAGGATAGATCAGCAGACCATCGTTTCGCAGACCGTTGACCGTATCGTTGTCGTAGTTGATGTAATACCAGTGCTCACCGTCTTCAGTAGTCAGCATGGCGTTTTTGACAACCTGGTCCACAGCGCCGAAGCGCATCAGATAGACATAGTAGGCCGCCACCTTATAGACGTCAAGATGAGCGTATTTCTCAGTAGAGAAATTTTCCGCAGTCACCGTAGAAATCCAATCGGCAAGTTTCTTCAGCGCCGTCGTATTAGTGGAGCCGTCGGGATATCGGGCCTCGAAAGCCGCGTCCCACTCAGCAGCCCAGTTCTTAGTATCCTGGAAGAGGGCGAGGTGGTGACCGTTGTTCAAGACCTCCCAGCATTCCACCTTCGAGTTGTCGAAGCCCGGAATATCGCAGAAACCGAATACCGACTCCGTAGACTTGTCATTGTTAAAGTTATACTTGCCGATGAAGACGAGAGGGTCATTCTCAGTAAGGCGGTAGAACATCAGGATCGGGAAACCGTCGATAGCCGTGCGCACGTCGTAGGGATATCCTCCGTCGATGGCAGTCTGCTGCGCGCGTGTGCGGCAAGGGTATGCCCCATTGATCTGCGCATTCTTCATGGCATCGTTCCAGAGGCGGGCGATGCCGGTGTTGTGCGTGCCGGAGCTCTCGGCATAGTCAGCCTTGAAGCACCAGCAGTAGACAGGCTGGGCCCCTTTCTTAAAGGCATAAAGACGGTTCTCGACCTTATTGCCGTCGGCATCATAGAGGATAGTGGAATCCTTCTTGTTGGTGTAGAGGCGGCAATTCTTCTTAGGGTAAGACATTGAGGACGTACCCTGCGGACGCATGGCGCCGTCCTTCACGCTGAAGGAGAGGCTCTGGTCCTGGAGATTGATATACTCCACGTCGACGTCGATCTGGAGGTTCTTGTCGGTCGTGGCCTCGAGGGCCGGGATATTTCCCGTGATGATCATGATGGGGAGCTGTCCGGCGAGGGTGTCGGTCGAGAAGTCTGAGGTCCCCTCCTCGTAGATGTTGTTGCGGTTGTATACGCGCAGGAATTCCTCCGCCGTCGGTCGGTAGAGGATGTAGTTGTTGAGCACTTGGTTGCCCGTCAGCGCAGTGTCATAGATGCGGATGTGTCGCAGTGCGATGTCCGCCTCAGCCGAAGAAGCCATCGTGATAGTCTGGGCGCAGATGAAGTTGTCGTTGGCCGCATAGTTTGCCGCCCCCGAGAGGATACCGTTGACATAGAGCATCGCCAGACCCTTGTCGGCGGCTCCCGATTTTTTGTTTACCACAAACGCGAGCCTCACGTTCTCGCCGGCCTTGTAGCGCGTCGACACGCGCGCCCCACCGGCAGAGGTCAGCGACGCCTCCGAGGCTGTGATGAGGAGTCCGACGCCGTTGGCATTGCGGAGGTCGCAGATGGGGGCGTCGATATCCGAGACGTTGCGCGTGGAGAACTCTATCTCCAGAGTCTTGCCCGTAGATGTCACGTCTCCGGCAAAAGGGGCGTAGTTGATGGAGATCGATGCCCCTCCCGAGATGATGAGTTCCCCGGAGTTCCATCCCGAGTTGTCGAGCCATTTGAAACCGTTGAAGAGCGTCGAGTAAGCCCCGTAGCGCCATGTCGACTTGTCGGTGGAGGCGTTGCTCTTTCCCGTGGCCGAGAGGGCCAGCGAAAGCCCCTGGGTGATTTCCTCGATGGAGGTGGAAGAGCGTTCTATCTGGAGCGGGATCTCGCGCATGGTGGTCTCCGTCTTCAGGCGGAGGGTCTTCTCGCCGTAGGAAGTGACTGCAAGCTCATACTCCGTCTCCTTGTCATTCTGCATGGAGAGGGTGGTGAGCAGAGAGTCGTCGAGATAGATCTCGAGCGGAGTGCTTGTGGCGTAGGTAGGGTTGAAGAGTCCCAGCTTGAGGGTGTAGGGCAGATATTGCGAGAGGCCGCGCAGCTTCAGCGGTTCGTCGGCATTGACAATGGGGGCTCCCAGCGGAAACTCAGTGCCGATGCTCGTGATGGGATCCTTGTCGGCTCGTGTGTAGACAATAAACTCTCGGTAGAGCGTCTTCGAGTAGAACTTCTCCCCGTTGATTACGGTCGATGCGCGGAATTGCACATGGTGCGTCCCCTGCGTCAGCCCCTCGATCGGGATATATTTGGTGCGCGTGGTCTCCGCCTCCGTAATCTCGTCTTCCGTGCGCACGAAGGGGAGCAGTTCTCCATCCAGATACCATTCCATCGTCTTCGCCCCATATCCGGAGATGGAAAATGGCACCTCTATCTGCGAGACAGCCGAGAGATCGTGGAGCCGCGAGATGTCAAACGAGTCCGAGAGCCGGAGGTCAATCACCTGGTATGTGACGCCGATGGTGGTTGCGGCCAGTGTGTTCTGCCCCACGATGGCGATGCTGACATTGTTGGTGCCCGTCTCGATATAGTCGTCTATCTGGAAACGCACCGACGCTCCCGCGCGGTATTTCTGAGTCACTGTCTTTCGGACAGACCCGCGCACGAACGTGAAAGTGCAGACCACGTCCTCACCCACGCTTTGCCCCGACTTGTTTTTCGTGTCAAAAGTAAAGGCGATGCAGTTGCCCGTCGACTCGCTCAGCACGGCATTGAATTGCGGAGTCTCCAGATGTATCTCCGCCGAGTAGTTGAAAGGGGCGTCGAAAAACGCTATCAGGAGGTCGCCATTGTCCTGAGGGTTCTCGAGATAGGCATCCCGGGCCGCCTCGTCGGCGAAGACGAGGTAGCGGTTGTTGCCCGTGTCGTAGTGGAAGCAGCCGGCCTTCGAGTCAAGGTTCCGTTTCAGAAACGTCTCAATAGATGTGCCGGCCACAGGGAGCCCACCAGTGGACTCGTCGCCATCCCACGCCGTATTCTTATCAATCTCCCCTGTATAGTTATTTTTCATAATCTACAAAACATTAAAAATTTTTCCATGAATCAGTTCCTTTCCAAGGGCGGTCGCCACGCCAAGTGCCTGACCCGAAGCAGGAGCTCACGGCCTCCCAAATCACTCTCCCACCCTTGGCTATCATCGCCAACGACCGCTTACCAATCCCGGCGCCGGCAAGTTCTTTGTTTCCAATCCTGATCATCGTCAATCCTCCGGTATCAGATAAAGGGTCGCATCATCCGTCGTTCCGGCTTCCACAAGTTTTTCGTATTCCCCTTCCGACACCACCTTGATGCTCAGCCCACTCAAAGAAGAGACAACACCCTGGATAGCATTCCGGAGCGCTACATCAGACTGCTCTCGGAGAGCCTTTTCTTGACTGAGTAGAGACTGGATAGCCTCCATGTCTTCCGCATGCTCCGTTATTCCCTGGGCGAGTTCGTCGCTGATGGTCTTGGCGCGGGAGTTGAGCCAGTCGAGCACTCGGGCCACCATCAGGTTGGAGACGCTGCGGTCTTCCTGGGCGTGCCAGATGGTGGTGATGAGGCCATCTATATGTTCTTGGGTTGTCGTTGCCATAATCAATTGAATTGGTCTGTATGTTGGTCAGTGAAGATCCTGGGGACATCGAGGTCCCTAAGGTCGTTGATGTCGGGGGTCTGGTTGTCGTATTCGTCGGATATCGTGAATTTCACCTTCAGCGACTCCGGCTTGAGCTGTGGCGACTGGAGAGTGCTCTTCTCTATCGACGGGATTACTTTCACCCAACCGGCTGAGTCTTGCAGATACACCTCCGAGGAAGTCACCATGTCCAGTATGAAACGGATCTCATCGTCGGTCTTGAATCCGGTGTTCACATCGATGGTGCGCTGGAGGGTCTGGCGACCTCTGAAATTGACGTAGCGTCCGGAGACGCTGTCGTATTGCTTGCCGGTCTCTCCAGCCTCTTGGGGAGTCGCACCACTCTCCTTCTCTCCGTAGAGATGAAGCAGCTCGAAGGCTCCGAGCGAGTTGCGGAATTTTACCAAGGTGCAATGCCGCTCCGGAGGTGTGTCGCGGATCACAATCTGACAAGACAGATTTCCGTCATATCTCACTTCAAATACCGAAGCCATAAACCCGTATTCAGTGGCGATTTTCCTGCGTAGGGCACTGAAGTCGATGGCGTAGATGCCGCGCTGGATGTTTCCCAACGAAACCTCAAAGTCCTTGTCTGGCGGTTTGACGGTAAGTGCCGTGTCTTCATCATGCAGATTGACGAAAGTGAGCGGATAGAGCTCGTATTCATCCATCACGATCCTCCAGCCATGGGTGCGGGTGGTCAAGAAGAAATTGCGTCGCTTGTTGAGCAGCCGGGCTTCAAAGATGTCGGTGTCAAGTTCATTGAGTCGCCTGTAGTTCTGAGGCGATATCCCTCCAGGGAGGGCAAAGAAAGGAGTCAAACTGATTACTCCCCTCGAATCGGATACCGAGACGAGTCTCTTTCCGAATTCATCGGCATCTTCCAACCGAAGAAGCGCACCATACTCATCCATAGGAAACCCTTCCGGCGAGGGAATGGGCGCCACATACGCCTCCGCAATCTCCGAGACATCGATGTCTGCGGGTGGGAAATAGTGACCCTCATAAACCCTCTGTTCACCGACCGAGACGAAGAATCGCAGTGCGAAATCAATGCCTTGGCTGTGGTCCCTGAAGAAGATGGGGTTGCGGGTAAACGCTATGTCGGGATTTCTCTTCACCATGATGCAAATGAATATGTGGCAGTCCCGAGACCTTGGACGATTTCCACATCACACGCCAAGGAGCCAAGAAAGAGGCTCCTGTCTGCTGAGGGTATGGTCAGGAATTGACGGAAGTCTTCTTTCGTGCCTGTGTGAGTCTCCATCCATTGCTGGTAGAGACTCTCGGTGATATATGCTTGCGGGGCCGCTGTTATTGTCACTTCGTTCATACTGCAAATTTACTCCTGGAGTGTTTCCTTTTAAAGGACATCCAGGGCCGTGGGGAAATCCGGAACTTCCGATGCGAATGGTGGTTCGTCGGCCTCTGTATGCCGCATCATCGGCATAAGAGTCATATCGAATCTGCCTTCAAGGGAATCGTCGATATAGATATTTGCCGTATCCAAAAGCATAGGCACTCCTCCAAGTCCCATGGGGGAAAAGATATCGATGTTTCTCAGCTCGGGTTTTGACATAGTCCCGGAGACGACAACCTTACGGTCGGCATTTCGAATCACCATGTCGTAATCTCTCCAGAATGTGGCATAAAGTCCGTTTCGGAACTGGAAGAAGAGCGAGAGGTCGTGAGAAGATCCGTCAGCGAAAGCATAGGCGCCCTGGCCTCCGGCAGCGTCGGCGCTCAGACGACCTTGCGTGCCTCCATAACCGTTCATCCCCGTCATGGCAAACATAAACGACAGTGGGCAGTCACCGCTCTCTTCATCACCGTCCGACTCCAGATACGTGTGGAAATGCCGCGAGCCAGTAAGGAATGCGGGCATCAGCTTGCGAGGCCGTCCAATGTAATCGAGCGGACACCATTCATCGGTGGAGTTGAGGTCAAGCGGTTCGTATCCCTCCGGAGCGGGGTCCCACGTGAAGAAGCTCGTAGACTGTTCCTTCAGATACACTCCGTTGAATGTCCCGACTCTCCACCATTTGCCGGTGCCTACATCCCACGTGAACCGATACCCTTCTTTTTCAGGTTTCTCGGGTCGCTTGATCTGCACGCAGTATTCCGATATGTCGGCCCCTTTTGCCTCAGTATCGATGCGAAAAACATTTTCCTCCCCGTCTGAGCTGAGCGTCTGGGGTTGACCGGTACCCAGCTCTGCCGGCAACTCTCCTCGGTTTAATTCTACTGGGTCATTGGCCACATAGACGTTCTCCACAGCGAAACCCCTGATGAATTCCTCCAATCTTTCTGTCAGCGGAGCGGCACCCTCCATCGAAGAAGCAGCACTGAGTCTCACATACTGCGGACTGATGTATTCAAACGAAGCTGGTGAGTCGAGACTGGCATCCATATCGAGGGCTGGAGATTGTCTCACTATGTCCTTCAAAAACCTGATACATACGGTTTGGGAGTCAAAGTCGGTAAGGTATACCATTCCAAACCTGACAAAAAGCGCATGCAGGAATTCTTCCACAGTGCAGTCAGGCATCAGTTCGGAGTAGTCGAGCGTGCCGTTGCAGACTGCGTCGGCGGTATTGTTGAGCACCACCAGACGGGCGAGTTGCACGTCTTCCTTGAAGGGATTGCTTTCCAAGGTCAGACCCAGATCTGCAAATACACACTCCAGTATTTTCCACACCTTCACAAATGGCGTGCACCCATAACCGGTGGGGACCGAAACCTGGATGAGCTCTCCGTCCACTATTCTCAAGACATTTAGCCCACCATACCGGATGGTATAAACGGGGGGTAATTCGTCCACATTATTCAAAATCTCCGGATACTCAGTTTCGACTTCATCTTCCTCAATTGTCTCACGTGCTACACATATGGGGAAGACGGCTAAATCGTCTTCCTTGGGACGCCCTTTTTGGAAAAGCTCATTCAAAAACGCCCCGAAGGCAGGCAAACTCTTGATCTTGTAGCAAGGGAGCGACTTCACTTCCGATAGTTTCTTGGCTTTCCATGCGTCATAGGCGATGGAGTTGTCAAAACCGATATTGATGCTTATGGAGTCCGCCGATGCGCTGTCTACGTTTATCGTCCCGGTGCGGATATAAGCTCCGGAGAATACCCTGCAGCGCACCCCGCGCATCTTTTCGGGATTGATGGCATCGGTACGGGCTGGGAAACCGAAAATCTTGCGGTTTCGGGCTGTAGCCGGAAGGGTGACGGCTATAGACTGACTTCCGGCATCGTTGAAGATGGGTGATGATTCCTCGATGTCGAGCGAGAAATCTGTCGGGAGGTCAAGATATTCTCCCGCTACTCTAATCTGTATCATTATCTGCTGCTGTTTCTGGTGAATGGAGATCTGGCATTCTCTACTGCCTTGGTCATCTTCTCGATGTCCCGGTATACGACATAGGCCTTCAGGTCACCGATGGCTGCCACCGCATTCTTGAGTTCGCGGGTCACATCTGTGAGTGATTGCAGGGTTGCGGCGGAGACAGTGACTCCTGGAGTGGTAAACCCACCGTCGGCAAATCCCTTCGGAGATGTGGATCGCGCGGGGTGCATTCGGTCGAGCCTTACGGCCTCGATGAGTCCGACGGCATCTATCACGGAGGGTTCCGACATGATGGGTTTCGGCACCACATACTCTCCCTTGTGGACAATTCCGGCCACCTGATATCGGTCGCCGTCGCCGGTGTATCCACCGTCGGAATACCCCGTCAGTTTGCGGTTGGCTGTGGCTTTCTGTTCGGTCTCTGTCGCTGCGTCAGCGACGGAGGAAGACACACTCCCCGGTTGCATGGCCTTCACTTTCTGTCGCTCTGCATTGGCGGCCACGACTTGGGCCGCACCAGTAGCGGTGAGCATAGCGGCGGCCACAGCGCCACCGATCGGCCCGAGTTGGGCGAATGCCTGCATGATGGCCACGGCTGTGTTGGCTATGATTTCCGAGACCTTTATTGCGAAGTTCACGTCGGCATATTTCTTCTGTATCTCCAGTTTTTTGTTTTCCTTCTCTTGCTCGAGAGCGGCAGTGTCTTCCCCATTGTTTTTGGCCTGCTGGATGAGCACGTCATACTTCGCTTCCACGGCGGATATCTCGGCCTCCTGCATGGCGTTGACGGTGTTGGAGGCGAGTCCGGAGAAATAGTCGTAATATTTCTTGGCATTGTTCATCTGGAGCATGAGCTTAGCCTTCTGGTATTTCTCTTCGCTGATGATTCCCTTGTCGTGCATAGCCTCCAATTGGGCGAGTTCGTTCTCGTATTCTTCGGCCCAGGTGACGCCAGTGATCTGAGCGAGTTCGAAGAGTTTCTGACGTCGCTCCTCGTTTATCTCGGCAAACCTTGCCGCCTTGGCTTCCTCCAATTGTGTGGTTTCCATCCCGGCGTTGCGGGCTTCGGCAATCATGGTGGAGTAAAGGCGTCCTACAGCTAAGATCTGGTCGTCGTAGGTTTGGTTGATACCCCTCTCGCTTCGAGGGTCGGTGGTGTTCATGAGCTCGCGCATCTTGGCGGCCCAGTTCCCGGTATCGGTGAGGAGTTGGCGACGTGAGTCCATGATGGCCTTGTTGGTTTTTATTTCCATGTCGCGGCGCTCGTCGTCGGTGAGTGTTTCGGAGTCTTTTGTGGCCGGCAGATATTCCTCCAGTATCTTCAGTCGTTCGGCCTGATACTCACGTTGGCGTGCGAGCATATAGACATCGGCGGCCTCCTGGGAGGTCTGTCCGTCAATGACAGCCTGCTGCATAACGCGCTGCTCTTCATCGAGGGCAGCCTGGATGATCAGCAGGCGGTCTTCATAGCTCTGCTTGAAATCCTTGATGCTTTGTTTCCGGGCTTCTTCGTCAGCCTTGGCCTGTTCCTTTGCGGCCCGTTCCTGCTCGCGCTGAAGCTCCTTGGCCTTCCGCTCTTCCTCCTTTCGGGCAGCCGTTGCGGCTTTTCGGGCCGCGGCTTCCTCTTTTTCACGCTTCTTTCGTGCTTCTTCTGTCTCGGTCGCAGTTCCCTCAATAACCTTATTGGTGTCTTCTGCAGTCTTTTTAGCAGCATCGGCCGCCTCCTTAACACACTTTTTCATAAAGTCCTCAAAATCCGCGACATTATTTTTAGCAACCTCAAGTTGACGTCCTATTTCATCGGCATAATCTCGGGCCATCGTGGTAGCCTTGATAGCCCCCACAGCATAGCCACCGCCTCCAGCACCGCCGGTCGTTCTGGGTGTAGTGTCCATTTTGGCATTTTTCCTCTCCTCTTCAGCTGCTTCGTCGGCCATATCTTTCTCATTTTCGAGCCGACTTTGTTCAGCGAGGAGTTCCTTATATTTTTCATCGTTTGCCTCGAGGATAAGTTTATACTTAAGAGATTTCAGATATTCATCAAGAGCCTCCTTCGATTCGATATATTTCCCAGTAGTCTCGTCGATGGAGGCGTTATATCCTGGTATGATTTCATTGAGTGCATCGATGGCTTTTTTTCGTTGGTCAAGGGAGTAGGTTTCATCGCGCGCAATGAAAAGATTTTTTTCGATGGCTGCACGTTGTTCGGCATACTGTTCGGTAGCTGTCGCCTGCGCCTCGTTCATGGCTTTCTGAGCTCCGGAGGCCTCCTTCGTGCGGTTGATGAGCACGGCGAGACCCGCGGCAAGACCGGCCACAAGGGATATCACAGCGGCTATCGGATTGGCTTTCATCGACGCATTCCACGCATCCTGGGCTAACTTTACGAGCTTGAGTGCCGCCTGATGCAGTTTCATGACGACGGTCGACTGCTTCATGGTGGCCACAAAACCGTTTTGGGCCACTGCGGCTGCCAGGAGTGAAATCTTATATGCGCCAAGAGCCGCAGTGATTGCCACGAAGAAAGCTTTGATGGCTTTGAGACTGTTTCCGACTCCAGTCACCAACTTTGTCAGGAATTCCACAAAACTCTTAAGAGGTCCGGCCAATCCAAGACCTATCTTAAGAATAAATTCTTCCGATGCGGATTGTAGACCGTCAAGTGAGGTTGCTACATTATCTTCTGCCGTCTCTGACATTTTGTTGAATTCCTCTGTGACCCCAGATATGGAGTCTCGGAGTTCTACAAGGGTATCGGAGTTTTCCACGATAACTGAGAAGGCCGCTGCTGATGTCTTGTCAGTTAGTTCGAGCACTTTTGCGAGGTCCACACCTTGCTCCTTGAGAGTCTGAAGACCCTGGGCCAAATCGTCAGCAGATGTAATGGGTTGCCCCAATGCTTTTGCAAGATCCCCATTGGTGTCTGCAAGGTTCATGAATATGTTTCTTAGGGCAGTGGCTGAAGAACTTGCATCAAAACCATTAGTTGCCAATTGACCCAAGAGGGCAATGGTGTCTTCCATCGAGAAGCCAAACTGCACAGCAGCCGGGCCTACTGTGGACAGCGCTGTCTCAAGACTACGGAAGTCAAGTGCAGTTTTGGTGGTGGCTACAGCGAAGGATGCGAGGGTTTCCTCAGTCTCAGAGGCATCCTTACCGAAGATGCGGAGCGCAGCTCCAGAGAATGCCGCCGCTGATGCAAGGTCAGTTCCGACTGATTTTGCAAATTTGAGCACAGCTGGAGACATATCGAGGATATCGTCCTTGGCGAGTCCCAATTTCGCAAGTTCTATCTGCAGCTGGGTGACTTCGGCTGCTGAGTATGATGTCGAACCTCCCAGTTCGCGAGCTGCCGCAGTCAGTTCCTTGATTCCATCCTTAGAAACCCCAAGTATAGAGGCCAATTTGGAATTCTCAGCTTCGAAATCAATGATTATATTGACGGCATTTTTGAAAGAGGCAATGACATTTTGCGCTATAGATGCTCCAATCGACACGAAAGCTCCCATGAGCATGGTCTTAAGTTTGCCAAGCGACTGCCACGCTCCTGACATTCTTTCCGTAGATCCAGTAGCTTCATTGATGATATCCTTGAGCTTCCTTATACGCTCTTGAAGTTCTTTGTATTTCTCAGGTTCAAGAGCCTTTGACGTGTTGTTGAAAGCCTTCCTCGCGCGGTTGAGCTCATCACGCAACTGCTTCAAGGTTTTGGTCTCATCGCTTGTCTGCTCATAAAGTTCCTTAATTTCCGCATTATTTTTCTGAATTTCTTCAGTGTATCTCCGCAAATTAAGTTTGGCAGTTTTCCATTCTGGAGAATCTTTCTCAGCTTCCGCCATGGCCTTTTTAGCGGCAGCAACCTTATTCTTCAGTTCTTCGTTTGCCTGGGAAAGTTTATGTATTTCCTCCTGAGCTTCGGTGGCATTCAGCGATAGAATCCATTCTATTTTGTCTTGAGATAATTTTGCCATATTGTCTGAATTATATGGCACAAAAATAGCCGCTTTTCAGCGGCCAATAAAGGACTAACATTCATTCCAAATTTGGAAGGTACAAATTAAATGATTAAATTTGCAGTGTCGTTTGGTGGTGCTTACGATAAAGAAGATATTAGATCAGCTCTGTCCGGAGACTGCCAAGCACCACATATGCAGTCAAAGGGCGGAGCTGATTCCTGTTTTATCATGGATATCGGCAAAATATTTGAATGTTTAAATGAGGATTACAGAAATATAGTCCTCTCTATCGCAATCGGTTTTCCTGTAGCTTATGTAGATTGCTGGAAATTACAACCTCTTTTCAAGACGTATGACATGATTCCCCAAATACTGTTAGCTCTTGGGGTGTCCGTAATTTTCGTATCCCTTGGCATCGGCTTCTGTATTTTTACTTGGGTCATGATTGAAAAGTTGATTAAAACTTCTCTAAAGTGGAAATTCAATATTTTTCTGACTTTGGTACCATTTTTTGTAATATCCTTGTTTATTTTATCCAGGTCAATAACCACCAAAGAGGAAGTTAAAATATGCTTTTTAGCGTTTGTTCTTTTTGTTTTTGTTGTTAATTTTATCGCATATAAGTTCTATTACAGAAATCGTAATAGATCTACCGAACATACCAATTGAGTAGAATTCAGCAGCAAAATAGAAAATAATCCATTTCATATCATAAACTTTTTGATCTCCAGGGATGCATACTCCCGGAGATTATTTTTTTTAGTTTTGGCGCAGGGAGTCGCCGTAGGTGCGTCTCAGCCAGTCGCGGTATTCGTATTTGATGTCCTGGAGGGTGCGGCCGTACATCTGGCCCCAGACGGGTTTGTCGTAGACCTTGGCATTCCCAAGGCGCTTGATGTCGGCGAAACGGACATAGAGCGGCACCTGCATCACGGCCTGCACTCCCAATTGCCCCTCGTTGACGGTATAGGTGACGTTGTCCAAGGCCTCCATCAGCTTCTCGGCCCGAAATCCGTTCTTGAGTTTTACGTTCGCCCGCTTCTTCTGCTCCGAGATGGCCTCCTGGAGACCCTTCCGTATCTGCTCCGCCATGTAGCGGATCTTGGCTGTCTCTGTCGCTCCCATGGTCAAGTATCACATGTGAATCCTAAGCTCCAGCCGGCGAAGTTACGGTAAAACCGTGTCTCCGGCATCGTCGAGAAGGTGGTGGGGTCAAGGTTGATGATGCCACACCGTCCGCTGTATTCCCCCATCAGCAGTCTCTTCAGTTCCTCGATGGCTGGTTGGGTGTCGATGAGCGCCTCCAAGGAGGATGATGTCTGCGGGTCGTAGCGCTTCATGACGTAGACGACACAGGTGTTCGACTCGGCCAAGGCATCGGCATTGCTCCCGTTGGTTGACTCCGCCATCGGTGGCACCCAAAACAGGGCGGGAAGGTCAGCAGCCTTGAGTGCCTGGATCTTCCTTCCCATATCTTCGTCGATGACTACGGGCACCACGGAGCGCACGCCCTCCAGACGTGCGCTCACTTCTTCCCAGAATGACTTGTATTCCTTGAGGTCGATCATGGCAATCCGAAATAATGGTCAGCTTCTACTTGGCGACGCTTCACGAGTCCTGGGAGTTTCTTGCCGGCGGCATTGACCCAGCGCATAAACTCGTCGCGGATGCTCTTGTCTTCCGGATTGGCCTTGACTTTCTTCAGGAGGGTTGACTTCTGCAGCGAACCGAGTCCACAGTTGAAGGCAAAGGATACCAAGGCGTCAAACTTGCATTGGTTGATACCCTTGGGGAGGAGTTTTTCGACCCCTACGGCAAATTTCTCGATATCCTGGTTGAAGATCTCGTCGGCCTTCTCGCGGCTGATCTTCTGCCCTACCTGCACTTCGGGTCCGGTGTGGCCATAACCGATGGTGGGGACCCCCGCCGGACATCTCGTGGCCGTCAGACAGAGTCCCTCGAATTGCTTGATCTTGGTTTTGATTGATTCTGATGGTTTCATGATTTTTTCTCCTTATCTTTAGATTTTTTGCATTTGTATAGATAGAGCAGCACTTCCCACATTCCGGTCTGCCTGACGTTGGCGTAGTCGCCGAAGACTCCAGACTCGGCGACCGCAAAACTGACTCCGGTCATGCCTGTGCCGTCTTCTTTGCCGTCTCCATTGCCGAAGATGATGGAGAGATCCACCTCCTGACCGTTGATGGATACCGGTCCGCTGCTGATGGCTGTGAGCAACGAACGCACCAGCGATATGCAGTGATACTGCAGTACCCTGTCGGGTCGCTCGTCCTTGGGAAGGGAATAAAGCAGACTGGCAAGTGCTTCCACATATTCGCGTGTCTGCTCCTTGGCTATTATCGTCATGAGGTCAAGGCAGTCGGTGAAGACTCCCCATTTGACATCGTCAAACCAATCGCGCGGACCTTTGTGGCCGTGCCACGTGGGCATGAGGTTGATGCATCCTGTATCTGGGAGATTTTCCATCCCCCACCATTTTCTCTCCTCGAGGAAAATGGTGCGGAGTTGGTCGGCTGTGTCGATATCGGCCATTCGTGTCCAGTCGGCTCCGTTCCACCCTATGAGGAAGGAAAAGAAGTATTTTTCAGCCTCCAGACGCGGCATCTCGTCGCTCATGACGGCGGAGAGCAGCAGCATGTAGGTGAAATACTGGTCCTCGGTCATCTCCTCCCAGCTCGTCGGAATCTCAGTCCAAACCCTCCCGATCTGAATATTCTTCATACTTAAAAAGAAAACCCCTTAGAGTGGGAAATATGTTTTTTATTGAACATCTCCAGCCCCTCTCCATCCTTGTCGAGTTCGGCTACTAACGCCTCGAGCCGTCGGAGCGCGTCGCGTCCGGAATCCTCCAGTTCGGCGGCCACAGCCTCGCGGGCATCTTTCTCAGCCCTGAGCCGCGATGCCACCGGTTGCGACATCTGCAGTTGGGTGACGCCCCCTGGCAGGAGTTCGGCACTGAGCCTGCGGAAAGCCTTGGCCATGGTGAGCAGTGCGAGTGGCCACTGCGCGGCCTCCAGGAGGATGGCGTCTTTGCGGTGCTCGAGCAGCGATTTGAATCTCTCCGGTCCGACTGCCGACATGATGGTGGCGTATTGCACCTCCTTCATGATCGGTTGGATTCTCGCGAATACGAGGTGACTGTCGAGCCGGTAGAAACGGTCAAACTCATCCTTGCTCCGGATGAGACATTGCTTGCGAAGCTGATAGTCGTCGCATTGCAACCATGCGGGATAATCTCCCTTGTCAAGACGGCGCAGGAATGCATCTGTGGCCTCGTAGGCCATGCGGCGGATATTCTCTTCATCCTTGAATTCCTGAAGGGCTGTGAGCCCTTTCTCGTTTTCGCCAAGCCGTTTGCCGCGTCCAGCTTCATCGTGCTGCGCATCGAGGGTGGGGATGACGCGGAGCCATGTAAACATGGCCACTGCCTGCTGGAGGAGAGCGATGAGCTCCGACTCCACAGCGTCGGGGGTGTATTCGGCATCGGAGTAGGTCATGCAAAGGCGTTCCACAATCTGGGTTCCGGTATTCGCCATCACTTCGGAGAGTCCGAAGTGGATGAGCGGACGCCATTTCTCGAAGTCTATGCCATGACCAATGAGACCCAGGGCGTCGTGGATTTCTACAGCACCGGGATGGCGGATGTCGAAGAGTGTGAGTTTGCTGGTGGGTATCATACGTTTGATTTGACTCGTTGTTCGGGGTTTACGTTCTTCTCAGCTTCCACCACCGGGCGGTGGAGACCTATCTTAAGTCCCATTCCGGGGAAGGCCGTGTCGAGCCACCATTGGAAGGGGCGGCAGAGCACCATGTCGGGGATGGCGGTCTCGGTGGCGTTGTATACCTTCAGCGAGTATAGTTTCTCGCTTCCGCTGCCGAGCTTGGTGTCGAGTATGAGGTTGGCGAGGGCCGGGTCAAGACCGAAACCGGAAGTGGCGGCGGCCTCCGACTTTCCGCAGATGGCCACCTGCGCCTCGATGTAGTCTTTTATCTTCTTGTCGATGGGTGTGACCTTCCATCCGTCGAATGAGTTTGCGGCCCCGTTGAAGAAGCGGGAGGTGTGCAGGAATTTCCCGGCATTGGTGCGTCCCGTCAGACTGGCCGCGAATTCCTCCATGGCGGCGTCCTTGTATTCCTCGAGCATCTTGGGGTTGTAGGGTTCCTTCATGAGGGTGCACTGCTCACGGATCTTCTCTTCGGCATCGTCCCAATATTGCTGCGGGCTCTCGATGTGCATCGATATCGCGGAGGCGTTCTCGTTGTAGGCGGCGAGCACTCCAGGTAGTGTGCCGGCCAGTTCTATCCATTCGTAGGCTCCCGTGAATCGGGGGATGGAGTAGTATTCTTTCCCAAAACTATAGTTGCGGATGTAGGCCACCGACACACCATGTTTGAGGGGGTCGCGCGGGTCGAAGAGGGGATATCGGTGGATGTAGCGGCGGTCGGGGTTGGGGAAGTCACCGACCACGGCCTCCTTCGGGGCGATATCGTCGCGCCCTGGCCATACAAACCGCACATGGGAGGCTGGCAGATGACTTATGAGGGCTATTTTCCCTTTTCCGATGCGTCGGCCACGTGTGGTGATGATCTTGACCCAGAATCCTTCCATGTGGGCAAGGTCTACGAGACAGCGGTGCATCTCGTCGATCATGGGGGCGAAGGCTTTCTCTATCTCCGGCACCACCTCCCACACCTTGGTCATGCGTCCGGAGGCACCGTCGGTGACCTCGCGGTAGAACTTGGGACCGTCGCCCCACTGCAGACCGATTTTCTTGCCAAGGATACCCTCCCCGGCGTAGAACCGGTCGAGTATACGTTCCACGTAGCCTGGGAGGTCGTTGTCATGGCCGAAGGGTATGACCTTGACTCCGGCGGTCTCTATATAGTCGGGTTCGCCGCCGCCACGGATTCGGAAGGTGGTTTTCTCCCATCCTCCTGAGCGGGCATTCATATTGAAACTGTACATTCCGGAGCCGGTGTCGACAAATCCGAAATTTCCTGATCTTCTTATCATGTGTTGGAAGCTTTAAGTTGGAAGCTTTAAGTTGTAAGAGTTAAGAGTTAAGAGTTAGAGGCTGGTGCGGCGGCCGTTGATCTCCAGTATGAGGGGATGCCAGCAATTTAGCGCCCTCCCGGTCTCAGTGTCGGTGATGAAGAGCTTGTGGGAGGCATGCGATATCCTCTCGTCTGAGGCCTTGGGGCGGCAGCGTGCGGCTTCTATGACAGCGAGGTCGCCGCCGTCGCGCTTGGCACGGTTCCATTTGCGGAATTTTATGCTGAAGGTGCCACCGGCCTCCGATATCTTACGGGCTTCGTCGATGGCTGCGTAAAGGTTGATCGTCTCCATCACTTGGTAGATTTTTTGTAGATACTGATGCCTATGAATGCGAGCAGGGCCAAAAACACTCCGATCACTGTCAACTGTGCCGCCGTGTTGCTCTCTTTCTTGACTGGAGCGACTTCGCGGGTTTGCTCTTTGATGGCGGTCTCGGAGGTGGCGTTCTTGCCGGAGGTGGACACTGCGGCGGAAGCTTCGGCGCTCTTGGACTCGGTGCGGTTTTGTCCGGAGGAATTTTTGTCGACGGTGATGTCGGTGGCTCGTCCGTCAGAGTCTCTGTCGATGTGGATGCGGGTGAGCTCACGGGCACCGGAGGTGGTGGTCTCCACCCCAACCGACTGGGTAGCGGCCACTGAGCGGAACGTGTCGCGGGCCGTGGCGGTTGTAGTGGCCGTGGTCTGCTTGGTGATGGAGGCTTCCTTATGGCTCTTGCAACCGGTGGCGGCGAAGATCATGCCGATAAGGATTGTCGCCATGATGATTATTGCGAGTGCTCCGAGGGTCTGACCTAAGGGTTCAGAGCGGCTTGAGGTCGGGGTCTGGGGTGTTGTCTTCATGTTGTTCGAGTTCAAGTATTTGTTTTTCTTCTTCAAATATGCGGCTAACGCAGAAGGTGCGGTAGCAGGCGGCACCGGCACGGTGCGAGAGGGTGTTTACTTCCTGTCGGAGCAGTTCCACCTCAGTCTTGAGTCGTTCGATTTCCTTTACGAGGTCGCCGGTCAACTGTTGGTAGATAGCCTGCACCTTAGCCATAGCGTCAGCTTCGGCCCCCTTTACTGTGGCTTTCCAAGTGAGGATGCTGAAAAATGCACCGCCTCCGATGAAGGCTCCTATGTCAGCGAGTATGTTGGTGATATCCATGATCGTTTGTTTCTTTAGTCGTGCGAAATTAAACATACCCAATTTCCCGACAAAGGACACCGACCTTTCAAGATACTGAGACAGCCCGACCCTCCCGGGCCAGACTGCCTACTGTCACTATTAAAACAATGTGTATTATCTATGAATCACCTGATTTGCTATTTGATTTTTGCATGAGCTAAAATAGAATCGTTTGCAGGTATGGATGTCATTGACTTTTCACGCTCATTCAATGCATCTTTACCTGTTTTAGTCTCGATTTTAGCGTTACTAATGTCTATCTGGACATATTGCATCTCGGAGTCGTCGTCGGAGTTGTCTGGTTCGTCGTCGGTGTCGTCTTCGCCAAACTCATCGTCTATCTCTGAGAGGGGTTCGGTGCCGATGCCGGCGAGAATGCGGATGTCTTCGCGGATCAGCTGCATACCACGCAAGAGGTCCATCGTTTCTGAAGACTCTATGGAGAGCATGTCGGAGTCTGCTATCAGTTGGCGGCACACCTTGTCGATCACCCTCAGGTAGTAGTCGCCCATATATTGCTGGATCTCGCCGAGAACCTTGATCACGGTTTCGTCCACCATCACATCCACTGTCTTTGTTTTATTGCTTTCGTTTGCCATAAGATTCGATTTCAAAAATTCTTAATGTGCGATTTTTTATTATAGTCTAATAAAAAATCTCATACTTAGATAACAATCGGGAGGCACGTGTCTATCATAAGAAACGTGATTTTTATTCGTGCCTCCCGGTTGGGGGTTTATGGTTCAGTGGTTAAAGCTGACCTCCTTTCAGGCATTCGTCGAGTTCTGATTGCAGGGATTCAAGAAGGGCGGGGAGAAATTCCGGACTGGCATCTCTGACCATGTTTAGCTTCTCCTCTCTGTCGAGAAGAGCATCACGCTGGGCGATGGAGTTGTCGCAGAGCGCATGGGCATGTTTTTGCTTCAGGATTGCAATCACTTGGGAATAGTCTTCCATTTCCTTCGCCAGCAATTCCTGACGGTAGCGCTTTAATTCACGGATGCGGGCGGTCTTGTCGTCGATTATTCCATGGGCTTTCTTCGAGGCTTCGCTTTCCGGAGTGTGCTCGCGGATGATGGCCCTGAGATTGTCCACACTGTTCTGAAGCGACTCCATTTCCTCCAAGTATTCGCGTTTCATCTGCTTGCATCTGGCATCATGGTCGATGGCTGCAATCCTCAGATTGGCTTCATGATCCTTGCAGATGATATTGCGGCGCACTTCATTGTCGCGATGCTTGGTCCTGTAGATGGTAGAAACTACTGTCCGGCATTGGTTGCGAAGGTCATTGATTTCCTTCTGTTCTTGAGCTTTCCGGATAACTTCCTGTCGGTAGTCGAGAGTGAGGCACATCAGCGCGTCAGCCGTCTTCTTCTCGATGATCATTTCCTGCGCTGCGTTTTCGAGCACGCTGTTAAGGTCATTGATTGTGATGTATGGTACTGCGATTCCGAGGCTCATGACTCACCTCCTTCCTGGGCTGTGGGAGCGATGGCTGCCATGGTGAGGGCCGTGAGGCCGGAGACGATGATGGTGGGGACGTGCATGGCGCCCAAGGCGGCGAAGAGCAC
>CAZIAX010000024.1:0-8009 GCA_964537745.1 uncultured Sangeribacter sp.
CTTCTCAAATTTAGTTGAAAGTTACCTAATGTCGCGCGCAGGGTGGAGGTTAGGCACGGATCTTTAAGTCAGCGCGGAACTTGCAGAAGTGCACAGAACTAAATATTAAGAGTCAAGAGTGAAGTCAAGAACCAAGTGGCTACGCAGTGTTTTGGGCAAGGCGCTGATCTTACAGCACAGAATGAACAGAAGGGGCTCAGAGGCTAAGACAATTTGAGTTTTTCAACAAAATTTGATAAGAACCCCTGCCCGGCTGTGAAGCCGGGGCTCCCTATAAAAAAAGGAGGCATGCAGACGTGTCACCACTTTGCCGGTCTGCATGCCTCGAAAAAGGATAGGAGATAGTCCTTTGTTCTGTCGAATCCGAACAATTCCCATATGTAAACATATGGCGCATAAACAAATATACAGTTCGGGCGCGTATAGGGCAACGAATGCGGTCGTGTCGTCACCGTCAGGGTCGATACGCTCCAATGCGGATTGCTTTCGTGAGGGTGTCAGGGGATGCAGAGGGCGACGTTTGGGCCTCATGACTGCATCACTACGCTGTCTTCTCATATAGCATTGGTTGGCGGTTTTGCTCTCCCCTTCCGCCGTCGGGGTGTTGCAGGATGTAAGACTAATTCTGACTCAGGGATCATCTTGGTCCAGCCGTGGTGAGCGGCGTGGAGATGGTCCCAGGACAGCACATGCCGGGCGCGTTTGGGCCTCAGTACACACATGAGGAACGAGTATCAATGATAAATGATAAATTATAAATTATCAGATATTCACTGCATACCCAGCGGTAGATGACCTCTCACCTGCGACAGACACGTCTGTCTATTCCGATGCGTTGGACTCTCCTGTCTGTGGGGGTGAAGCGGACGAGGTTCTTTAGTCTTAAGTCTTAAGTCTTGAGTCTTAAGATTGCGGACGAGCCGCAGGGGAAGACTGGGTCGGTTACTTAGGAGGGTTCCCTTGTTCTAATTATTAATTATAAATGATTAATGATAAATTATCAGCAACCACTTACTAAAGTTAAACCAAGGGCTCTTATTCGCCTGGAATCGCGTATACTTACTGGCCATAGACAGGATTGCCACGAGCTTCGGCAACCGTCTGGGTTTCGTTTCCGAGGGCAAAATTAATACATAATTTGTGGGTGTGACCCTTATCCCAATAAAAACGTCTTCAGTCTTGAGTCTTCAGTCTTAAGATTGCGGACGAGCCGCTTTGGGACGCGCGAAGGGGGAGAAATTAGGCGGATCTTTATATCAGCGCAGAAAGAGCAGATAAGCACAGAAATATAAGAGTTGTAAGTTGTAAGAGGGCTACGCAGTGGTTTGGGAGGCGCTAATCTTTCAGCACGGAAGGGACAGAAGGACTCAGAAGAGAGTTTTCGGAAAAGTTAGGGACTGGTCGGGTGCAGGACGCGCCCGGAGGTCGCTAACTACTCTGGCTAACTCAGGAGAGGGAGGGCTTCATCGGGGGTGAGGAGGATTAGGTGGAAGAAGGGGGTGATGGTGGGGTCGGGCTCGTTGGCAACGAGGTGCTCTCGGAGGAAGTAGGGGTTTTTGGTGACCTGGGAAAGGCAGTGGAAGGGGACCCGTTGGTACATGTTATGACAGAGGGCTGGGTCGCGGTAGAATGGCTGAGGCGGGATGTTGCCCTCCATGACGATGAGGGTGCGATGTGAGTATAGGACGCCGCCGGAGGCCGCCATGTATGCGCGGGAGGAAAGGCGACCGTCGGGGTCGTTCCACTGTGTCATGTTTGCGAGGTGGACGTATGCGAAGTCGATGCCGCGGAGGGCGTCGGGGGTGCGGTATGTGTTGAAGTAGGAACGGCAGTCTGCTTTGGGGATGAGGATGTGGTCGTCCTGCGGGACGATGTCGCGTTTGAGGAAGCGGCAGAGGTTTTCCTTCATCGGGTGGGCGTTGATTGAGGATGCGGTGCAGGTGTTTGATGCGCGTCCGAAGTAGTAGATCTGGCGCCAGAGGATGTATGCCTGGACGCAGGTGGTCACGCCGGCCCTGCGGAAAGACTTTGAGATGATGTATGCGGCGTGTTTCTGCTCGAAGTAGCGGCGCTCGAAGGTGTCGATTATCTGGTGCTGGTGCTGGTTAAGGCGCAGGGGGATGATGTTGTCGGCGTCGGCCATGTCGTGGATGTAGTATTCTGTGGCGCACCAGTATGCGAAGTCGTATTTCTTGCGGAGCTCGTTGAAGGTGTGGCGGACAGTGTCCATGGACAGGCAATGGAATACGGAGAAAGGGGCGTAGCCTTCCATTAGGCGCTTGATCTCGGGGAGCTGTTTCATGGCGAGGGGTAGGTAAAGGGTCTTGTGAGTGATGGAGCGGACACAGAAACGGAAGCGGAAACCGGGGGAGTTACGGCCGGATATGGGGTTTGTCATTGTTTTCAAATTATGAATTATGAATGATTAATTATGAATTTGGGGTTTGCAAAGATAGCGGCTTTGGGATGGTTTTCGGCCTTATCTTGATAAATTGGGGTTTGTTACCGTCATTCGGCCCCTTGACGCGCCCGGAGGTTGGTAACTAAACTGGCTACGCAGTATTAGCTGGCTGACAACTTTTTTGCGGCTCAATCTATCATATAATAAATATTATTATTAACTTTGCATCATCAAATGAAAGATTGAGTATGGCTAAGAATACGGCATCTATGCCCGTGTGCTTTATGTCTTGCAGTTGGACGATGACCTACTTCTGCTTGCAAAAGAAGACACTTTAGGTCGCACCTTGCAAGACCTTAGTCTTAAGCATCGCCAACGCGCCTCAAAAAAATAACAAGCCATGAAAAAACTATATGTGAGATCGACATGTTCGCTCCCCGCTTTGAGAAATATCTCAAATGAATTAAAAAACGGAAAAGTTACTTTTGCCAGCACAAGGCAGTTGAAAAACCGCCATCCCATTGACCATGCATATCGAAGGCTCGATCTTCTGTGATGCTTCCGCCGCTTGTGTGCTGAAAGATCAGCGCCTCCCCAAAACACTGAGTAGCCCCCTGAAGACTCATTTCTGTGAAAATCTGCAAGTTCCGCGCTGACTTAAAGATCTGAGCCTAACCCCCATCCCTTCGTGCCGACAACCACTAACCATGGCCAGACACATCGCTGAAAGTTACCATATGCCAGCTCGGCGGAGGCGAGGACGCCTCCATTCCACGGCTACGCTGTAAAAACTATTTTAACGACGCTTTCAACCTATCTATTTTGTACAGAATATTTTCAACCTCTCCTACGCCATACAACAATGCTTTCCCATCTACTCCAAGCCAAGATAATAATATAAGAATGCGGGTATATCGGTTGGATGCATAAAATGTGTCAATAGAATTACGCTTTTCACCAGTTCCAAAACATATAGGTTCATGATGGGCTATACGATTACGAAGATTGTTTATATAGTCAAGTTCTTGAAATATATAAGTATTGGAGTATTGATGACTCGGTGTAGAAAGTGGTTTGTCAATAAAAATCGTAAGCAAGTTTTGTCCCGTCAGAGTATACTGGACTTTGGAAAACATATATTTCCAAATGCCAAATTCCATCTCAGAGAGTAGTTTATTATGATTATAGGCTTTTCTCCGAAGGAGACCCTTGTAGGCTTTCTCAATGATTGTCTTGGTTTTAACCACTCGGGAATCTGAATAGAAAATACCCTTTGGAAGTATAGAGTCCTTAAGCCAATTATTCCCATATAGTTTTATTAGATGAATATTTATCTTGTTACGCAAAGTTATTTCAAAATATCCTACGACTGCAAGGAGTTCCTGCGACAATCTAATATTATACCTATACAGGGTCATGGCTTTTCGTGAATCTCCTTTGCATGCTGTTAGATATCTTTGCATTCTTTCCGGAGATACTATTTCTTCAAATTCCGAATATTTCATGGTAGGTTAAACCTTAAAGATCAAGCATATTTTCTAAGGAAAAGTATAAAAAAAACCAGACCCGATAGCTTGAAACCAGAGGCTACCGGGAATAAACACTACAAAATTAATGTTTTTTTTGCATAAAAACAAATTTTTGAGAAAAAATCAGAAAAATCTGAACTAACCTTCCCCCCTCTCTTACGATCATTTCCCCATTTGCATAGTCATCCATTCCACGGCTACGCAGTATTTAGCTTTAAAAATTTTCAGAGTTTTTGACTATATTTTTTGCAAAAACAAACAAATATTATTAATTTTGTGAAAAATGACTGTGTCTGTTTCTATTGCAGGCACAGTCCACATAAAAACTGAATGCTTATGAGTAGAATTTTTACAAAAAGAAGTTTAATTGGACTTGCTGGGGCGTTAATGCTTTTGATCAGTCTTTCGGTGTCTTCATATGCCGACGAATACAAGTCAATGATCCGCTATGACAGAGTTTGGGAATGTCTGAATCTTGAGGGCATGTATAAAAACATGTACATCAAATGTATGAAATTTGATGGAACCGAGGAAATCCAAGGAAAAACATACCACAGACTCGTGACATTTAAGAAATCAACCTACACTGGAGACAAATATATTACTGATGATATAGTTGAGTATGAAGGGTTTCTGCGGGAAGAAAATGGCATAGTCTATACCCTGATAGATGACAACGAGGGTCCATATGTTCCATCATCGGGAGTTGCAGCACGCAATACCGACAAACTCACTGAGATTGCACTTTATGATTTTAATCATAAGGTAAGTGATGAGTATCAAGCAGGTACATTCATAACGGGAGGCGCGCATGAATGCCAATTCAAAGTACTTTCGCAAAACTCTATTGAAATAGACGGAGAGATTTGCAGATGCTTTGAAGTGTCAGGCATCGACACCGATGGACTGCTTATGCCTCCACATATGTTTATAGAGGGGATAGGAGCTGGAGAAAATGGTTGCCTTAATTATCATGAATACTGCGGACAACCGTTAACAAAGATGTGGCTCAAAAACTCTCTCAACAGGGTCTTTGACATAGACGGCAACATAATATTCAAAAATTTGGATGGAAGCCAGTTTGACGACCTGCAGTACGACTCCTTCATATCGGAAGTAGATGCAATAAATACTCCTAAGGCTGAAAATGATGCGATGTACGACATCCTCGGCCGCCGCATCAGCAGCCCAGCCCCCGGCCAGCTTTACATCCATGGCGGCAAAAAGCACATAGCCAAGTAATCTACTGGATAACTTCTGTGCCAATCCGTCGCTTCTGTGCAGAAAGATCAGCGCCTCAAAAAGACACTGCGTAGCCCAACTTGGTTCTTGACTCTTGGTTCTTTACCCTTACCCTTCTGCGTTCTGCGCTGACTTAAAGATCCGAGCCTAACTTCCACCCCTTCGTGCCGACAATCACTAACCATGGCCGGCTGGGAAGCCGGCGCTCCATAGCTCTATATTTGAAGAAAAATTTGCATATCAGAAAGATTTTCACTAACTTTGCAGAGTCTTTTGACGAAAGGATGACCCACCATAGGGGAGAGAGCCCTGGGCACACTCCTTTTAAAGAAAGGCAACAATCTATTTTATAATCATTTAAAACTCTCAACAAAATGCATCTTTCAACTGAAGAAAAGCAGGAAATCTTCGAGAAGTACGGCCAGGGCAAGAACGACACAGGCAGCCCCGAAAGCCAGATCGCACTCTTCTCTATCCGTATCAAACACCTCACTGAGCACCTTAAGAAGAACCACAAGGACCACGCTACAGCTCGCGCTCTTAAGGCTCTCGTAGGTCAGCGCCGCAGCCTTCTCGACTATCTGACTCGCAAGGACATCAACCGTTACCGTGCGATCATCGCCAAGAAGGAACTCGGTATCCGCCGCTAATCGGATATTTCCTGACAAAACAAAATCCAATTCCAGGAGAACCGGAATTGGATTTTTTATTTATTTAAGTTTCACTTAAGGGTTATGGGGTTATGGGGTTATGAGGTTATGAGGTTATGAGGTTATGGGGTTATAGGTTTATGAGTTTATAGGTTTATGAATACAATCAAGACTTGGCTTGAGAAATTGCCGCCGTGGTTGCTGACCATCGTCTGCTTCCTCGCCATTTGCTGGCTGACTCTCGCCCCACACCCTCTCCCCGACAATGACCTTCCGCTCTTCCCCGGAGCGGACAAAATAGCCCACGCCCTGATGTTTGGCGGCTTCACCTTCTGCATAATTCTCGACTGGAACCGGCGCCACGGTTGGCCCTCCAAAATTGTGAAAGCCGACTGCTATGCTCCAGACATCGCCTCCGGCTTTGGCATCATCACCGAAATCCTGCAAGATGAGATGCACGCCGGCCGCACCGGCGACAAATGGGACCTCATCGCCGACATCACAGGAGCCTTCCTCGTCTGTGCAATATGGTGTGCTTATAAAATAATGCATCAAAAACGACTGAAATCATGAAAAGACTTCTTTTGCCTATCATATCTACTCTATTTCTCTCAAGCACCCTCATCGCAAGCGTGGCCGACCATAAGGCCTACACACCATCGCCTGAAATCAAGCAGGCACAGAAGGAATTTGCCGACCGCCGGTTTGGCATCTTCCTCCATTGGGGCATCTACAGCATGATGGGGCAGGGTGAATGGTATCTCAACTATGGCCCTAACGCACAGGAATATGCGAAGGCTGCCTCTGGCTTCTATCCCTCCAAATTCAATGCCCACGACTGGGTGGCAGCCATCAAAGACTCGGGAGCCAAATATATTTGCCTGACGTCGCGCCATCACGACGGATTCTCGATGTGGGACACCAACCAGAGCGACTACAACATAGTCGACGCCACACCCTTCGGACGCGACATCCTCAAGGAGATAGCCGACGAGTGCAAGGCGCAGGGAATAAAGCTGCATCTCTACTACTCCCACCTCGACTGGACCCGCGACGACTATCCGCAGGGGCGCACTGGCCACAGCACCGGGCGCGACGCCTCGAAAGCCAACTGGCCACACTACTACGACTTCATGAACGCCCAGCTGACAGAACTCCTGACGCGCTACGGCGACATCGGCGCCATATGGTTTGACGGCTGGTGGGACCATGATGAGGATGCCACTCCTTTCGACTGGCAACTCGACCAGCAGTACGCTCTCATCCACAAGCTGCAGCCCTCATGCCTCGTAGGCAACAACCACCATCAAAATCCCTTCCCAGGTGAGGACATCCAGATATTCGAGCGAGATATACCGGGACAGAATACTGCCGGATACTCCGAACAAGATATATCTCACCTTCCGCTCGAGACATGCCAGACCATGAACGGAATGTGGGGCTACAAGATAATGGACCAGAACTATAAGGACACCCCGACGCTCATACGCTACCTCGTCAATACAGCCGGAATGGGAGCCAACCTCCTGCTCAACATAGGACCTCAACCCAACGGTGAACTCCCGGCTACTGCTCTTGAGCGCCTGAAGGAGATGGGGGAATGGATGCACCAGTATGGTGAGACCATCTATGCGACAGAGGGAAGCGAGTTTCCGGCTCAGACCTGGGGCACTTCCACGCGTAAGGGCGACCGCATCTTCCTGCATATCATGACGCCCGAATCGAGACATATCTTCGTGCCGACTTCGGCAAAAGTGAAAAGCGCCAAGGAATTCGCCACTGGAAAGCGCGTGAAGTATGAGTCTCTCCCCGACGGAATAATGCTCCATCTGGAAGAGACCCCAAAAGCCATCGACCATATAGTAGAACTGACAGTGACCCCATAACCTCATAAACCTATAAACCCATAAACCTATAAACCCATAAACCTATAAACCTCAACTTTCGCCTTGGGGGCGAAAGTTGACTAAATAATATGAAACGAATTTTGGAGATTTGCGCTGGCGACATCGACAGCGTCTATGCGGCAGCCCGTGGCGGCGCCGACCGGGTGGAGCTATGCTGCGCTCTCAGCGAGGGGGGACTGACCCCTTCCCTCGGCATGATTGAGGAGGCGCTGACTGTGCCCGATATAAAGGTTAATGTGCTTATCCGTCCCCGCTCGGGCGATTTCGTCTATTCCGAGCC
>CAZIAX010000024.1:8109-19775 GCA_964537745.1 uncultured Sangeribacter sp.
TAAAGGTTAATGTGCTTATCCGTCCCCGCTCGGGCGATTTCGTCTATTCCGAGCCGGAACTTCGCGTGATGCTGCGCAATATCGAGACTTGCAAGCAATTAGGAGTCAACGGAGTGGTGTTCGGTGCGCTGACCCCAACCGGTGACATCGACATGGAGGCTTGCCGTCGTATAGCGGAGAGCGCCAAAGGCCTACATATGACCTTTCACCGCGCCTTCGACATGTGTCGCGACCCCCGCAAAGCCGTCAGAGACATAATGCAATTAGGCTTCGACCGAATACTGACATCCGGCCAGGAAGTGTCGGCAATGGCAGGATTGGCCCTGATAAGAGACCTGCAGAAGGAATTCCCGGACATCACTTTTATAGCCGCCGGAGGGGTGATTCCAAGCAACGTGACAGAAATAGTCGCTGCAACCGGGGTGAGGGAAATACACGCATCTGCCAAGACTACCGTCGAGTCAGCCATGACCTACCGGAAGAAGGGGGTCAGCATGGGCTCGCCGGATGCCGACGAATTCTCGCACACCCGAACATCAGAAAAGACAGTAAAAGCCCTCGCCAAAGCCCTGACATAGCCATGGAATGGAGGCGTCCTCGCCTCCGCCGTGCCGACATCCCCTAACTTTTTCAATTAGACACAAGACATCATGAGAATACCCCTGACAGGAGCCCTCGCATCAATTGCCCTCTTAGCAAATGCCGACATAGTCACTCCGGAGATAGAACAAGACTTTCAGCATCGACTCCCGATAATCGAGCAAGCCGGTCAGTTACAACTCGACCAACTGAAGTTATCGGCCGAGCAGCGCGACGCCCTGAAGATGCTCTACGCGTATATGCCGCTGCCTGACATGACAGACCGCGACACTGACTATTATCTCGAATACGTAGTCAATCCGGCCCTGCAAGCACGCGCCGAGATGCCGTGGGGCGCAATGGTCAGCGACACCCTCTTCCGCCATTTCGTACTCCCGGTGCGCGTCAACAACGAGGCCCTCGACCGTCACCGTCCTGAATTCTACGCCGCGCTGAAAGAGAGGGTGAAGGGTCTCCCGATGAAGGAGGCCATCTTGGCCGTAAACCATTGGTGTCACGAAAAAGCCACCTACCAACCCTCCGATGGACGTACCCACTCTCCGCAGCAGACCGTCAGCAGCGCCATCGGACGTTGCGGTGAGGAATCTACCTTCACCGTAGCCGCGCTCCGCTCCGTGGGCATTCCCGCACGTCAGGTCTACACCCCGCGATGGGCACACACCGACGACAACCATGCCTGGGTGGAGGCATGGGCCGACGGGGAGTGGTATTTCTTAGGGGCCTGCGAACCGGAACCGGTGCTCAACCTTGGCTGGTTTAACGCTCCCGCCTCGCGCGGCATGCTGATGCATGCCCGCGTCTTCGGCAACTACTCAGGCTCTGAGGAAAAGCTCGAGAAAATCGACGGAATCACCTTTATCAACGTCACCGACAACTACGCTCCCGTCGACACGATAACCGTGCGCGCCATCTATCCCGACGGCACCCCTGCCAAAGATGCCAACGCCTCTTTCCGTCTCTACAACTATGCCGAGTTCTATCCGATAGCGGAGAAAAAGACCGACGTCAAGGGTGAGGCCTCGCTCGTGGCTGGACTCGGCGACCTCCTGCTGTGGGTATCCGATGGTGAGCGTTTCGGTTTCAGCAAGGGGTCGGTAGGGAAAGAGCGCAATGTGACTGTCACTCTCGACCGCACCGCAGCCACTCCCTTCGAATTGGACCTCGACGTCACTCCCCCTGCAGGGAGAAACGCAGAAGTGGCCGTCAGCGATGCGCAGAGGAAGGCCAACGACCGGATGCTGCAGCATGAGGACTCTCTGCGCGGTGCCTACACCGCGACTTTCCGCTCCGACAATGAGTTGCTGAAGAAAGCAAGGGGAAACCATCCCGTCATCACCGGATTCCTTAACAGTCTCGCTGCCGAAGAGCGGGCAAAAGGCATCCTTCTGCTCGAGTCGCTCTCTGAAAAAGACCTCTCAGACGTAGGGCGCAATGTGCTCGACGACCATATCGTGGCCGCAGATGAAGGGCAAGGAGAAATGTTTGGCAAATACGTCATGTCGCCACGCATCGCCGACGAGGAACTGACACCCTTCCGCAGTTTCTTCCAAAGCGCCATATCGGAGAGGGACGCGGCTGCCTTCCGCAATAATCCACAGAGTTGGGTAAATTGGGTAAGAGACAATATCGAGGCGTCGCAGACCTGGTATCCGGAGCAGATCACGATGAGTCCCGCAGCCGTGTGGCGTCTGTGTAAGACCTCTTCCCTCTCGCGCGACGTATTCTTCGTGGCAGGGGCGCGCAGCCTTGGCATTCCGGCACGCATCGACCCCATCACAGGCAAGACGCAGTGGAGCGACTCCGCCGGGCATTGGGTAGACGCTGTCTTCGGCGCTGATGTGGATTCAACCGCTGCTGACAAGGGGATTCTGAAGATGGCATATACACCGACTTCCAACCTCCCTGACCCGAAATATTATTCGCATTTCACGGTGTCAAGGATAGAGGGTGGAGAACCCATCTTGCTCAACTATCCCGATTTCATAGGACTCTCGGAGACCTTCTCCAAGGGAGAGACGATGGACCAAGGCACGTATCTCGTGACGACCGGCCAGCGCATGGCCGACGGCGGTGTGCTCGCACGCATCGAAAGTGTCCGCATCGATACTGACTCCGTGACAATACCGCTTACCGTGCGCCATGACGACTCAAAGGTGCAGGTGATAGGCTCGTTCGACTCCGAGAGCCGTTTCTTGCCCAAGGGCGCAGAAAAAACCGTCTCGCTGCTTTCGGCAACAGGACGGGGATATTACACACTGATATTATTAAAAGCCAACCACGAGCCTTCCAACCACGTTCTCCGCGATTTGGCGGAGGCAGCCGCACAGCTCAATGAGAGCGGATGCCCCATCGTGGTGCTCACACAAGGAGAGGATTTCGGAATAGACCTCGCTGATTTCCCATCGCTACCCGATTGCACAGTGCTCGGCAGCGACCCGGAGGGCACGATACTCGCCGGAGCCTTGGGAGGGGTCAACCTCCCTGCTGCCGACCTGCCGATAATCCTCGTGGCCGACACCTTCAACCGCGTGGTCTTCGCCTCACAAGGCTACACCATCGGCATAGGCGACCGCCTGGCCTCTCTCCTACGCCAACTAAACTAAATCCCCCTAACCCCCCATAGACTCCCTAAACTCCCTAAACCCCTTAAACCTCCTAAACCCTACTCAGCTCCCAAGAGTCGAGCAAGCGTCTGCACTCCCTTGGTGGCGGGTTCGGGGATGACAGTCAGGTTGGGTATATTCGGCGTGGAGGCGGGGTTCGGGTCGATGTAATAGATCGGGACTCCTGGGCGCACGCTGAAGATAAGTCCGGCCGCAGGGTAGACGGCAAGGCTTGTGCCTATGACGCAGAAGATGTCGGCCTCATGCGCCAACTGCATCGCCTTCTCAATGTTGGGCACCGCCTCCTGGAAGAAGACGATGTGAGGACGCATCGGGTCGCCGTTGGCTCCACGCGTGGCGGGCGTCGTGTCGAGATTGTCGGGAGTCAGGGTCTCCACATATTCAGGATGCACGATGGAGCGTATCTTCATCAATTCGCCGTGGAGATGCAGGATATTCTTCGAGCCGGCACGCTCGTGCAGGTCGTCGACATTCTGGGTGATGATATAGACGTCGTAGTCCTTTTCCAGGTCTACAAGAGCGCGGTGTGCGGCATTTGGCTCCGCCTTGAGCAGGTCGTGGCGACGCTGGTTGTAGAATTGATGCACCAATTCCGGATTGCGCCGGAAACCGTCGGCTGATGCCACATCCATCACAGGATAGTTTTCCCATAGCCCACCCGCATCGCGGAAAGTCTTGATGCCCGACTCGGCGCTGATTCCCGCGCCAGTGCTTATCACTAATTTCTTTTTCATTATTTTTCGCGCATAAAAATCTGGATAGGAGTGCCGTGGAAGTCCCACTTGGCTCGTATCTTATTCTCGAGGAAGCGGCGGTATGGCTCCTTGACCCACTGCGGGAGGTTGCAGAAGAATACGAATGTCGGGATGACGGAGTCTTTCAGCATCGTGACATATTTGATCTTCACAAACTTACCCTTGTTGCTTGGCGGCGGCGTGACGGCGATTTCCTCAAGCATGTAGGTGTTGAGCTGTGAGGTCGGGATGACACGGCGGCGGTTCTCATACACCTTCACCGCAGTCTCCAGGACGTTGAAAATACGCTGTTTTGTCAGCGCGGAGGTAAAGATGATAGGGAAGTCGGTGAAAGGCGCGAATTTGCCACGTATGGCGGCTTCATAGCGCTTCTGTGCCTCCAGACTGCGGTCTTCTATCAGGTCCCACTTGTTGACGCACACCACGAGTCCCTTCTTGTTTTTCTGGATAAGGGAGAAGATGTTGCCGTCCTGCCCCTCGATGCCGCGGGTGGCGTCGATCATCAGGATGCAGACGTCGGAGGCCTCGATGGCGCGTATCGAACGTATCACTGAGTAATACTCGATGTCTTCATTGACCTTCTGCTTCTTGCGTATTCCGGCGGTGTCGACGAGATAGAAGTCAAAGCCGAACTTATTGTATCGGTGATAGATGGAGTCGCGGGTAGTGCCTGCGATGTCGGTCACGATGTGTCGCTCCTCGCCGATGAAGGCGTTGATAAGCGATGATTTGCCAGCGTTAGGACGCCCCACGATGGCAAATTTCGCGATGTTCTCTTCTGCCTCATCCTTGTCGGGAGTGTCGGGGAAGTCTTTGATGACTTCGTCGAGGAGGTCGCCTGTGCCGGCTCCATTGGCTGCCGACACCTCAATCGGGTCGCCGAGACCGAGGGAATAGAACTCGGCTACGTTGTATCTTGAATCACCCTTGTCTTCCTTGTTGGCGACTACGATGACCGGTTTCTTGCTGCGGCGCAGGATGGCGGCAACCTTGTCGTCGAGGTCGGTCACGCCTACCGAGGCATCTACCACGAAGAGAATCACGTCGGCCTCTTCGATGGCGATGTGCACCTGTTTGTTGATCTCCTCCTCGAAGACGTCGTCGGAGTTGACCACCCAACCGCCGGTGTCGACGATTGAGAATTCCTGGCCGTCCCAGTCTACTTTGCCATACTGACGGTCGCGCGTGGTGCCCGACGTGTCATCTACAATGGCGGCCCTTGTCTGCGTCAAACGGTTGAAGAGCGTGGATTTACCCACGTTCGGCCGCCCTACTATTGCTACTAATTTGCTCATATCTATAATTGAGAATTGCGAATTGAGAATTTAGAATTATTCAGGATTTAGAATCTTAACTCTGACAAAAATATCATAGTTGAATAAACGCGAGTCTTTTAATTCTCAATTCTAAATTCTAAATTCTCAATTCCTATTATTCGATGTATCCGAATTGTCTAAGTTTGTTCTCACGGTTGCGCCAGTCTTTCTCGACTTTCACGAAGAGCTCAAGATATACCTTCTTGTCGAAGAACTTCTCGATGTCCTGACGGGCTGCGATGCCTACTTTTTTAATCTTCTCGCCACCCTTGCCGATGATGATACCTTTCTGGGTGTCACGCTCTACGTAGATGACTGCCATGATATGGATGGAGTTCTCTTTTTCTTCGAATTTCTCTACGAGCACCTCTGCGGAGTAAGGTATTTCCTTGTCGTAGTTGAGGAGGAGTTTCTCGCGGATGATCTCAGTGACGAAGAAACGCATAGGCTTGTCGGTCAGCGCGTCCTTGCCGAAGAATGGAGGCGACGGGGGAAGGAGCTCGATGATACGGGCCTTGAGGTTTTCGACATTAAAGTTCTGGATGGCGCTGACGGGGAATATCTCAGCGTTGGGGAGGCGCTTCTTCCATGCGTCTACGAGAGCCTCGAGTTCCTCATTGTTCTTGAGGAGGTCTACCTTGTTGATGACCAGTAGCACAGGCACCGTCTCCTTGGCCACGCGGTCGAGGAAGTCTTTGTGCTTTTCTGGGTCTTCCACTACGTCGGTGACGTAAAGAAGGATGTCGGCGTCGGTAAGTGCACCTTCAGAGAACTCCAGCATAGACTCCTGGAGCTTGTATTTTGGTTTCAGCACACCCGGGGTGTCGCTGAATACAATCTGATACTCAGGAGTGTTGACGATGCCGGTGATACGATGGCGGGTGGTCTGAGCCTTGGATGTGATGATTGATATGCGCTCGCCCACGAGGTCGTTCATAAGGGTTGACTTACCTACGTTAGGGTTGCCTACGATATTGACGAAACCTGCACGGTGAGGACCATTGTATTCGGGAGCTTCTGCTGCTGGAGCATTCTCCATCTCGGGTGTGATTTTGATTTCTTCCATAATTTTTATATTGTGTTTTTCAGTTAATTATCTTAGTTATCTTTATTGTCAATTTGTCATCTTGTCAATTTGTCAAAATGACAATTTTTAAGCCTTCAATTAAAACTCTGTGAAGGAGAAGGGAAGCAGGCTTCCGATTGAGGGGAAGACGTAGATGGCGTCTGCTCCGAAGAGAATCACCTCGATAGGCCCATAGAGATGCTCATATTCGAGGAGTGCCTGTCGGCATGCGCCGCATGGCGAAATTGGCTGACCCTGGAATGGAGCCCTCTCTTCCTCCCCTTTGGGCATTACGGCCACGTTACGGGCTGCGACTGCGATTTTCTTCATTGCCATGCCGGGGTTGAGAGCAGAGGCCTGCCAGCAGGCGTTGCGCTCCGCGCAGATGCCGGAAGGATAGGCGGCGTTCTCCTGATTGGAACCGTTGACTATCGAGCCGTCGGCCATGCGGATAGCCGCTCCCACATGGAAGCGGGAATATGGCGCATAGCTTCGGTAGGTCATTTCCTTGGCCTTGGCAATCAGTTCGCGGTCTTCGGCCGAAAGTTCTTCCGGCGCCACTGACTTATAAGTTATCTCTATCGTTTTCTCCTTCATAGTTTGTTTTTAGTCTTCAGTCTTGAGTCTTCAGTCTTAAGATTGCGGACAAGCCGCTTTGGTTCTTGACCCTTAGAATTTAGAATCCCTTGGTTCTTGACTCTTGGTCCTTGACCCTTAGACTCCGTCTCTATACTATTAACAAATTTTTTGCAAATAGGTAAGGTTAACAATTGCAAAAATCACAAAAATGTATTATCTTTGCACCCCGAAAGGCCTTTAGCGCCTCTTCAGACTGCAGACTTCCCAAGCGGCTTGTCCGCAATCTGAAGACTGAAGACTGAAGACTAAAAAACCTGCCTCTGTAGTTCAACGGATAGAATAGAAGTTTCCTAAACTTTAGATAGGGGTTCGATTCCCCTCGGAGGTACGAGAAATCGAATTGTGGCTAAAAGTGGTAGTTTTGACCCACTTTTAGCCACAATTCGATTTAAAAGTCTTACTATCAGTTCTTTTCGCAATAAATTCCGAGTGTCGGTGTTTTAGGTTGATATTCCATCCGTCGGTGTTTTCGGTTGAGTGCAGCGCCCGAGGGGCGCCCGATGCTGCTGCGCAAAAATATCCACTCAAATATTTTGAATATAGCTTGAAAATGCTTAATTTTGCCTCGTTATGAATGCAAGCGAAAGGCACCTACAGAGAGCGGCATGGCACGATTACACATCGCGCTGTAATTATCTTGTGACTTTAAGATCCAATCCAATAATTGGCACTCTATCTGATATTGTCGCAAAAAGAACTCGATTTGATTTCACTGCTCGATGGATTCCTTCGCTCACAGGAAAGATAGCCATGAACTGTGTGCGGAATATTAACCGAAATTTTCCTTGGGTCGATGTAGTGAGATATGCAATTATGCCTGATCATGTGCATATGCTACTGTATGTAAAGGAAAAGACCGATGTGCACCTTGGCGTTATAGTCAACAATTTTGAGATACAATGCACTCAGATGCTTGATTCATATCTTGGGTCGGAGGTAGACGTAGCGCCTACCCCATTCTTTCTCCCAGGTTATAATGATAAGATTGTATACAAAGAGAATCAACTGGATACATTTAAGCATTATGTCGATGACAATGCCCGTCGATTTGCATTGCGTAGAGAGCATCCGGAGTATTTCAGCAGATGTAATAACCTACGCATAGATGATAAAAATTTTTCTGCATATGGTAATTTTCTTTTGCTACGACATCCTCTCTTATCGCCAGTGGTTGTCAGTCGACGGGATTCTGCAGGGGAGAAAGCGAGAAAAAGAAGAGATTGGGAGGAGACAATGCGTGGCCAAGGAGTGTTTGTGTCTCCGTTTTATAGCAGGGCTGAGAAGCTAATCAGAGATGAAGCCATAGCTTCTGGCTCAAAGCTTATCAAGGTAGTGCCTAATGGACTTCCCGAAAGATACAAGCCATATGGAAAGGATTTCGATCTTTGTTGTGAGGGTAGGCTTTTGATTATAGCTCCCGGACTTTATCAGACAAGAAAGGTAGAGCTGACAAGAGAAATATGTCTCGATGGGAATAAAGTGGCAGAAGAAATAGCTAAGGGGGGAATTGATATGCGCCTTCTTAGATGCAGATAAGATAGGGGGAGTCGGGTAAGTGCCAGCTCCGCCGATGCCTCGCATCGGCCACTCAACCGAAAACACCGACGCAGGAAATCTGCAATAGAGCCTTTTTTCTTTCGATTGGAATTAGTGTGCGATTAGTATTACCGTCGGTGTTTTCGGTTGAGTGCAGCGCCCGAGGGGCGCCTTGAGCCAAGTCCGACAAAAAATATCAGGCGGCTCCCGTCGGGGGAGTCGCCTGAAGCTTATTGGGGGGATTGGGATTCTTACTGCGGACGGCCGGCTGACCAGTCAGGAGTCTGCTCAACGCCGAAGCCAGCGTTGATCTCATCCTCTGGAATCGGGAAGATAACATTGCTCAGATCTACATCTGCGAATGCGAAGTCGATGTTCGGAGCATTGTATGCATATGCATTGCCCTTCACGCCCCAGCGGCGGATGTCGAAGAGACGGTGGCCTTCCTGGAAGAGCTCGCGTGCACTCTCATCGCGGAGGAATGAGAGAAGCTCATCCTTTGTAGCAGGAAGATCCTCTGCAGTAGTGATATCGAGATTACGCTTAGCCACTACCAAAAGCGCAGCCTTGGCAGCCTCAAGGTCCGGACTTGCCTTACGCATGTTGCTCTCAGCCTGGATAAGGAACATCTCAGGAGCATTGATCAGGTAGTTAGTTGCGTAGGCTGTATTGCCCATTGCATAGCATCCAAACTTACCGCCTCCGAACTCTGGCATCGCAGGAACAGAGTTGCTCGCAAACAGCATGATCGCATTTCTGACATCATTCTCGCTCAAGATTGAGAGCAACCATGGACTTGGACTGTAGTCGTAGGTAGAGAAGAGTGTTCCGCAAGAGTTGGCACTCCAGTTGTCGTTAGCGGTGATTGCCAAGGCAAACATTGACTCAGTGTTGCTTGCGCCATAGTTATAAAGCGCCTTGTATCCTTCCGGAGTATAGGTCAATGTTGTGATTCCTGACTCGTCGATAGCTTTCTGAGCATAAGATATAGCATCATCGAAATTCTCAAGATAGAGGTTGACACGTGCTGCCAGACCATAGGCTGCCGCCAAATTGAAATAGAAAAGACTTCCACGGTCGCCATTGGCTTCAAAAAGACTGATGGCATTCTTGAGGTCGCTCAAGATGAAATTGTAAGTCTCCCCTATCGAGCTTCTCTCTATGCCGGAAAAAGCTTCAACTGGCTCGTCGACAAGCACCAGTCCGAGATCGTTGCTGAAATCCTGACCATTTACCTTCACCTGATGGCCAAACACATTGACCATAACAAAATTGGCATAGGCACGAAGAGCATATGCTTCAGCTGTATAGATGTTCAGTTCTTGAAGATCGCCGCCAGACACGTTTTCTTGAAGCTCCTTAGAGGCCTTTATTACACGTGCTGAGTGGTCAACCACTTTGTAGCCATACTGCCAGATATAAAGGGAGCTATAACCGGTATCCTGATAGGTAAACTGGTAGATGTCGTTCTGATGGGCAGTCTGCGTATTCCAATATACGATATCTGAAGCCAAGTCGCCAATCACAGTAGCATAGTTTCCTGCGAAATAATACTGGAAGAAGCGATAGTAAGTACCATTCAGGGCGTTTCCAACGTTTGCAACGCTGGTTAAGGCAGTATTGGTATCGACACCGTTAGACATCTCTGTCTTAAGGAACTCATTGCCACAGCTTGTAAGAGCTCCAGCTATGAGGAGGGTGCCCAATGATTTCAATATTATATTTTTCATTGCTTTATAGTCTATTATGAGTATTATTAGAATACAATTTGCACACCACCCGAGAAGGAGAATACAGCAGGATACTGCCAAGCGATCACACCAGATGAGTAAGTCTCCGGATTATAACCTACGAAGTCGCTTGCAGTCCAAGTGTGGATATTGTCCATATTGATATAGAAACGAACCTTCTCCATGAGTGCTTTCTTTGTCAGTTTCTGTGGGAGTGTGTATCCAACGGTGATATTGCTCAGTCGGAGGAAGTTGCCGCTCATAAGGAAGCGGGAAGATGCCTGGGAAGAGCTGTAGTTGGGGTCTCCATAGATATACTGAGGATACTTGGCATTCTTATTTTCGGGAGTCCAAGAATCAAGAGCCACGCATTCGAGAGGAGTTCTCAGGCTCATACCCCATCCAGTGAAGTTATGGCCTGAGTCATATACCTTGCCACCAGTGCGGTAGTTGAAAGTCAGCGATACATCAAATCCATATCCATCAGCGTTCAGACCGAATGCGCCTACGAGCTTTGGATCAGCGCTGCCAACATATCTCTTGGCTGCCTGCTGCCAGCTGTCGGTGGTCTCGTCACCCTCTTCATTTAGATAGTAGAGAGCTTTGCCGGTCTCAGCATCCACACCTGCATATTCCTTCATAAGGAACTGGCGGTAGGGACGACCTTCCTCTATGATAGTATATGTGCTCTCGATAGAACCGTTGGCAAGCTTGATGACTTTGTTCTTGTTGAAAGTGAGGTTGCCGAAGAGGCTTACACTCATATCCTTGTTGGCGAATACCACGCCGCGAAGGCCAAGCTCGATACCTCGGTTGCGGATCTTACCAATGTTCTTCCATGTAGAAGCCATACCTGTAGTCAATGAGAGAGGCACCTGATAGAGAGCGTCAGATGTGTCTTCATTGTAGTAGTCGAATGTCACGTTGAGACGGTTCCAGAGATTAAGGTCGAAACCAACGTCAAACTTCCGAGAAGTCTCCCATGTGAGGTCAGGGTTCTCAATACCAGCGGGCACCATACCCGGGATTTGGTTGTAGTTGTAGCCTGCTTCATAGTAGCCGCGGGCTGCGTAGAGAGAAGGTAGCGACTGGTTGCCGACCGTACCGTAAGTGATGCGGATGTCTGCATTTTTGATTACATCGTAAGCCTTCATAAATGCTTCCTGGCCGAGACGCCATTTAGCACCTACCGACCAGAAGTCACCCCAACGTTTGTTGCGACCGAACACAGAGCTACCATCGCGACGGAATGAAGCGGAGAGGTAGTAGCGGCTGTCGTAAGAGTAGTTTGCACTTCCGAAGTAAGATGCGAGGCGTGAGGAAGATTCATAATATTCCGAACCATTGTCGGCACCGGCTGTTGCCATATTGCGCATGCCGTCAGCCGCAAAGGGGAAATC
>CAZIAX010000025.1:0-19362 GCA_964537745.1 uncultured Sangeribacter sp.
AGTTTATATTACTTATAACGAAAAAGACCGCATTGTGGCACAATGCGGTCTTAAAATTATTAAAAAAATTCAAAGTAGCTCACAAAAATTAATGATGTGATAAACGCGAGCTACTTACTCAAAGTTTTCTGCAATAGAGGCAGCGATGTGTGCCATCTCTGAGGGGTCGGGATTTTCAATTTTCTTGTGAAAATCCATGTCACCTTCCGATTTAAGAGGAACGAGATGGATATGTGCGTGAGGAACTTCCAATCCAAGAACAGCCTGACCCACTTTCTTGCAAGGGACGGCTTTCTGGATAGCTTTGGCAACTCGCTTTGCAAACACTTGGAGCCCAGCTAATGTGTCGTCTTCAAGGTCGAAGATATAGTCAGTCTCTTGTTTGGGTATGACGAGGGTATGTCCCCATTGGAGAGGATTGATGTCGAGGAATGCGTAGTAGCGTTCGTCTTCGGCCACTTTGTAGGAGGGTATCTCCCCTCCTACGATTTTAGAGAATATAGTCATGGTCAGAGCTCAATCTTGAGGATTTCGAATTCGAGCTGTCCTACAGGTGCCTGCACCTTAACAGTGTCTCCAACCTTATGGCCCATCAATGCCTTGGCTATGGGAGTGGAGGATGCGATTTTCTTCTCGGCGAGATTGGCTTCGTTTTCAGAAACGATAGTATAGGTCATCTGCATGCCGTTTTTGGTGTTTTTGATAGTCACCTTGTTGAGTAGACCTACTTCATCAGTTGTGATTTTGCTGTCGTCAATAATGCGAGAAGAAGCGATTAGCTCCTTGATTTTAGCAATTTTCATTTCGAGCATCCCCTGGGCTTCCTTGGCAGCGTCGTATTCGGCGTTTTCTGAGAGGTCACCTTTGTCGCGGGCTTCTGCTATTGCGTTTTTGATGGCCGGACGCTGTGCCTCAAGTTCGGCAAGCTCAGCCATCTTCTTGTCATATCCTTCTTTCGTGAGGTAAGTAGCCATGGTTTGTTTAACTATTCTGGACCGAAGTCCGAGTGATTTTATTTAAAAGTTGTTTTATAAAGGGGTTAAAAAAGACGAGTCCGCTTTATCGGCTTTCAACAGCCTCTAAAAAGGACCCTTCCTCATTTTGGGTGCAAAATTAGTAAAAAAAAGTGAGTTACGCAAATTTATAGACGTACCTTTTGTTAAAATTATTGTTTGTTCCTATTCCATTCTGTTAAAAAAAGTTGCGGATTTCTGTTATAGAGTGTTTAAAACAGAAAAATAGAAGAAGGCCAACCCAATGGAGTTGGCCTTCATGTTTAAAATTATGCTTACTAGATAATTAAGTGTCAATATTGGCGTAGGTGGCATGTTCTTCGATAAACTCGCGACGTGGCGCCACTTCCTCGCCCATAAGCACCGCAAACGTATGGTCAGCGCTTGCTGCATCAGTAAGAGTAACTCGCTTAAGCATACGGTTTTCAGGATCCATTGTAGTTTCCCAAAGTTGTTCCGGATTCATCTCACCGAGACCTTTGTAGCGCTGGAGCACGAACTTGTTACGGTCTCCATCGCAGTGGGTGTCAACGAATTTCTGCACCTGCTGGTCGGTCCAGGCATATTCGAAGACGTTTTTCTTTCCCTTAAGTGTGCACTTGTAGAGTGGCGGAGTAGCTATGTAAAGGTAGCCATTGTCGATGATGGGGCGGATGCGACGGAAGAAGAATGTCATAAGCAGAGTGGCGATGTGAGCACCGTCGACATCGGCATCGGTCATGATGATGATTTTATGATAGCGGAGCTTTGAGACGTTAGGTTCCTTAGAATCTTCTTCTGTACCGATTGTCACGCCGAGAGCCTTGAACATATTGACAATTTCCTCTGATTCGAACACCTTGTGCTCCATGGCCTTCTCTACGTTGAGAATCTTACCACGAAGCGGAAGAATGGCCTGATAGTTGGGATTGCGTCCTTGCTTAGCACTACCGCCTGCGGAGTCACCCTCGACGAGGAATATCTCGCACTCGGCGGCGTCGCGACTCTTGCAGTCGGCCAATTTACCTGGCAGACCTGCTCCAGCCAATGGAGTCTTACGCTGCACCTTCATGCGAGCATTGTAGGCAGCCTGCCGGGCAGTAGCAGCGAGTACAACTTTGTCAACGATGGCTCGAGCCTGCTTTGGATGCTCCTCAAGATAGTTGCGGAGGGCCTCGCTGACAGCTGTCTGGACTACACCCATCACATCGTTGTTGCCGAGTTTAGTCTTAGTCTGACCTTCGAACTGGGGCTCAGCGACTTTTACTGATACGACAGCTGTCAGACCATCACGGAAGTCTTCTTTAGAGAGCTCTATTTTAGCCTTGTTGAGTTTGTCGAGAAGGTTGTTGTCGTCAGCATATTTCTTGAGTGTTGCGGTAAGACCGCGACGGAAACCAGTAAGGTGTGTGCCACCCTCTATAGTGTTGATGTTGTTGACGTAGGAGTAGATGTTCTCGTTGAAAGAAGTGTTATAGGTCATGGCCACTTCCACCGGTACTCCGTTGCGCTCTGTCTTAAGATCGATGATGTCTTCAATCAGCGGCTCCTTGCCCTGGTCGATGTAGCGGACGAATTCCTTCAGGCCTTCGTCGCTATGGAAACGGTCGCTGCGAGGATTGCCATTTTCGTCGCGGAATCTCTCGTCGGTCAGAGTCAGCGTAATGCCGGCATTAAGATAAGCGAGGTCACGGAGTCGGTTGGCGAGGGTCTCGTAATCGTAGATTGTTTCCGTGAAAATGCTTGCGTCTGGGTGGAAGATGATGGTGGTGCCTGTGTGGTCGGTCTCTCCAATCACCTGAAGGTCGCAAGTGGGTTTGCCATAGGCGTATTCCTGCATGTGTATCTTGCCGTCACGGTGGATTTCAGCGCGGAGATAGTCTGAAAGGGCGTTGACGCAGCTGACACCTACGCCGTGCAGACCACCTGATACTTTATAAGAGCCTTTGTCGAATTTGCCACCGGCATGCAAGACTGTCAGGACGACTTCGAGTGCAGGCTTGTGCATCTTCTCGTGCATGTCTACAGGGATACCACGGCCGTTGTCATCGACACGGATGGAGTTGTCTTCAAGGATGGTCACCTTGATATCAGACGCAAAGCCAGCGAGGGCTTCGTCGATTGAGTTGTCTACCACCTCATAGACGAGGTGGTGAAGACCGCGGCCGGAGATGTCTCCGATGTACATCGCGGGGCGCTTGCGCACCGCCTCAAGTCCTTCAAGCACTTGGATGTTGTCTGCCGCGTATTCTTTCTGTTGTATTTCTTCTTGTTCCATTGGATATATTTCTTCTGTCGTTGCTGGGGAGTGGGAGAGATGCGGTCCGACAGGTCGATTGTGGTTTTATTTATCCTCGATGGCTTTAACTACGGAGTCGAAGATGGCATTGACATCCCCGAGACCATCGATTTGCATATAAGCACCTTTGCCTTGATAATGTTCCTTCAAGGGCTCGGTCTGGTCGTGGTATACCTTAAGACGGTTGAGGATAGTCTCAATGTTGTCGTCGGCGCGCCCAGTCTCCTTGCCGCGTTTGAGCATACGCGCCACGAGTTCCTCCTCCGGCACTTCGAGACCGACGACGCCAGTCAGTTGAGTGCCATACTCTTCAAGGACTTTCTCCAGCTCCACGGCCTGCGGGATAGTGCGTGGGAATCCATCGAAAATTACACCTTTGCAGTCTTTAGGGAGTGACTTTAGTTCCTGACGCAGAATGTCGAGCATCAGATCGTCGGGGATAAGATGCCCCTTGCTGATGTAGGAGTCGGCAATCTTGCCGAGTTCTGTGCCTTCTTTAATCTGCTTGCGGAGCACTTCGCCCGTAGAAATATGATGGAGTCCGTAACGGTCGATTATTTTCTCGCTCTGGGTGCCTTTACCGCTGCCGGGGGCACCGAATAATACCAGATTCAACATGTGTTTAGTCAGTTTATGTGGGTTTATAGTCAGTCTTCCTTGATGACATATATGTCAGGCATGTTGCGAGCTTTTCCATCAAGGTCAAGACCATATCCGATGATGAATTTCGGGGGAATTGTGAAGGCTACGTAGTCAGGGGCGAAGCCAGTCTGGCTACTGGTGGGTTTGTAAAGGAGTGTAGCGAACTTAACAGAAGCAGGGTTCTGTTTCTTAAGGTCTTCTATCATCCGGCAGGCCGTTAGGCCTGTATCGACGATATCCTCAATGATTATGACATCTTTTCCTTCGATGTCATCTGTAAGGCCAATAATCTGCTTCACCTTGCCTGTGGATGATGTGCCTTCATATGATTTATATCTGATAAAGGATATCTTGGAGTCATTAAGTCCTGTTGCGCGGATAAGATCGGAGGCGAATACGAATGCGCCCGTTAGGACACAAAGGAAAATCGGAGCCTTCCCTTCATAATCCTTGGCGATTTCTGCAGCGACGCGCTCCACCTGCTCGATGATTTGCTCACGAGTGAGATAGGGCACGAAAGTGAGTCCGTCTACTATAACTTGCTTCTCTTTTTGCATCTCTTTTTGCGTATGACAATATTTGTGCAAATTTACGAATTTTTTTTGACTTTTGCAAATTCATTGTCAGTTTTAAGAGCCATGAAGAGCTAAAAAGTGATGGTCAAAGGAGTTCGAAATCGGTGTCGATGGCTGTGACTTGGAATTCAGTCCGGCGGTTGATTTGGTCAGCTGCCTCCTGGTCTTCTTCAGAAAGAGTCTCGATGAACTCAGGAGTCAGCTGAGTTCCTTCCTCAAATTGAGGAAATTCCTTATTGATTCGTTTGGTGACAGTCTTTGGGCGACTTTTGCCATATCCTTCCCATGAAAGGCGACTTGGATTGATGCCTTTTTCTACGAGATAGTCCACCACGCTTTTTGCGCGCCTTTCGGAAAGAGAGACATTGTATTCCTCGCTTCCCTTACGGTCGGTGTGCGCGCTCATTTCGATTGAAACGTTGGGGTTGTCTTCGAGCATCACTGCCAGTTGGTCGAGTGCCTCTTTTGATTCTGGCCTTAGAGTGGCCTTGTCGAAATCGTAGAATATATTCTCCACGACGCTTGGTTTGGATATGGATGCAAGGATGAAGTCGATGCCGTATTCAGCGTCTTCCTCAGCCGAATCGCTCTCGAACTCCACCTTCTGATTGAGATATCCTTTGGCTCCTGCCATCATGACGTATTTAACGCCACGCTGGAGATTGAACTTGAAACTACCGTCGTCGCGAGCCACCTCTTTCTGGTTGGATCCGTCGTTGCCGACGATGCGTATGACGGCATTAGGCACTGGTTCGTCATCCTTATCTACAACCCATCCTGCGATGCTTATTTTGAGGTCGGGAAGAACAAATGAATAGATATGGTCATATCCGCGAGCATCCCCTCGGTTTGAACTGAAGAATCCAGATTCTCCTGGACCAAATGTTATGCCAAAGTCATCTCCTGTGGAGTTGATGGGTTGCCCCATATTGTCGATGCTCCAGCGGTCGCCGGTTGAGTTGAGTGTTGCTTTAAAAATGTCAAGGCCTCCGTAGCCTGAATGGCCGTCGCTCGAGAAATAAAGAAGAGAGTCCGTTCGTACATATGGAAATGACTCGTTGCCTGGTGTGTTGATTTGGGGACCGAGATTTTCAAGGCTTCCTCCTCGCTCTTGGAGGTTGATGCGCCAAATATCGAGGCCACCATATCCGCCTGGCATGTCGGATGTGAAATATAGATAACGACCGTCGGGAGAGACAGCGGGATGACCGACTGCTGTCACCGTATCGTTGAGAATCTCGAATTTCTGGGGAGCACTCCAGGAAGCTTCGCTACGGCGCGAAGTGTGTATTTCCACAGAAGTACTTGATGTTTCCGAACGTTTCGCTACGGTAAGATACATAGTCTGAGCATCGGGGGAGAAAGATATGATTCCTTCATCAGCGTCGGTGTTGAGTTCTCCTTCCACCGGCTCGGGCCTTTGCCATTCACCTTTCTCGTTCTTCTTTGCCATCCATATGTCGCCCTTCTTCATGCCGGTGATTTCCGACTTGTTGTCGCCGGTGGCTTTCTCGTTGGTCGTGGTGTAATACAGTATGTCGTAGTTCTTGTCGAGATACATAGGAGCGAAGTCAGAGCGGCGAGAATTGAAGAGTTTCGGCTGCTTTACAATATACCGGCTCTTGGGGGCATCTTTTTGTGAGATAGCGATGTTGCAACCTCTTATCCCAGCCAAGGCAATTGGATCGTCGGGCTTAAGTTCGAGAAATTTTTGATATTCAGTGATGGCTTGAGGGTATTTCCCGGAAGCTTGGAGCATTTGCCCGAGGCGCAGATAGATGGTAGAGTCGGTCTGTCCGTAGCGCAGGGCATTCTGATATGAGGCTGTCGCGTTGACTGGCCTGTTGAGGCGTTGGTAGCACTGAGCGAGTTTCAATGCCACTTCTCCACGCAAGGGTCGTTCCTCCGGTTTTGTAAGACGGTTGTAAATCTTTCGATACATATTGGATGCCGCGAAGTATTCTCCTCGGGCCATTGTGTCGTCAGCGTCGGATAGCTTGACCGACTTGCATGATGAGAGAGCGGTCGCCAGGAAGACGAACGCCATGAGAAACAATAAATGAATATATTTCAATCTGCGCATATACTTACAACGAGCGTGTTGCCCCGTTTATTATGTTATAAAACATACTATAAAAGTGATATAGGAATCGAACCAATTAAGCCTGGAATAGTTATACGTGTAAGGCGGAACTCCCTGCCAAAGAAAAACACAAATAATTATGTCATACAAAATCGCAGAAATCGAAGGCATCGGAGATACCTATGCCGCAAAACTTCAGGAAGTAGGAATCAAGACCACTGAAGACCTTCTCAAAGAATGTGCAACTCCAGCTGGCCGTAAGAAAGTGGCAGAGGAGACAGGTATAAGCCCTAAACTTATACTCAAGTGGACCAATCATGCTGATCTTTTCCGCATCAAAGGAGTGGCCGGTCAATTTGCTGAGCTTCTTGAGGCATCCGGTGTGGATACGGTTAAGGAGTTCCGTCATCGTGTAGCTGCCAATCTTCACCCGAAGATGATGGAAATCAATGAAGAGAAGAACTTGTGCAGCCGCGTTCCTTCCATAGGTGAACTTGAGAAGATGATAGATCAGGCCAAGGAGCTGGAACCGGTAATCACTTATTGATTAATATTATATACAAACCGTACATGCACAAATGCGGCTGCAATGACTATGAGTCAAAGCAGCCGCATTTTTTGTTGGTGAATCATTCTGGTGCCCAAAGGTCACGATTTGGCAAGATACCAGAATATCGCTCTCTTAAGACATCGACAAATTCAGACATGTCACGAGCAAATTTGAACCCTTTAAACACGCCGGTATTAGTCAGGAGCACCCAACACTCACCGTCGGGAAACCTCTCTATAAGCGTGTGGGTGGAGGAGAGTGTGCCAGTACGTTTCCATCGGCCGTTCTCATTAATATCACTCCATCCGCGTGATACTTTGTCATCTTTTGCATATGCCGTCAGAGAGTCGATTGACTCATTGCTGATGATATTCCTGACATAGGGATATTTGTCTGTGGCCGCTACGAGACGTGCGAGATCTGATGCCGAAGCGCACCATCCTCCACCGCCTACGAGTCCGTTGACGTTGCTTCCACCATAGACGCGCTCCACCATTCTGCCGCTGCCATTGTATTCCTCCACAGGCTCGTTGTCAGGGCCGTAGTAGTGCACTTCGTCTTCGTTGCGGTCGGCATAATAATTAGTTGCTGGACGGAAACGATAGCAACCGGCTGGGTGAAGCACATCGTCGGTGACGTAGTCCCAATAGTCTCGGCCAGTCACCTTCTCAATTATGAGCGATAGCACCATATATCCAAAGTTGGAGTAGCGGAAGCCTTCGCCGGGAGTGAAGGCGAGCTTTCTACCAAGCACAATCTCGGTAAGTTTCTCGTTGGAAGGGGGGCCAGGGAGATTTTTTGCCGCGATAATGTCTTTTGTGTTAAACATTGGATCTCCTGCTCCGAGCCCGAATCCACCTTTATGCTGAAGGAGATAGTCTACAGTCACATCAAATATACGGGAATCCTTAACTGCATTAGTATAGATAGTGTCATTGAGCAATCCATCGGGTCCGAATACCTTAGAGTTTAGCTTCAGCTTCCCTTCTTCCACTAACCGCATTATTGCGATGGCTGTAACGAGTTTGGAAGCAGAGGCCATTCTCATGATGCTCTGAGGTGTCATCTCACGCCCTTCCTCGACATCCGCCATGCCGTAACCTTTGGCGTATATCAGGGAATCATTGCGTGTGACAGCCAGCGACAAGCCCTTAATATTCCATTTCCCGAGAAATCTCAGGATGTCCTGGTCCATCTTGTCGAGGCCAGGGGCATCTGAGAGTTCGTTGGTCAGGCGGTTGCTCCACTCGGGATCTACGGTCTCGATGAGCTCCACCGTCTCTTCGGTTGGGGAATCCTTCTGCTTGAGATAGGCAAGTGAGAAAACCGCCACAGAGCATGCTATGGCGGCGAAAAAAATGATTCCCATTCCGGTTTTTATGTCTTTTCTTCTCATTTGTGTTAAATGATGTTAAATTCCGAAAAGTTTTATATGTTTTATAACATAGTTTCGGAATTTATCACTAATTTTGCATCGAGTTTTTCATGGTATTAGATTTTAAGGTTAACAGAAGATTGGTTGTCGTGATGACAATCAATTTTTTTATGCCTATTCATGAGCTTTGGGCTGGATGGCATTGTAAGCTTCCAGAGCCTTTTCGAGCACAATGAGTGCTTTCCCAAGTTCCTCTCGATTTAGCACATAAGCCAGACGCACCTCATTACGCCCAGCTCCAGGAGTAGTATAGAAGCCGGAAGCTGGGGCCATGAAAACCGTAGCTCCATCATAAGAGAATTCTTTCAAGCACCATTCGCAGAATTTATCAGCATCATCCACAGGGAGACTTGCCACTGTATAGAATGCCCCCATAGGGATGGGGGAGTAGCACCCCGGTATCTTATTGATGCCGTCAACAAGGAAGTTTCGTCGGGCTACGTATTCATTATATACATCGAGCATGTAGTCGCGGCTTGCGTCTACGGATGCCTCAGCTATGATCTGACCGATGAGCGGTGGGCTCAGTCGAGCCTGGCAGAACTTCATGACATTGGCTCGGAGTTCCTTGTTTTTGGTGATAAGAGCACCAATGCGGATACCGCACTCGTTGTAGCGCTTCGAAACAGAGTCGATAAGGACCACATTCTCCTCTATGCCCGGAAGATGGAATGCCGAAACGTAAGGCGCTCCTGTATAGCAGAATTCGCGATACACCTCATCAGAGAAAAGGAAAAGATCGTATTTCTTGACGAGGTCGCGAATCTGCATCATCTCCTTAATGGTATAAAGGTAGCCGGTAGGGTTGTTGGGATTGCAGATGAGTATACCCTTTGTGCGCGGAGTTATCAGTTTTTCAAACTCCTCTATAGGGGGAAGAGCGAAACCTTTGTCGATTGAAGAGGGTATAGATACAATCTTAGCGCCCGCGGAAATAGCGAATGCCATATAATTGGCGTAAGCAGGTTCGGGGACAATAATCTCATCTCCAGGATCAAGGCACGCCATGAAAGCGAAAAGCACAGCCTCCGAGCCACCGGAAGTCACAATAATGTCGTCGACATCCACATCGATGTTGAAACGATGATAATATTCCTTTAGCTTTGCGCGCAGAGATGGGAGGCCGTCGGAAGGGCTGTATTCAAGCACCTCGCGGTCGATATTTTTCAAAGCCTCGAAAGCCTGTGGAGGAGTAGGGAGGTCTGGCTGGCCGATATTGAGGCGATATACCTTTATGCCGCGTCGGACAGCATCATTTGCGAGTGGCGCAAGCCGGCGTATAGGGGAAGCGGGCATCTCGAAGCCACGCTGAGATAAACTTGCCATTAATATTGAGTCTTTAAACTTTTGTCTTTAAGAATTTTGAGGTAATCGCGAGCGGCCATACGGGCTTCCGGCAGATTCATCAGCAGATAGTTGCCACAATCTTTTGGAGAAGCTCCAGGCACTTCACCTTCAAATCCGGCAATGAATTCAAATGTCTCAATCAAGAGAGGGACAATATCTTCAGAAGCGAAGTCGCCATTGAGCAGAAGATAATTGCCGGTGCAACAGCCCATAGGGCCCCAATATACAATTTTTTCGCCAAACTCAGGATGGTTTCTCAGATAGGTGGCGGCTAAATGCTCCATGGCATGGAGCGCGGATATAGAAAGGGCGGGCTGACGGTTGGGAGCTGTCATTCTGATGTCGAAAGTGGTGATGACGTCACCTGCAGGCGACGTGTCTTTTCGACTCACATATACCCCAGGATTGAGGGTCAGGTGGTCGATTGTGAAGCTTGCTATCTTTTTCATGGTGCAAAAATACTAAAATTTTTGCAGATGACGATATATCTTAGTAAAAAATTATTTTCGTGAGCATGAAAGGGAGTAAATTTTGGCTATTTGGAATTAAATCATTAACTTTGAAAACTGAATCTAAAAAACGCTTTATCATGGAAAAGAAAGAAATGAAATATTCCGAGGCTATCGCCGAGCTGGAGTCGATCACTGCGAAGATGCAGAGTCCTGATTGCGACATAGACTCCTTGGCAGGGTTGACCTCGCGTGCACTTGAACTACTTAAAATCTGCAAAGAGAAACTCTTCAAGACAGATGAAGAAGTGAGAAAATGTCTTGAGACTCTCTCTGATTCGCTTGGTTGAAGCTATATTCCCTTTTCAAAACTAACCTATCAATGAAATTAAAACATCTTATTATTTGCGCATCACTCTCGGCGTGTGCAATCCCAGCTGGTGCAGCAGTATGGTATGACGGTAAGTTGCCGGTCACCTTTTCGATTCCTGAGAATGCGGACCCTGTAGTGAAGGTAGCCGGGAAAATGTTTTCTGGAGATATGGAGGGTGTCACCGGCAAAATGGCTCAAAATTCCTCCTCAGCAAAGGCCACGATACGAGTATACCAGCTTGATTCGGCTTCTGAAGCAGACATAAAGGCTCTGACAAAAGTTGGTATTGATGTCAAGAGACTTCAGTCACTGACAGATGGATTTGCTATACAAGAAAATGGGGGAGTGATCTACATAGCCGGAACGAATGGGCGAGGCGCAGCCTACGGACTGCTTGAGATGTCGCGCAAGGCCGGTGTCTCGCCATGGGTATGGTGGGGCGACGTAGTTCCAGTCAAGAAGAATAAATTGGAGATAGAGGATGGTTATGCCGATATGCAAGGAGCTTCCGTTGAACGGCGAGGAATCTTCATCAATGATGAAGACTGGTCGCTGCGTCCATGGAGTCATCTTACATACGAACCCTCTGATAAGACTGAGATTGGAGCCAAGACCTATAGAAAGATATTTGAGTTGCTGCTGCGTCTGCGAGGCAATACTCTGTGGCCAGCCATGCATGAAGGAACTACCGCATTCTTCATGGTAGATGGCGCAAAGGAGCAGGCCGACAGTTGTGGGATCATTATAGGCACCTCTCATTGTGAGCCGATGCTCCGCAATAATGTAGGAGAATGGGACACATCAAAAAGAGGACGCTTCAATTATAAGACGAATAAGGAAGAAGTACATCGATATTGGGTCGACCGCCTGAAGGAAGTGAAGGATTCGAAAGGAGGGAATGTATTCACAATAGGCATGCGAGGCATCCACGACAGCTCGATGGAGGGATACAACACAAAGGATGAGAAATTTGAAGGTCTGCAGCAGGTGATTGACGACCAGCAAAAGCTTATCTCCGAATACATAGGGGACCCATCGCAACAGGATCAGGTGTTTGTTCCCTATAAGGAAGTACTTGAACTTTATGAGATGGGTCTTAACGTGCCCGACTACGTCACACTGATGTGGTGTGACGACAACTATGGATATCTCACCCGTCTTAGCGATGCAAAAGAGCGAAAACGCCAAGGTGGAGGCGGAGTCTACTATCATCTCAGCTATTGGGGCCAACCACACGACCATCTCTGGCTAACCACTACTCAACCTGGCCTCATATGGCACCAGATGCGGTCGGCCTATGACAATGACGTCAGGAAACTCTGGATAGTGAATGTGCATGATCCCAAAGTGGCTGGATATGATCTGGAGCTTTTTATGGACATGGCTTGGAACATTGACAGTGTAGATGCCTCAACTCTCCGTAGCCACTATAAAGCATGGCTCACGCGTCAGTTTGGAGCGGAGGCTGCAGAACTTATTTTCCCTGTGATGCATGAATTCTACCGCCTATGCGGAGAGCGTCGCCCTGAATTCATGGGTTGGTCGCAGGTGGAAAAAGACAGGAATCTCTATGAGCGTAGACTGACTCCCGTCAGGAGCTCAGAGCTGAATCCGAAAGAATTTGGCAATGAACTTCAGCGATATGTGGATGAGTTTGACAAGGCATCGTATGTAGTGGACTACGCTACAAAATTCGTGGATCCATCGCTTTATGACGCTTATTTTGCTGCGATTATCTATCCGGTGTGTGCATCAGCTGCCCATGCGCGGTCGATGCTCAAGGCGCAAGAGGCAAGGTCCTTGGCGACGGGACGCAATGGAGTCGTCGACAGATTCGGCCTCGAGGAGAAAATAAAGCAAGCGTGCGCTGAGAGCCAGCGTGCCTATCAGGAAGTGAGAAAACTCACGGAATACTACAACGATGTGGTATCTGATGGGAAATGGAAGGGAAGTATGGATATGCGCCCAAGAGATTTGCCCGTGTTTGCTGCCCCTTCGTTGCCTATCATCCTAACGGAACAAGAGATGCTTAAGTATCCTACTCCTGAGGTGACTAATCCGAATGGGCCTGAGGCTGGAAAAACTGTGGCAGCCAATGCTGATACCTTTGTAAAAGTAAAGGGGAAGGCAACTCCTGTAGGAATGCTTGGCCATAGCATGAATGCAGTGGCTCTCACAAAAGGGAGCAGTGTGGCTTATGAATTTGATCTTGATGAAGGAGCCGACGGAGTGGTCAGAGTGGCATTGATACCTACGCATGCCGTCGACGGGAAGGACGTAAGGCTAAGCGTGAGCATTGACGGAGGAGAACCAAGTGAATTTTCATTGAAAGAACCATTCCGGTCAGAGCAATGGAAGCAGAATGTGCTTCGCGGTCAGGCTATCAGGAGTGTGCCGGTCTCTTTGAAGCGTGGTAAACATACTGTCGAAGTGAAAGCAATTGATGACAACATAGTCATCGACCAGTGGATGTGGGACCCAAACCCGAATCGCCAATTCTATCTCTTCCCAGTGAAAAACTAAGTCTATGACTAAACTCAAATAAAAGAAGGATTCCTGATTCAGGAATCCTTCTTTTATTTGAGTTTCAGCATTCGTCCTATGGGGAGAGGGTCAGTCTGGTTGAGCATATTGAGCTGACAAAGCTTCATGACAGATAGTCCGGCTTGACGCGCTACGCTCTCCGGAGTGTCTCCATAGCGGACAATGTAGGTCGATTCTTTTTTCAAAGACTTAGACTGATGGGAATATGTCGGGCCCTTTGGAGTCTGAGGACCGGGGTCGTAGGCGTAATAGGTATTGTTTCCTTCAAAGTCGAACAATAGAGTAGGATCAACAGCTACCCCCTCGAGTCTTGTCTCGAAATGTAGGTGAGGTCCGGTGCTATTTCCGGTGCTACCTCCGATACCGACGGGTTGACCAGCATAGATAATCTCCCCGGCACTTACCAAAGCATATTGAAGGTGGGCGTAGCGAGTTTCCATTCCGTCCGGGTGAGACATCACAACGTAATGGCCATAGCCGTCAGGGTCAAATGAAATCCTATCCACTGTGCCAGTCAGAGCCGCTCTGACGGTGTCGCCTAAGTTGAGGTTGAGGTCAACGCCATAATGCATTCGATTGAAGCGTTCTCTCCATCCGAAGCGAGATGTTATGACTCCGGGGACTGGTCGATAAAATCCTGCGCTGCCAAAGGGAGGATAGTCATAGCTGTCAGGCTGCTGCAAGAAAGGATTGTCATCCACGTTGTATAAGTCACGCTGCATCTGTCGGAAAGACTCTCTCTTCATAGAGGAAAATATTCCGTCAAGCATGGCTATGTTGACATCCTCGGTCTTTGGCTGGGGCTTATATCGCGGTTTGTCAGCCCCAATGAAAGAGGGAGCGACATCTTTGGCCATCTTCTCCTTTTGTGTAGACGCAGCGACAGCCGCCACAAGGTCTGACAATTCGTCGGCTCTTGTGGCGGAAGTGCCTGCGGCGAATACCGCGAGAGTAATGAATATGGTCTTAGTTTTATTCAATTATTTTTGTTTGGCTTCAAGTTTCTTCTTTTTCATTTCCTCTACGAGAGGCTTCCCATAAAGAATCCATGCCGCACTTGCGACAAATGCAAGGAATACGAATCCGACAAGAATAAGAGGCTTGCGGGGTGCGGAAGGTTTGATAGGAACGGTAGCAGGAGTCACGGTAGCGTAGACCGGAGTGTTCTCCTGGACCTTGGCTTTTGCCATCTGTACTTGCTGAGCAGTCTGATTGTAGAGGTTGAATGCGAGCGTAGCCTCATTTTGGAGTCTCTCGCGAGTAGTCATTGCAGAGTGAATGATCAGGCCATTGTTGCGATCGAGATAATCAGCGTAGGTCTGCTGAGCCTTATAGTAGTTCTCTTGGGCCTCTTTGTTAAGAAGCTCTGCGTATTCCAGGTCCTTCCGGGCCTTATTGGTACGATAATCTGTGATATATTCCTGAAGTCGATTTACCACTGTGTCAGCAAGCGTGGCGGAAATTAGCGGGTCTTGCATCATGACAGTGATGGTGATGACAGAAGTTTTCGTGTCGACAGATGCAGAAATCCTTGACTGGAGGGCTCTTACAATTTCTGCTTCCGGCTTTGTCAGCTGGAAGGTGTCGGTTTTTTTGTTTGGGTCGGGAGTCTCATCATCGTCGCTGCTGAGGATCATTCCAAGAAGCTTGAATGGGTAACCCATAACAGCGGACCACCATGGAGCACGCAAATCGTCTTCTACATATTCTTTCAAGGGTATTGTCTTTCCTCCCTTAATAGTTTGGACGGGGACATCGAAAAGTCCGACAATAAACGGCACAGAGCTTACCACGTCTGGATATAGCATAGGATTTACAGCATCGCTGCCAGATTGGGCACCACTACCGATACCTACCATTGCGGCCATAGCGCCGAGGCTTCCGCTCATCTTTTGGTTGTTGCCAATTTCGGGAGCGAGTTTCACATCGGTTGTGTACTCGCGTGGGATGCTGAACGCAACAACGAGACCTACGACAGCACCAATCAGGCACCACAAGAAAATTTTCTTCTTCTGCGCCCATAGTTTCATGGCGAGTTCAAGAAGGTCGATTTCCTGCTCTTCGTCATTCTCCTTATTACCCTCATCGTTCATATCATTGTCAGCGAGGTTAGTCTGGAGGACTATTTCATCGTCTTTTTTTGTGATTTCGTTGGAATTCATGCTGATATGGGTTTTAAGGAGATTATTTCTTGAAAATGGCCACCACAGCTGCGGTCATTGAAGCGAGAGAACCAAGTGTCGTAGCGATTGAAAGCACCTTTGTCCAGTCGAACCCTTGGGATTCGGGCTTGGTCGGGACGATAATCTGGCAACCAGGGTCGATAGTGACATTCCCTTTTGCCTTTGCGACAGAACCATTCATGTAGACGATATATGTCTTTTTCTTAAGAGCGCGATCGCCGTAGCCGCCAGCTTGTTCGATATAATATTTGAGTTTCTTCCCGGGGACATAGACGACAGTGTTGGGGAAGAGGACATCTCCGGTGATAGAGACGGTGCTCTGCTCTTCTGGAACAAAAATGACATCGCCAGCTTGGAGCACAAAGTCTTCGGTGCTTCCAGGATTTTCAATAGCTTTCTGGAGGTCGATGCCTACATATTGCTGGTCGGATGTGGCTGAAGGATCGATGATGATGCTGTCACCAGTCTGTGTGTGTGAGTTTGCGAGACGGAGTGTCTCGTTGCGGATTTCACGTTGGTCAGCTGTGCGCAAACGCTTAAGGTATGCTCCCTTGACATATGCGCTTTCGAGAAGTCCGCCGGCGCGGCGTATGACATCAGATACTCTTTCAGTGCGTGATTCGATGACGTAGTTGCCAGGGAAGAGCACTTCACCGTTGAGACTGACAGTCTGCTGCGGACTATAAGTAGGACTCTTTCTCACCTGCACCAGGTCATAAGGCTTCAGTATGAACTCAGCAGCTTCACCGACACCGAGTCCGTGCTCGATATTTACGGTAAATGTCTCGGCGAGCTGATTGGTAGCATCTGTGGCGTTCTGGTCGATGATTCTGCGAGAGATTTCCACACGCGCAGTAGAAGCACCTTCACGCAGACCACCGGCCTGAAGAATAAGGTCTTTCAAGCTTGTACCCTCTGCATAAGGGAATGTTCCAGGAGAGTTCACGAGACCCTGGATGGTGAAGCCACCACGTTCGGTGATAGTGTTTACGTTGATGATGGTGACGATATCATTTTTGCGGAGTTCAATGTCGGCGGCTGTGCCGTTCATGATATCGCCGAGATTGATAGAGAGTACTTCCAAAGATCTGTCTGGCTTCTCACGATATATCATTGCTCGGTCGAGATAAGCGTCGTCGGTCAGGCCTTCGGCACTCTGGATGAGTTGACGGAGAGTGCGTACATTGTCGTTGATAGCATAAGTGCCAGGGCGATATACCGAACCACCGATCTCAACCTTGTTGGTGAATTCATCGGTCACCACGCCTATGGACACTACATCGCCGTCGCGCAGATAATATGAAGGGTATTCAGCTTTCTCCACTGTATGGAGCTCCTTGTCAAGACCATTGAGTCGGAGGACGCGGACTACGTCGCTATAAGCATCGCCAGTGAAGCCGCCTGCGTATTCGAGGAGTTTGGATAGACTCTCGTTCGGCTTCATTTCATAGAACATCGGACGCTTCACGTTGCCCTCGATATGCACGAGTTCCGAGTAAGGAGGAACCATAATAACGTCGCCTTCCTGCAGGCGGACATTCCCCACATCTTTGCCTTTGAATAGGAAGTCGTAGACGTCGATGGTAGAAATCTTCTTGCCGTTGCGGAAGATCTCAATATTACGGAGCGAACCGATGTCGTTGATTCCGCCGGCATTATAGAGAGCGTGGAAGGCGTTGGAGAATGGGGAGATGCGATAGGTGCCAGGAGTCTGCACCTCGCCGAGCACGTCGATTTGAATCGATCGAATCTGACCGAGAGTAAGATTGATATCGGTATCAGTTCCGACACCGGCGTATTTCTTGGCGAAAATATTTTTAAGCTGTTTGTTGGCCTCAGCCACAGTCATACCGTTGAGATACACTGGTCCAAGCTGGGAAATCATGATACGTCCGTCGGGAGAAATCTGTTGGCGGATATTGTCTTCGCTGACACCCCAGATGTCGATGATCACCTCGTCGCCTGGTCCGAGACGATAGTTCTGGGGAGTAGCCATATTTGAATTAGGCTCGAAAGTCAGGGCACGAGAGTTGAAGACATCGTGGCCATAGATTTGTCTTTGTAACGGAGTTTCCTCAACTTCTCTGACGGGAGCGTTAGCCTGCCTGCTCTCAGCCTCTTCGGTGCGCAAGCGAGTTCTGAGTCCTTCTCCTGTAGTATGGTTTACCTCGGTGTTTTGCTCAGCTTCATATTGTGCTTTGATGCGCTTTATCTGATCGGCAGTGACTCCTTGAGCCAGAAGTTCTTTGCCGATCTGGTTTTGCGACTTTCCGGCAGCGGCCTGAGTCTTGATGTATGTTATCACTTGCTCGTCGGTAAGAGCCATCGCGGGGAGAGCGACCAGCAGCATCAACGGGACTAATAAACGGGTTAGCTTCATATCCTTATTATGCTTGTATTTGAGGGATTGCACATAAACTGTGCAAAATTAATAAAAAAAGTCGGTATGTCAAAGAATTTTTAAGATAAAAAGATTTTGCAACATTAGTGGCTCTACATTGTTGAAATCTTAGAAAAATATTCAGATTAAAAATTAATAAGTAGTTTATGGATTTTAAACTTCATTTTGATCATTACAATATCAATGTCGCTGACCGCAACCGCAGCATCAAGTTTTATGAGAAGGCCCTGGGGCTTAAGGAGTCGAGCCACATTGATGGCCCAAACGGCTCGTTTACCATCACGTATCTTTCAGACGGAGTGTCGCCGTTCCGATTGGAAATCACTTGCCTTAAAGATCATCCCCAGTCCTATGAGCTGGGTGAGAATGAGACGCATCTGGCATTCCGGGTGGCGGCTGGAGAGGATTATGAGGCTGTGAGGGAGTATCATCGCGAGTTGGGCGTCATCTGCTTCGAAAACCATGATATGGGGATTTACTTCATTGAAGACCCCGACGGCTACTGGGTTGAGATCCTGCCGGCGAAATGATAAATAAGGATTAAGAGTCAAGAGTCAAGAACCAAGGGTCAAGAGTCAAGGAGCAATGAGGCTTCTTGGGTGATGGCTCGCCGGAAAGGTCTTTAAGCGAATTTATTCTTCCGCGTCTGCCCAAACAGGAATGTTGCGATGGCATGTTTGCAGGGTTGCTGGTTGCTGATTTGATGCAAGTGGGAACGTGTGAGTTTATTCCGGAAATAAAGGCGCTCTATGCGACAGATTGCGTCAACAAGAACATTTGCGGTGGTGTCGAGGAAGTGCTGCGGGAGGATTGATGGAATTATGTGTGCATGATTGAGGTGCAGTTTCTGCACCTCATATTTTTTATGTTGGGACTGATTGTCTGATGCTTATTGCCAAAATGTTAAAAATTTTTGCTAATTTTGCATTCTAAAGTCCGAAACAAATGGAAGAACCCAATACTATCCCCTTAACTCCATTAGCCGGAGATTCAGATTCCAGCTTAATCCCGGTGGAAAAACTCATACACGTTCTTCGGGGTCAACAGATAATGGTTGATAGCGATTTAGCACAATTGTATGGTGTAGAAACACGTGTTCTAAATCAAGCAGTAAAGCGTAATATTGAGAGATTTCCAGAGGATTTCATGTTTCAGCTAACCAAAGATGAAGCGGAAAATTTGAGGTCGCAAATTGCGTCTTCAAATTCAAGGTCACAAAATGTGATCTTGAAACAAGGGCATAATATCAAATACCTCCCTTATGCTTTTACAGAGAATGGAGTGGCCATGCTCAGTAGTGTGCTTCGATCTAAGACAGCAATTGAGGTTAACATTCGGATAATGCGAGCCTTCACTGCGATGCGTAGTTTCCTAATGAGTAATGCTCATATGTTTCAAAGACTTGAAACGTTGGAACATCATCAGCTCTTATTACAAAAACACCAGAGCGATACCGACAAAAAAATAGAAGAGGTGCTGACTCGACTTG
>CAZIAX010000026.1:0-19115 GCA_964537745.1 uncultured Sangeribacter sp.
ACCCGAGTCTCCACCGTGAGAGGGTGGCGTGCTAACCGCTACACTAATCGGCCGTCTCAATCCTTAGCATATGCCTTTGGATTGACATTATGGGAAATTTTTGATGGTTGGAATATTGATGCGGTAGAAATATTCCTTAGTAGCCGATCCGGGACTCGAACCCGAGTCTCCACCGTGAGAGGGTGGCGTGCTAACCGCTACACTAATCGGCCATTTCAATCATGATGACCTAAGCCATCATGATGCTTTTTGTTTTTGACGATGCAAAGTTAATAAGAATTTTTGAACTGTGCAAATTTTTCATGAAATATTTGCTCTGCATTGGCATGCCGGTTCAAAAGTTGGGGTTGACCTTGCAACTGTCTCAGTAGTCTGATCACTCAGCAGCCTGCTCTTCAGTAGCTGCAACTTCGTTCTCAAGAGCTTCCTTTGCAGCAGCCTCTGCGGCTGCGAGCTTTTCAGCTTTCTTCTTAGCTACTTCCTCACCCTTGGCGCGGTTTTGAGCTACTTCTGCCTCAAGGCGTGCCTTTGCGTCTTCAGCTGCCTTTGCATCCTTCTTAGCCTGGAATGCGTTGGCTGCCTTTGCGCGGTCGGCCTTCCAAGCGTCGAAACGCTTCTGAGCCTCTTCTTCTGTAAAAGCGCCTTTCTTAACGCCGCCACGAAGGTGCTTCATCAGCATGACGCCTTCTCTTGAAAGGATTGAACGAACTGTGTCGGTAGGAAGAGCTCCTACTTCTACCCAATACAAAGCACGGTCGAAGTCTAAACTTATTGTAGCAGGATTAGTGTTCGGATTATAGGAACCTATCCTTTCAATAAATTTACCATCACGTGGTGCCCTGCTATCGGCGACTACAATGGGATAATAAGCGTAGCCTTTACGGCCATGACGCTGCAATCTGATTTTTGTTGCCATAAAACTTGCCGGTTTATTGATATTGAGATTGTTTTTCGCTTGCTCGTCTCCTGCTCATAAGAGCAGAAAATCTGAAAGCGAATGCAAAGGTACTGCTTTTTGTTGGATTACGCAACTTTTTTGCGATTTTTTTGCGATTTTTTACTCAAGAACCTCGAGTTTTACCGTGAAATGACGCATCAGCTCAGCTTCCCACTTAATTTTGACACCTCTTTTGATGTCGTGACGGCGGTCGTAGACATTCTTGAGGGCAGCTGCGATGACGTTCATGTGATTGTCGGTGTAGGTGCGTCGGCAGATGCAGAGGCGCAGGAAATCGTTGCCGTCAAATCGGTTCTCCCTTGTGATAGGGTCACGGTCTGCGAGCAGGTATCCGATCTCGCATCCTCTTACGCCAGCCTCCAGATATAGCTCTATGCCAAGACGAACGCCGGGGAATTCCTCCTTGGGCACCTGGTCGAGAACTTTGTCGGCGTCGATGAAAATGGCGTGGCCGCCTACAGGACGCTGATAGGGAATGCCGTATTCGTCGAGCTTTGAGGCGAGATATTCCACCTGCTTTATGCGGGTCTGGAGCATGTCGAACTCTGTGTTTTCGTCCAAGCCTACTGCGAGGGCAGCCATGTCGCGTCCGTTCATACCGCCATAGGTGAGGAATCCTTCAAACGGAATGAGGAAACGTTTGGCACCTTCGTAGATATCCTCGCGGTTTGTGGCGATGAAGCCACCCATGTTGACGAGTCCATCTTTTTTCGACGACATTGTCATGCCGTCGGCGTAGGAGAACATCTCGCGGCAGATTTCTTTGATGGTTTTATCTTTGAACTCCGGCTCGCGCACCTTTATAAAATAGGCGTTCTCAGCAAAACGTGCGCTGTCGAAGAATACGAGCTTGCCGTATTTGTCGGCCAACTTCCTTACGCCGCGCAGGTTTTCCATTGATACTGGTTGTCCGCCGGCTGTATTGTTGGTTATGGTCACTATTATAAAAGGTATCTTATCATTATGACGCTCAAGCTCAGCCTCAAGTTTTTTAAGGTCGACATTGCCTTTGAATGGCACCTCAAGTTGAGTGTCTTTGGCTTCATCTACGGTGCAGTCTACTGCAAAAGCCTTGCGCGACTCGATATGGCCTTTTGTGGTGTCGAAATGAGAGTTGCCCGGTACATAGTCTCCTTCCTTCACAAGGTGGGAGAAAAGTACGTTTTCAGCCGCACGACCCTGATGTGTGGGGAGGACATAGTCGAAGCCGGTGATTCTCTTGATGGTGTCTTTGAGCTCATAGAAGCTTCTTGCGCCGGCGTAAGACTCGTCGCCAGTCATCATGGCAGCCCACTGGCGGTCGCTCATCGCGCCTGTGCCGGAGTCTGTAAGGCAGTCGATATATACATAGTCGCTCTTGAGCATGAATACATTGTTGTCAGCTTCGCTAAGCCATTTCTCACGCTCCTCGCGGGTGCTTTTGTGGATGGGTTCGACCATCTTTATTTTCCATGATTCTGCAAAAGGTAGTTCCATAAGGGTAGTATTTGGAATGAAATGTTGATGTTTTAGTTTCTGACTACAAATTTACATCCTTTTTCTGAAATATGCAAATTTTATACGCCTTAGATTCCGCTCTAATTTAGTATATCCTTCAAGTAGGGATACCAGGAGGGGACAAAAAATGCCTCCCGACATCATCGGAAGGCATTTTCGAGGTTCCAAGCGGAATGAAATTCGCGCTGATTGTCAGCGCTTTGCGTCAGCTCTGGCCATAATTTGGCCATTTAAGTCGATTTTTTATAATGGTATTTTATTGAAAATTAGCGGTTTGAGAAAATAGGGGGAGTCCTGGAAGCAGATTCGGATTTGTGTTACATTTATTACCGTGTTACTTTTTGCCTAAATATAGTTTTCTTTCCTCCATCAGGATCTGGATGGTGCGTTCTTTCTCCGCCAATAGTTCCTTGAGATGGTCTATCTCCTTCCGATACTTATCGATGGCCTTGTCGTTAAGGTATCCGTCGAAAAAATAAGCTGGAGGCACGTCCAACACTCTCGCTATATCTTCAATGGTCTCGGTTTTTGTCGACCCTCTCTTGACAGCGGTATACATCGAGCCTTCCTGCTTGCCAATCATTCTGCACAGCTCTCTGAAAGAGATATTTTTCTCTGCGCATAAATCTTTTATTAAAAATAAGTTAGCCATAGATTCGATTTTTTTATAAAAAAAAAAGTATAAGAAAAAATCTCATAGTATAAGATTTTTTATTATATTTGCATCATAAAATTAACAATTTATGTTTGATTTAGCAAATATGAAGTGCAAAAATATCAAAAATTCGGTTCGTGAAGGGCTCATTTTAAGGGAATTCTTTCACTCTTTGCCCTACTGTGAGATACGCCCGATGCGCGTAAAGATAGCAGATGCTCTTGGTGTCAGAGAGAACACTGTGGTGCAGTGGATCACCCCCTGCACCTTCCGTGTATCCTTTACCAAACTGCAGAAGGCGGCCATAGAGCAGACTGCCGGACGCAAGATCTTCTAACCCTGGGGTGTGGCCCCCGAGGAAGCCGAGTGACGACGGCAGCCTCCGGAGGCCGCATCCTATTATTTTCATGAAAGATGATATTTACAATAGAATGTGAGCAAATGAGCGTGCGACTCTTCTGCGACTATCGGCAGACGCTCAGGATATCGGTCCGTAAGGGAAAGGCATTCACAAATACTTTGGCCGATGAGATAGACCGCGACAAGAGATTTGATGTCCAGGGCACCGCCTTCTCCAAGGGGACCGCCTCGATACATTTTTCCGTACGCCGGCACACTCCTTGGCAGACGATAGCCAACTTTGTAGGGCTGTGCATGAAAGGAATGTTTGGCGACCCGACGATGCCGGTCAGGATAACGCGCCTGGGGATGAAAGACAGGGTGGAAATGGGGTAGTGCTGACCGTCCTTCCCATACGGGTGAATTAACTATATTTTTGCGAAAAATCCATGATGGGGGGGGGTAAAATATAAGATATGATAAAGTTAGAGAAACTGTATGCCGCCACAGACGACGGCCTTGACATAATCACGCTCCACTATCCCGATGCGGCTCAGGCGGCCAAGACCGGGAAACCTTTCCGCATGCGTGGTGAGCGCACCCCGTCGGCCTACGTGAAGAAATTCAAATCAAAGCAAGGATTTGAAGTGTGGAAACTGACCGACTTCGGTGACGAAGGTCATGCCAAAGCTCCCATCGATATCCACATGGAGCAATGCAACATCAATTTTGCAGAGGCTGTCATAGACCTTGCCGCCACCTTCGGTATCTCCGACGAGCTCAACAAGTCGGTAAACCGTCCGCTCATCACCAAGGAAGCAGCCGGACCAGACATGAAGGAGGGTGAGCTCTACTGGGAGATAGACCAGGAATTCACGCCCGATGAATGCGAGACCATGGGTCCCCGCGTCACCAAGGAAGACCTCATTGCCATGCACTGGTATCGCGCCAAGTATGTGGCGCGTGTCACCAAGGAACGCGAGCTCATCTACAATTGGAGCAACGAGCACTATCCGATATTCATCCGCGAATGTTGGTTTCATGACGCTGCCGGAAAACTCGACCGTTTCTATAAGATCTACAAGCCCAAGGAAGTGGAGAAGCAATATCGTTTCTCGTATTATCCGCGCAACAAGAAACCCCAGCAATACACCAACGGACTCTTTGAGCTTCAGTCTGCCTGGGAGAGATATAACGACGACCGCGAGAAGACATTCAACCAGGATCCCGTCAACGAAGGGAAGACCTTCAAGCCTGAGAAATTCCCCGAAGCCATCATCTGTTCCGGAGAGCGCGACTCCATGTGCGCCAAGGCTCTCGGATACTGGCCCCTATGGTTCAACTCCGAAACCTACAAGGTCAGCGAGCGCGAATACTCTCAGATATCGCGCATGGTCGACACCATCTACAACATACCAGACATCGACACCACCGGCATCCTGAAGGGGCGTGAGCTCGCCATGCGGTTTATCGATATCCACACCATCTGGCTCCCCGCCTCCCTGAGTGAGCGCAAAGACCATCGGGGTCGTCCGCGCAAGGATTTCCGCGACTGGTGTGAGCTCTACAGCGACAAGGAGTCATTCAAGAGGCTGATGACTGCCGCCACCCCCGCCAAGTTCTGGTATACAGAGGCCAACCGCAAAGGCAATCTCACCTACAAGCTCGACCCTGAATGCCTCATGGGTTTCCTTCAGCTCAATGGTTTCTACCGCCTCAAAGACGAGCACTCCTCCGAGTCGGTGTTTGTCTTCATCGATGGCAACAGAGTGAAACCCGTCAAGGCCGCCGACATGCGCACCTTCGTGCACCGTTGGACAATGGCCAACGGTCATCCTCGAGCACTCAGAAATGTCATACTGACATCCCCATATTTCGGATCCATCAACCTTGATATGCTCGAGGAAGTGAACCTGGACTTTTCCAAGAGCACCCCGTCGAGCCAGCTCTTCCACTTCCGCAACGCATCGATGGAGGTCACAGCCTCCGGAATCAAGAAAATCGACGCCAAGAAAGAACAGGTCTCCACCTATGTATGGGAAGACAGTGTCGTCGACAAGACAGTCACCGTGCTCCCCGAAATGTTTCGCATCACCCACCCCGAAGGTCAATATAAAAGCGAGGACTTCGACATCGAGATTCTCGACAACCGTTCTAATTTCTTCCGTTATCTCATCAACGCCTCGCGCATCTACTGGCGCAAGGAGATGGAATATCGGTTTGAAGACGACCAGAAGGAAGCCCGTGAGGCATACTGCACCGCACATCGGTTTGACATAGCCGGAGAAGGACTCACTGCAGAAGAGATCCATGAACAGAAGCGGAGCCTCATCAACAAGATTTTCACTGTCGGGTATCTACTCCACCGATACAAGGATGATGCCCGCCCATGGGCTCCCTTCCTCATGGACAACGTAATCGGCCAGAACGACCAGTGCAACGGAGGTGCCGGCAAATCCTTCATGTTTGTGGCACTCCGCAACCTCGTAAACGGAGAGAAGATATCCGGACGCCAGAAAGACCCCGTCGGCAATAAGTTCCTCTTCGAGCGCGTCAGCCGCTTCACCGACTTTGTCTATTTTGATGACTGCGCCGACAATTTCCCATTCAAGGAACTCTACGACACCATCAGCAGCGATATCGTCATCGATACCAAAAACATCAAGAGCTACAGCCTCCCATTCAAGGATGCTCCCAAGTTCGCGTTCAACTCCAACTACGTGCCCCAGGAATTCGACCCCTCCACTGTGCGTCGTATGCTCTTCGTCACCTTCTCCGACTATTACCACCAGAGCACCGACGACAACGACTACATCGAGACACGCACCATTGCCGACGACTTCGGCAAGACACTATATCGGGAAAACTACAGCGACGAAGAATGGAACGCCGACTACAACTTCTTCATGCAGTGCACCCGTTTTTATCTGACCTTGGCCGACCTCTCTGTCAAGATCGAGCCCGATATCACAAATATCAAATACCGCAAATACCGCCACGACATGTCTGAGAACTTCCTCAATTGGGCCGAATTCTACTTCGCTGAAGAAGGCGACAACCTTGACCGCCTCATCGTCAAGGAAGACGCATTCAACGCCTACAAAACGTTCTCAGGCGTTTCAAAGATAACCATGCAGCGTTTCAAGAAATCACTGATTGGTTTCTGCTACACCAGCGACTGGGTGGATGACTTCAATCCTGAGCAGCTCCGCAACTCTTCCGGACGCATTCTCAAGCGCATCAAGGGAGCCAACGGAGCCATGGAGCAGAAAGAGATGATCTATCTCCGATCGCGCAAGGCTGTGCAACTCCACTGCCCCCTCAATGACTCCACCGACCGCATGACTTATCCCTCCGGCATCTGTGCCCCTGGTGCCTTTCCCCCTCCACCCCCTTCTATGGCCGGCCAGGGCGACTACAACGACGTATTGTCACAGTTGCTCGAGAACGAATCCAACGCCTACGGACAGCAGTCGTAGGCAGACACACCGAAAGCAAAATCTAACTTTATCTATCTTCTCCGACCGCTCCGGCGACCTCATGGTCTTCGGGGCGGTCTTCGTCTATCATCTTTTCTGTAATTCTATGCAATTATGCAATGTTTGTGCATATTTTCGCACTCTTGCCCTCTCTTTCTGCGGTTCCTCTCCACACCCCACCCCCTCTATTTTTAGGAAAAATTTTGTTACCTTGTAACAAGAAAGCAAGACAAATCAATAAAACATTAAAAAACAAAGGGGAAGGTCGCAAAAATCTCGTAACAAAACGGGTAACAAAAGTGGTAACAACTTTTTTGTGATTTGTTACGCCCCTCCGCCCCCTCATTTTTGTCACAGTCGACATCCTTCGATTTTCATACTCCAGAAGGGTGTAACAAAAGTTTGTTACAAGTTGTCACAATTATTAATCTATTGAAATATAATTTATTAAGTTGTAAAATAAGCCTTGTAACAAAGTTTTGTGACGTAACAAAAGTAATTGTAATATATCAACCCCCCATGTAAAAGTATGAGAAAAAATTTGAGAGTGTGCGAAAATTTATTATATTTGCACAATGAATTTTTGTATATTTTCCATAATTAGAGATTAAGCATGACAACATCCCGGATTCAGGTCGAGCCATACGTAGCGGAGTATGTGCGCGGCAAATATTTCGACCCGCAGCTCGACGCTGTCCGATTTCCTCCATCCTCTGACATCTACCATCTCATCTACGACCTCATGGCGCGACGCCCTGGGGCCGTGGTGGATAAGGGTAACCTTACCATAGCCCTTCCCGACAGGAGGGAGGCAAACGTCATGGGCGGAAAGTCACCCGAGCACTTCAACTGGTTTTCCGACCGTGCCTCCCGTATCATCTCCGACCGGCTCAAGCTGGAGATGTGGGCGGAAGTCCACGAGTGGATGATGGACCAGAAACACATGCACGGAGTGCAGTATAAAGACTCCGTCTGGCAGTTTCTCAACCGCTACGCCATCACCTCCATCAGTGACGACGCACTGATAAAAAATTATTACCGGTGGCGCGAAAAGGTGCGCCGACAGTCAAATTCCAAGAAAAAACCAAAATTTCCATAAAAAATCACACCTACCGAGTATGCAGTTTTGTCCTTTTTCGAGGGAGAAAAGTGCGTAAAAATGCGAAGTGTTTGAATTATAGAAAATTAAAAATCATCAAGAGTATAAATTGCCATGAATGCTGCAATAATCACAGAAGAATCGGGTGTCCGCATCTGGCCGACCCATTCCATAGTCGCATATCTCACTCAGGCGGATGCGGTGCACGCCGCCTTCGACAGGCCTCCCCTTGAGCCAAATCTCACGCCTGGCACTCTGAAGGTATCAGACGTTTTCAACGACGGCAGATATCGGAAGACAATCACTTTTCGGGTTCCGGAGTCCTCGCGGAGTGTCTGCAACTCATTTTTGTCGATGCTGAAGACGTATGTCGTGCTGGTCTATCGCGACAGCAGGGGAGTAGACCGCGTCATGGGGAGCACCAAATGGCCCGCCTACCTCTCATGCGAGCGCTCCGGAGGGAGTCTGCAGCTGACGTTTGAGGCCTGGGGAGACTCGCCCAACCCCAGATTTGTCAAGGCCGAGCCTTGATTTCAGTCCTTTTCTGCACATTGCTCATAAGTTAACTTTGTGGAAAAATCTCACTTATGAGCTATCTGCAATATCTTTTTTCAGAATATTGGTCGGTCCGCCGCAGCGCCTTGAGCAATCTGGTGTCTGTGGTGGCCCCTTGTATTATAGCGGGCAACCCCGCAGGAGCTGAGGCGGTGATCGAGAAAGACTCCGTCACCGCCTTCTGCGCTTCATCCAACTACTCAGATTCCTCCAAGCCATGGGCTCCATCCGACACCGACGTTCCTGACGGGACGGTGGTGGCTTTCCGTCTCAGCGGCATGCTCTACCGGTGGATGACCTCCCAGCTCTCCGACATGATCGACGCGGCGGAAGCCAACGACAACGTAGCCGGCATCATTCTTCTTATCGATGGCCCTGGCGGAATGGCCGGAGGTGTTCCGGCCCTTGCCGAGAAGATCTGCACCCTCTCCACTCCAGTCGTCACGGTGGTGGACGGCGAGATGTGCAGCGCCCATCTGTGGTTGGGAGTATCGGCCCGACGGGTGTTTGTATCCTCACGTTTCTGCGAGATAGGAAGTATCGGCACCATGACCTCCTTCTCATCCTACAAAGAATTTTTCAAGAAGAACGGTATCGAGAGCCGCGACATCTACCCCGATACCTCCGACCTTAAGAACCGCGAATACCGTGACCTCGAGGACAACGGCGACGACGCTTCCGTCAAGAACCGCCTTGAGAATCTTCACCGCGAATTCGTAAGCCACGTCGCATCATGCCGCGGCATGGAGCCCGATATCACCAAAGATCATTTCAGGGGAGCGGTGCTCAACGGTGCTGACGCAGTGAAGGCGGGTCTGGCCGACCAGATGGGAGGGATGGAAGATGCACTCCGTTGGCTACAGGCCCAGAGAGTCATCTGCGACCTTCCGGAAGAATACAGATAATTTTAATTTTCAACAACAATAAACTTTTCAGACATGAAGATCAAAAGTTTTATTCCAACCATCCTGTCGATCCTCGGGCTCAAGAAGTTCCATGAGGAGGAGGGAAAACAGAAACTGCTTGAGTCTGAACGCGAGCAGCTCGCCTCGCTGGGTTTCAGTGAGAAATTCCTGCAGGCGTTTGAGAAGAGTCTCAACGAAGGCGACGAAGATTCACCGGAACCCAACACTGCAGTCAACGCCGCCATGGCCGGAGTGCTCGCCCAGACCTCCAGCCAATACCTGCAGGCATCAGAAGACCTCACTGCTCTCAAGGCATCGCAGACCGCCACCCTTGCACAGCTCGAAGCTGAGAAAGCAAAGGTCAAGGAACTCACAGCACGTATCGCGACCCTCGCCGACCTTGCCGAGCCCGACCCAGGCGCCGCCGCCGGCAAATCAGCCACTGAGGATGGAGCCATCGATATAATGAACACCACCCAGCTCGGTGGCCGACAGGGTGTGATGTTCTCCATGGAGCGTCCCTACAACGTCCGCGCACGTGCCGCGCTCATCCAGCGTGCCACTGGCAAAACCCTCATGGTGGAAGCCGCACATGGCTCCGACTACAAGGCACTCAAGGAAGACCTCGGTGCATTCTACCGCCAGCCCTGGAAGGAGCGTCTGCAGTCGCTTCTCGCCATGCTACCCACCTGTGAGTCCTACTGGCCCGTAGAAAGCGGATATCAGGACCTCGCGACACTCGTCAACGTATGGCTCGGTGAGTTCTCACAGGCCGACAACACCATCAACTCCGAGTTCTCCAAGGTAGAGAAAGGCACCTACACCTTCGGCACCGAGACGCTGCGCATGTACAGCGTAATGTTTGTGCACACGTTCCGCAACATGAAGGAGATCGAGCGTCTCTGGATTGGCTCTCTCAACCGCGAGGGTTCCAAGACCATCAAATGGTCGCTCATCGAATACCTGCTTGCCGAGACTGCCAAGAAACTCCACAACGAGCGTGAGCAGCGCCGCATCAACGGTGTGCGCAAGAACCCCGTGCCCAACGTGCCCGGTACCGCCATGGGGGCTGCCGATGGAGTCTACGAGTTTATCCGCAAACGCATCGACGGCTACACCGACTTCACGCCCGACGGAGGCCTGACTGGCAAGACTGTATATCAGATCAAGCCCTTCACCCTTCCGGAAATCACCATGGGCAATATCGGTGATGTCGTATATCTCGGCACCTCGCTCATCCCGAGTGTCTACCGCGACTCCGGCAACCTTGTGCTCTACATGCCCTCGCACCTCGTGCCATGGTACCACAAGTTCAACGAGATCAAATACGGCCAGAACCAGGACTACAAACCCAACGAGATGTGCGTCCATGAGTTCCCCGGCGTCAAGATCCAGCCCGTGGCCAACGCCGACAACCATATGCGACTCATATGGACCTTCGGCGGCAACATCAAGTGCTTCGAGGACAAAGCTGGCGAGATGCTCGACTTCGAGATGGAGCAGCAGGATTGGAGCGTCAAGGTATGGAGCAACTGGAAAGAATCCGTGCAGGCGGAGGCCGTTGGTCGCAAATTCACCAACCCCGCCGACATGGACGGCACCGAGCAGTTTATCTGGGTCAACAACGAAGACTACTCCAAAGACTACTTCCTCCCGTCGGAGAAAGACAAGCAGCCGTCGGCCCTTCTGCATACCAGCATCGTCACAGTGGCCAACAGCTCGCAGCTTGCCATCACCGACATCGACGATGCCGAAGTGGGCCGCGTGATCACCCTCAAGTGTGGCGAAGGTGGCACCCTGGGTGTCAAGATCGCCAAGGGCGGCAACTTCTCCGAGATTTCAGCCGACTGGGTTCCTGGCAAGGGGGACACTATCCGCCTCATGAAGCGCCAGGATGGCAAGTTTATCGAACTCGGACGCGGCTCCGCTGTAAAGTCCTCGCTCATGTTTGAGCCTGACGCCACCACGCCAAGCGTAGCCGGCGCTCTCGAATTCATGACCGGGACCAACACCCAGCCCACAGCCATCACAGAGCTCAAGGATGCCATCCCCGGTATCGTCTACACCATCCACGGCAGCGGCAAGACCAATGCCAGCACCATAGCCAACGGCGGCAACTTCTCGCTTACCAAGGCCATCACCCTCAAAGACGGGGCCTGGATCAAGCTCGTTGCCGACGACTCCGGCAAACTCCACGAAGTAGCCCGCAGTGGCGAAGCCTGATTCTCACCTCCGGAGGGTCTCTGCAGACTCTCCGGAGATTAATAATTTAATTCCGGAATCATTATGTACGTAAAGAAATCAGTTACCAAACCCGACGGCCCGGTGGGCCGCTCGCTGCTCGTCCGCGATGAAGTCGTACTCATCGACGTGGAAGACCTGAAACTGTATCCCGACACCGAGGACGGCGTCACCATCGTCGAAGATCTCCTTCTCAATCCCGGTGCTTACCCTATAGGTGTCTATCTGACCCCCGGCACAGCCGAAGTCACCGAGAGCTCCGAGGGAGACCCCGACGAAGAAGGTTTCAAGCCCCAGGTCAAATTCAAGCACCCCGGCAACTCCAAGGATGTGCGACTCTTCAAGCACAATTGCATCAACCGCTCCTTTATCGCACTCATCCGCCACTGTGGCGGCACAGTCGACCTTATCGGCAGCCCCTGCAATCCTGTCAGGATGCAGACCTCCTACACCGGCAACAGCTCAAGCAACTCCAATGAGTTCACTTTCGCCCAGACCTACAAAGGAGATGGCATCAAGATCTACGAAGGCACCATCCCCAGCCAGGAAGAGAAAACCTACTCCTACGACAAGGGTGTGGCCGACCTTGGAGCTATGACCTCCGGTTCACAGTACAACATGGATAAATCCCACGTGCTCACTACACTCACCAACGGCAAAGCCGGAGATGTCATCACCCTTAAGGGAGACTCCGACAATACAAGCGCCGCCGTAGTGAAGTCGCAGAGCTCTGACGTAGCCGGCAGCAACATCCTTCTGAAGGGTGGCGACGTCACTCTCACGACAGGCAGTCAGGTAACTCTGAAGGCCTTTGACACTGGCAACGGCATCGTCTGGGTAGAGCAGTCCCGCTATACTGTCTGACTTTTTATTGCGCCATTTGAAATAGATTCGATTTTTTTGTATGTCAGCCGGGACGCGACCGTGAGGCCGGGTTCCGGCGTGTTTCTATAAAATTACAATCTATGACTTCAGAAGACATAAAAAGGATCAGGGCGTGGCTTGCCGGACCGCGCGACATGACGGAGGGTGCCGCGCTCTACCGACGGTATGGCACCAACCTCATGCTCAAGCGCCAGTTTGAGTCGGTGCGCACACCCTTGGCCCACGACATGCTCGTCAACCAGCTCCGCATCCTCGCCGGCCTCTCCGAGCCAGAGCTTCAGCGTATCCCGCGCAAAGCCTCCACAAATACGGGTCCATCGGCCACTCCGCCTCCGGCTGCCGAACGCCCCAAGGAAATTCCGGAGACAGAAAAGCAGAAAATACGGTTTCGCGAGCGCTTCCCCTTCCTTAGTGCTGACGACTGTCCGGACGTGCTGAAAGTGCTCGTCAACGACATGTTTACCGCCTACGGCAAGTTTCGCGAAGCCTTCGCCGCCCTCCAGGCCGGAGACACCAAGCGGCTCATGGATAAGGAATGCGAGGCGGCAGTGGAAAACTTCCTTGAAGACCGCAGCATCCTCGATGAGCTCACCCACTATCGCGACCATGGGGAATTACTTGGCAAGCATCCCAAGGTGCGCGCGACCCTGCACAGTGAGGAAGACCCTGACTACATGACCATGGACGTCGCCGAACTCGTCAAGAAACTCAACTCAGCACAGGTCAACGTATCGAAGGCCACGTCTGCATTGAAAAAGGCCGACACCGACGACAGACGGGCTGCCGCTGAAGAGAGACTCGAAAAATGGAAAATCCGGCTCGAGACCATACGGGCCGTCGTAGAACTTAGAAAAAAAAACTGAAAAAAGATATGAACGCATTAGAACAGAGAATCAGTAAACTTGCACCGCAAGTTGACCGCATGACCCATCCTTGCGACCGCCGCGAGGGCAACCTTCAGATATCTGACGCCCGGACGCGTCTTGACGCACTCTCAAAGCAGTACGGCAAACTGCCATGACCGGACGCGACTCACTGCCCGTGCTCCAGGATCCGGAAGACGCAGCTCTGAAAAAGCGCGAAATCTTGGAGTCCCTGCAGGATCAGGCCATAGGTGGCAACATAGTGGCCGTGGCAGCCATCGAGCGCCTCGAGCGCGACAACCGATATCTATCACTTATAGCAGGCATGGACGACGATGAAGACCCAGCGACTACCATCGAGAATTGACTTCGAGCGCATCGACATGAATGAGATCCGACGGATACTGAAGACCGGCGACATGTCGGCCCTCACTCCGGAGGAACTGGATTATTTCCACCTCATGGACGCTGTGCGGGGTTGGCGTGCCCGTACCCTCACGCCCGACGGCAAGAAGGTGGTCACCAAGGCCGCCATAATAAAGGTGCTCCGTCAGGCCTACGGTCTGAGCGACTTCATGGCGCGTCGCATCTACTCCGACGCCATCGACTTCTTCTATGCCGATGCCGACGCCAGCCCTACGGCGTGGCGCAACCTCTATGCCGAAAAGGCCGAGAACATGGCCAACACCGCCGTGGCCATGGGAGGCATGAAGGAAGCTCTGTCGTTCCTGAAGTTGGCCGCCGAACTTCGCGGCTGCTTCAAGGAGCAGCAGGAGGAGATACCCCAGGAACTGCTCGACCGCAAACCCATCGTGGTCTACACCGGCGATGCCGCCACCCTTGGGGCTCAGAAGACCGACCGCAAGCAATTGGAGGCCTTCATCGACTCCATACCGGAGACCCCCGAACTTGTGCGCCAGCGTCTGCGCCAGGATGCGGGGGTAGAAAAGCGAAACCTACTACAAAGACTTATCGAAGATGGCAAGGAATTCTCGGAAGAAGGGGATTGAGCAGGAGGCCGACACCCGCTATGGGTCGTATGCCGCCCAGCTCTGCGACTGGGTCGACACCACCAACATGGTGGTCATCGGTGGACGTGGTATGGCCAAGTCCACCGTCATCATGGCCTCGCGCTCTGAGCGCTGTGTGCGACTGATGCCTGGGGCACCGGTGGCCATAGTGGCCAACACCTACGCCAATCTCATCGACAACATCATGCCCGCCGTGCAAAACGGTTGGCGGCTCCTCGGACTCATCGAGGGGGTGCACTACATCAAGGGGCGCCGACCTCCGGAAGAATGGCGCCGCCGGTGCTCCGTCATCGTCGACGACTACCGTCACGTCTACAGTTTTTGGAACGGTTCGGTCATCTTCCTCGGAAGTCTCGACAATCCCTCGCTCTTGGCCGGTAAGTCGGTGGCGCATCTTCTCTTCGACGAAGCCAAGTTTGCGAGTCCCGTCAAAGCCTCCAGGGTGATGCCTATCCTGCGCGGCGACGCCATCCGCTACGGATCATGTCATCTCTATGGCGGCGTCACCATCACCACCGACATGCCCGACATCACCGAAGGGGAGTATGACTGGTTTTTCCGCTACGCCTCAGAGATGGACCCTGAGCGTATCGAGGTCATAGTGCAGGCTGCCGAAGCCCGCAATGACGCCTTGCTCGCCCTATACCGTGAGCAGCGCAAATCGCCCCCCGACTCTGGCAAGCTCGCCAAACTGGAGAAGAAGCTCGACTATTGGGACCGCGGGCTCGCCAAACTGAGGAGACGGCAGACACTCTTCGCCAACATCAGCAGTTTTGCAAACATCGATATCCTCACGCTCGACTATGCGAGGCGCATGCTGCAGGGTGGTCTGGAGCTCCATGAGTTCCACAAGTCCATCATGGGTATGCGCCCAGGAGTGAGAAGGGACGCACGTTTCTACATCAACTTCGGCGAGATCCACAAGTATCACGATGGCACGCGCTCAGGTGAGGCCGCCTTCGGATGCCGAGAGCTCCGGCGGCTCGACCTTGACATGCCCCTCGAGGGGGGCATGGACTTCGGCAACATGCTCTCGCTCGTCATCGCCCAGAGGCGAGGGGAGGAGTATTGCATCCACAAGAACTTCTACACTCTTCCTCCGGATTCATACCGGCAGTTGGCCGACCAGTTCCTCAGTTTCTTCGGAGACCACCGGGCGAAGGTGCTCCACCTATATTATGACCGTGCCGGCAACAACATGCGGGAGCAGCGTGAAGACCAGGCATCGAAGATCAAGGATGCCATCGAGAGAGATGGCGACGGCAACCGCACCGGCTGGACCGTCCGGCTTATGAGCCGCAACCAGAAGACTCTATACCAGGAAGACGAATACTTCTTCATGCAGGAGCTCTTGGGCGAGACCAACGCACGACTCCCGAAGGTGAGGGTCGATGCCTTAGGGTGTGTCGAGATGATATCCTCCATCGAGCTCGCCAAGTCGGAGATAAAGTATCGCGGCGACCGCCGGGTGGTGGCCAAGGTCAAGAAGAGCGAGAAGTTGGCGCTCAAGAAACTCCCGAAGTTATCCACCAACTTCTCCGACGCCTTCAAATACCTGATGATGCGACCGACATGGCTGGAGGCAGCCAAGGCCCGTGGCGGATCCTCCGGGTCGGGCGGCGGAGAGTCAGCCGGAAGGTGGCTCGAAAAACGCTGATCATCGTTTTCATCGGGATTCAAATCCGTAACATGAGGGGCAGACCTCCGTAACAGGGGGCCTGCCCCTCACATTTCACCTTTTGGGGGGCGGTAAGTGCATGCGAGCCACTGAGCGGCCCCGGGCTACGAAGCGCGACAAAAATCGCCCCCATCTCGATTTTTGGGTCAACTCTTCCGATATCAGCCAAATAGCAATTCAGACCGCAAAATTTTCCGCGAAAAACGCCCGTTTTCGTGCAAAAACCACGCAAAATTGACCCTTACCGCCCCAAAAACCACGGTAAAAAAAGCCCCGGCTGGGATGAAACCGGGGCTGGAGGGGAGATGGGTGTATTAATTTTATAGAGATATAACATCTTTACAAATTTTCATTCAAAAAAGTTTGGTCATTGGAGTAAATTGACTGAGAGTCTCAGAAACCACTCAATTTTTTTTGTATTTTTTTTGAAAAAAAAGTGGCTGAAAATTTGCGTATTAATAAATTTATTACTATCTTTGTAATGTGAAAATAAAACAACAACAAAACCAAAAAGAAAGGAGGTGTATATGACATGGACAGAACAAAATGGTTGATTTTCCGAATCCTCGACCTACTTGCAATAATAGAGAATAAGAAAAATCAACCGATAATCAATCAAATCAGAGGTCTGCTCTACGAACTCTTAGACACTTAGAATCGTTAAACCTTGCCTCCGTCGGAAAGACGGAGGCAAAATTACAAAAAAATTATGAAAGAAAAAATATCGTTTGAGGAATTTTGCAATCCCGAATTCCGGAGGGCCGAACAGATGAAAGTGAAGTCTGAGGCCACATGGGTCGCCTTCCATGAGCTCGACGGCCTGATCAATGTCTCCAAGCTCGCCAAGGAATATTTCCACAAGTCGCAAAGCTGGCTTGCCCAGAAGATCAATGGCTATGATGTCTGCAACAAGAAGCGGGGGTTTACCGAAGAAGAATACAAGCAGCTCACTGCGGCCTTCCGCGACATCGCCAAGCGTCTCAACGAATACGCCGACGCCATCGACGCCGCATCCACCGAATGATAAAAAATCATACGTTGCAGTAAATAATTCAGAAATATTTTGGAGCAAATAAAAATATATATTAAATTTGCAACATCGAAACTATCTTTTGCATAGATAACACCTCCGCAAAACTCTTCCTTTTTCGTCACAAGGGAAGAATAGAAAAAGCACTGCACTCATTAGGGCACGAACTTTTGGAGTTCAGTCTTGAGTGACAGCGACAATCCATCCGCACGAAAGGTTCCCGTACAGGTAGGGAACCTTTTTTTATTTTTTTTGAAAAAAAAGTGGTTGAAAATTTGCATATATAACGAAAATGTTATATCTTTGTATTGTGAAACCAAAACGAGTTCTATGAAATTATGAAATGGAGCGAAATGAAGCGACTCGCAGTCGCAAATGGTTTCCGATACGTGACTTCACGTGGGAAACATGATGAGTACTTCAATCCTGACACTGGAATCACAATTCTTCTTGAAAGGCACTGGTCGCAGGAAGTCAGACAAGGACTCATGAACCGCCTGCTTAAGCAGATTCGAAACTAAGAAGAGGGGGATTCCCCCTCTTCTTTGGCTACACAATAATATAAGATAGATATGGAAGTTAGAATTGAAAAACAATCAAATGGCACTTATATCGCCTACAACACCACCGGGGATCATGTCACTCTACTCGGTACGGGCGATACAGTTTCTGAGGCAAAAAAGGATTTCAGGGACTCTTATGAAGGTGTTAAGGAAAGTTATGAATCACGAGGAGATTTTATGCCCGTTGAGCTCACTGAGGAAATATCTTTTCATTTTGACATTTCCTCGCTCTTTGAATACTACAGTATGATCAATGTGTCAGCACTTGCCCGATATCTTGGAATTAATCCGAGTTTGATGCGTCAGTATAAAAAAGGCGACACCTATATTTCAGACTCGCAACTCGAAAAGATAGAAGAAGGCATCCATCGTCTGGGAACAGAACTGCAGGCTCTAAAACTCGTTTGATTCACACATTCCATTTCATGAGCCTGCGCCCCCGCTTTTTTCGGCGGGGGCTTTTTATTCCGGTTAAGTTGCCGGAGAATTTTAACTATTTAGATTACGCAGACAGATTATGAGAACGACTATTGACATTAGCATTGCCATTGGAACGGATATTCGCACGAGAAGTCGGATCCGCCAATTGGCTGAGCAAATTGATTCGGAAAAGAACTATGACATTGATTTTTCCAATGTGGAATTCATCTCCAGATCGTTTGCAGATGAGTTGGTTTCTTTCGTAGATAGTTCAGACGGAAGAATTAGTTGCGTGAACATGCCCCAGCATATAAATGAGTTGTTGGACATCGTCCGAAGAAACAGGAATGTTCATGTTTCCTCTCGCCCTATGGGCGACGTCATCAAGCTGGAGACCGAAGAACAGATGGAAGCATTTTTCAATGCTTTTTGAAAAAAAAGTGGGGGAGGGCTTGCACAATCCAAAATTATTTCCTAATTTTGCAGTGCTTAAAACTCATAGTAGTAGGTCTACTCCGCCGGGCACGGTTAATGCCTGACATAGTCCGGGCTTTTTTTATGCCCGTACCCGCAGGCGCATCCTCCCTCCAGAGGCATGCAGGCTTGCAGACATATTTACACAGCCAACACGGCTGCCATACCGAATTCATTTATATGCTCGGCGACGAGACTATACTGTGGGTTTTAAGCAACGGTATCGGCAGCCGTTTTGGTGTTATTACCACTGCCTTGCTTAAAACCCACAGATGCAATGAAAGCATTAACCATCCCCGCCTCCCGCACATCGATGCGCGAGAGCATGCGCTCCATGAGCGCGACAGTATCCAACCTCCGTGCCCGTCTCGACGAGCGAGTATGCCTTGCAGTGGCCGTCGTGGCCACCGTAGTGCTCTTCGCCGCCTTGGGCGCCATGCACG
>CAZIAX010000027.1:0-18620 GCA_964537745.1 uncultured Sangeribacter sp.
AGATTAAGGTTTCGGTCTAATTCTTTGTGAAAAGAGTTAGATCTTTTTTTATAATCACATCTGCCATTCATAAAAAATCAACATAATCCTCATCGTGAAAGAGAAGATAACCGGAATAGTATTGGGTACGGTCCGCCATAGCGACCGTCATAATGTCACGGGTATATACACCCGCGAGCGGGGGCGCATGGCATTTCTCACCCCTGCTGGCACATCCCGACAAAGCCGCCAAGCAGCATCATACTTTCAGCCACTAAGCGTAGTAGAAGCCCAAGTCAATATAAACCCTACACGCGAGCTGCATATACCTACAGGCACCTCACGTGCCGAAGTGTGGCGATCCATTTACTTCAACCCAATGAAGATGACGGTAGCTATGTTTCTCTCAGAATTTCTCAACCGTCTTCTGCGTGAAAGCCCGGCAGAGCCGACTCTTTGGGACTTTATATTGCAATCCGTAAAATTCCTTGATGCAACTGACAATGACACCGAGATAGCCAATTTCCACATAACATTCCTCGTTGGACTAACTCGTCTTACGGGTATATTCCCCGACCTCAGTGGATATGTGGAGGGAATGGAATTTGACATGAAATCCGGAAGGATGCTGTTACCCTTCTCAGTGCAGAGCGGGATGCGTGGCCTGAGAATTGAAGCCTCTAAGTCATCCTTTCTCCCCAAACTTGCACGTATCAACTATGCCAACAGCCATTGCTTTAGATTCAGTGGAAAAGAACGCTCTGATATTCTCAATGACATACTTCATTACTATGGCTGTCATTTTCCCGGCTGCGACCATCTCAAATCGCTTGATATCCTCAAGGAAATATTTAACTGACAAGATTTTGCACTGACATTTCATATAGGGATAAAAAAAGAATAATTGTCTCACGACAACTATCCTCTAACCTTAAATCTAATACCATGAAAAACACGTTGCAAAGATAATACATTATTGTGTGTTTGTCAAGTATTAAGGGCAAAAAAATTTTCGCCCTTAAACTTAATTAACTTTGCTATAGCAGTTTGGTTAATATTTACTAAGCAATGTATGCTTTCGTAGAGATTGCCTGCCTAACGCAAGATGAGCATAGCGTCGCCGTAAGCTCCAAACATATACCCATCCTTGACAGCGGTCTCGTAGGCCTTCATTATGAGATCATATCCTCCGAAGGCAGCCACCATCATAAGCAATGTGCTGTAGGGAAGATGGAAATTAGACACCATCGAGTCGCACACTGTGAAGTCGTAGGGCGGAAACACGAACTTATTTGTCCATCCTTCAAAAGGCATCAGATGGCCATTCATGCATTCTGCTGTCACAAGGGCTCGCATTGTCGACGTTCCAACTGCACACACGCGTGAACCGCGGTCTTTGGCAGCGTTGACCATCTCCACCACCTCATCCTCGACAAACATCTCCTCGGAATCCATACGGTGTTTTGTCAAGTCTTCCACATCTATATCACGGAAATTCCCCCGGCCGCAATGAAGAGTGATAAAACCTCTCTCCACTCCTTTTATTTCCAGCCTCTTCATCAGCTCGCGGCTAAAATGAAGGCCTGCAGCAGGAGCCATCACAGCCCCCTCTTTAGTAGCGAATATATTCTGGTAGCGGTCTACATCGTCTGGCTCAGCATCGCGCGTGATATAATCCGGCAGCGGAGTATCTCCGAGAGCGAACAAAGCTTCCTTGAACTCATCATGTGGGCCATCATAGAGGAAACGCAATGTGCGGCCACGTGATGTCGTATTATCTATCACCTCCGCTACCATGGAGTCATCCTCACCGAAATACAGCTTATTGCCAATGCGTATCTTTCGGGCCGGCTCCACGAGCACATCCCAATATTTATTAGCCTCATTAAGTTCTCTCAGCAGAAACACCTCAATCTTTGCATTTGTCTTTTCTTTATTTCCGAAAAGACGCGCAGGAAAGACGCGTGTATCATTGAAGACCATCACATCCTGGTCTTCGAAGAAGTTGATGATATCCTTAAAAATACAATGTTTAATGCTGCCGTCGCGCACATCCACCACCATCAGGCGGCATTCGTCTCTGTTTTCCGATGGATGCATAGCTATCTGGGCATCGGGGAGTTTGAACTTGAATTGTGAGAGTTTCATTATGAGTTTTTACGTTGTCAGATTGGTCTGATTTTTATTTTCTTTATTCTTTTATTTTGAAGTCTTCTGGATAGGTCACTTCACAGTTGGCTATTTTTTCCACAGCCTGCTCTACACTGAGGCAATCCGACAGACGGATATCGCCTACCCTCGTCCTGCAAAGTGCCGTCAGATGCGCCCCTGAGCCAAGGGCTGCCCCTATATCACGTGTCAATGCACGGATATAAGTCCCTTTAGAGCATACTATTCGCAATTTCAAGTCGGGGAGTTCGGAAGGTAGCATCTCCAGCTGCTCTATGACAAGGGGCTTTGCCTTCAACTCTACTTCTGCGCCCTTACGTGCATATTTATAGGCTCTCTTGCCGTCGACCTTTACTGCGCTATATACAGGTGGCACCTGCATGATATGACCGGTGAATCTCGGAAGCACTTCTTTAATCATCTCCTCAGAAATATGCTCATGCGGATATGTCGCATCAATTTCAGTCTCCAGGTCAAAACTTGGAGTAGTCGCTCCAAGACGCAATGTAGCCACATATTCCTTGGTGCCATTCTGCAGACGCTCTATTTCCCGCGTAGCACGTCCGGTACAGATAATCAGAACACCTGTAGCGAGAGGATCGAGCGTACCAGCATGGCCGACCTTGAATTTCTTTACATTGAGGCGCCGCTGAATAGCTCCTCTGATGCGTTTTACGGCATCGAAAGAAGTCCATCCGAGTGGCTTATCAATTCCTATTATTTCTCCAGATATAAAATCCATCTTAGTCAAATTCGGTTACCAGACGAGGCAGAGGATGGCCACCACCAAGCAATAGACTGCAAACCAAACCAGTTTGCCCTTCTTCACAAGATTGAGCATCCACTTACATGCGATGCACCCTACCACAAAGGCTGAAACAAAACCAATGACGAGACATAGCGTTGATACCGGGGCCTGCCCAGCCGCTTCACCCGCAATGATATCCTTAACACTTAGAAGTGCCTCACCGAGAATCGGAATGATGACCATAAGGAAGGAGAACGACGCCACTTTGTCGCGTTTGTCTCCGATGATAATACCGGTGGCAATAGTAGTGCCACTTCGGCTAAGACCGGGAAGCACTGCGACGGCCTGAGCCACACCAATAGTCAAGGCATCGGCAAATGTTATGTCTCGCCCACGATTTGCACTCACCATCTTGCCATTCATAAGGCGGTCGCTGTAATGCGCGAATGTAAGAAGACCAGCCGTAGCGAGCAGACAGATACCCACTATCGTCAGATTGCCGGAAAAGAGGCTTTCAACAAGATCCTTGAAGCAGAAACCAACAATCGCGATTGGGATACAGCTGACGAGTATCTTGACCACATACCAGAAGTCCTCATCTCTGCTGAAAGTGAAGAAACTCTTGCAAAGGTTGCGGAAGAGTGGCCAAAGTATCACTATCGTACTGCAGACTGTGGCGGCATGGAGTATAACATCAAACTGAAGTGCGTCATCACCTTCAAGTTTTAAACCAAGTATTTCCCGAAATATTACGAGGTGACCGCTCGAGGATATCGGCAGGTACTCGGCAAGTCCCTGGACTATACCGAGTATAAGGGCGTCTAACCAATCCATTTAATCTTATGATAATTTATTATGATCCAAGATCAACTTTTAAGAATTATTCTTTTTTAGGAGCTATGAGGATAGCGAATGCCATCAGAAGAAAACCGAGGAAGGTGATTGCCGGTCCTATTACTATTCGTCTTGTGGAGAATATATCGGGATTAAATCCACCTTCCACAGAACTTCCCGGACCTGACATCAACAGGAACCCTATCACTATCATCGCAAGGCAGCAAGCCATGGCAATATAATTCTTCCGCCCGAAAGCACGCTGGCTTTCATTTACTTTCTTTATGTCCCCTTGCTGAGGAGCTGGCATCTTTATCTTCACTTCAATCTTTTTGATTAATGATTAATTTACTATGTCTGTCTATTTCTATCTCTTCTTGGGAGTATATATCTCCCATCCTACTTGAAGAGCTCCCCGTAATCCTGGCGCAGGTGGCGTGTTGTCGATAAAAGAGCGGCAAACGAACATATCAACGCGCCTCCGACTACAAGCGACGCGTCTACTATACCCATCCATGTCCAGCCTATCAATCCTATGATTTCCGGCATCCCCATCTCTCCGCTCAAGGCAAGAAGGCCACTGAGCAGGGCTGCCGCCACCAATCCGGAAATAGCTCCTACCCAAGCATTTGCCAAAACAAAGGGTCTGCGTATGAAGCCGTTGGTGGCCCCTACAAGCTGCATAGTGTGTATGGTAAATCTTTTGGAATATATGGAGAGTCTTACCGTATTGCTTATCAAGACAAATGATATTATGAGCATCACTGCAGCCAATATAGTGAATCCAATAGTCAGTCGGCGAATATTTGTGTTCATGGCTTCTATAAGGCTACTGTCAGGCGTTCCGACTTCAGCTACCCCGGCGATGGCTGACACACTTTTCTTTATACCTTCGATTCCCTTCACAGAGGAATATTCAGCAGGCACTGTAAAAGAGACTTCTGGAGAAAGAGGATTCACGCCGAAGACGTGCTCCAAATCCTCTCCCGTGGCTTCCTTCCAGTTATCAAGAGCCTGCTGTCGGGTAATCATTCGCACATTCTGTGCGAATGGAGTCTTTTCTATAGCCTTACATATAGCTGCGGCGCGGTCATCGCCGATGCTGTCGGCCATCACCACGCTTATCTCTATCTTTTCCATCATTCGGCGCGACTCCGAGGTAGCCGCTATCCATATCATTGCTATGAGCCCCAATGTCAGAAGCGCAAGTGTGACACTCACGCCTGTCGTAGTATGGGCAGCCCAATTCGATATTTTTACCTCTTTCTGTGGTTTCATCATTCAGATTTATCTGTGCTGTCTGACCCGCAGACTCAGAAACGGATGCAAAGATAATACATTTTTTACCTAAAGTCAAGTGAAATAACGAAAAATAACGAAAAAAGGGACTCGTATCGCTACGAATCCCTTTTTTCCAGCAAACCTCGAAATCCTTCGCGAGTTGCCGTATGTCCTAATCCTAATTTAACTATTAATCCATAACTTTACTAATGCAACAATAATTGTCAATGAAACGATTAAATTGGTCTTTACTGTATGAATGTCTTTTCTAATGGTATGCAAAATTAATAATTTTTTTATAAAATTTATTATTTTATTGCCCATAAGCGTAAAATGTTTATAATTTTAACACCTTTAGAACAATTCATTTCTGCATTTAATTGCTCTTATTCCACAAAATGCACCTATATCATCGTAAGGAAGTAAGCCAACCAGGCAAAAGTGATTCTGGGGCTGTACGATCAAGGGCCTCGACTACGACGGAGGTACGACCGTGATCCAACGCGTAGAGATCAGTGTCCGTTGACGTTGGCTCATCATTTATCATGTGCCCCGAGAGCATATAAAATGGTCGGCCAAGTGGGTCTTCATATCTTTTATACTCCTCACTCCAATGAGCCTTACACTCGCGGCATACTGCAATAGGAGCATTTTTGAAACCCGCTGGAACATTCACATTGATGAATGCACCTTTGGCCAGTCCTTTATCAAGAAGATCTGGCACTAGAGCATCAACGATAGGCTTGACTGCTGAAAAGTCAGCATCCGGATCATGGGTAGTCAAGGAGAATCCTATTGCTGGCACACCCCAGGAACACCCTTCTTGCACAGCACCCATCGTACCGCTATAGAGGACATTGACAGAGGCATTACTGCCATGATTTATGCCTGCCACGACAAGATCAGGAATTCTACCATCAAGTACTGAATAGCACGATATCTTGACGCAGTCGACAGGTGTACCATTGCAGCTGTAGAGCCTTGCGCTTGCCACAGGGCTTTTTTCCTCTCTCACCCTTAGAGGGGCCTCAAATGTAAGTGCCATTGATTGCCCACTTCTTCCTTGGTCGGGACATACAGCCACAACCTCCCCATAGGGAGCAAGCATAGCCATAAGTTCACGCACTCCTTTTGCCATATATCCGTCGTCATTGCTGACAAGTATGAGTTTCTTTTCCATAATATTTTGAATTAGAATAGAAATAACGCATTCACCCCACAATACTATAACCCCATAACCTCATAACCTTCTACTTTCGCCCCAAAGGCAAAAGTAGGGTTAATCTGTCGATGACTATGCAGCGGTCAGCTCCTGGAAGGGTAGAGAGAATATCCTTCTCAGGAAACACCACATAGTTTTTCCGCATCTTCTTGAAGTCTGAGTGTGCTTTCAATATCGCCTTGGCATTCTTGAAATCAAGTTTCGCAATATACATTAAAAATGCAAGTGTATCCATCAACCTGCGCTTGAAAAGCACTTTCTTTCCTTTCTTTTCCGGCAAATTCTTGTGAAGGAGCAATAGATTGTTGCGGAAATTAAGATATGTTTTCTTCGGATTCCCCTGTGAAAGTGAGGCTCCGCCAAGATGATAGACTTTTGACTCCGGCACAAAACACACCCGATAACCCATATTATGTATGCGACAGCAAAGATCTATCTCTTCCATATGTGCGAAGAAGAGCTCATCAAGGCCGCCTGTCTCCAGATATACCCTACGCCTGACCATCAAGGCCGCCCCTGAAGCCCAAGCTATGTCCGCTGGGCCATCATCATACTGACACAGGTCATATTCTATTTTGTCAAACAAACGTCCCCGACAATAAGGATAACCATATTTGTCAAGCAACCCTCCCGCTGCGCCAGCATATTCAAACATATCTTTCTTCTTGTAAGACAATATTTTCGGCTGACATGCACCGACATCAGGATTATCTTGCATAAACTTCAGCAACGGTTGCCACCATCCCTTTGGAGTCTCCACATCTGAATTGAGGAGCACGACAAACTCAGACTCCACCTCAGCAATCGCACGGTTGTATCCGCCCGAAAAACCAAGGTTCTCATCAAAAGTCAAAATCTTGACGTTGGGAAACTCATCACACATTACTTTCAAGGAGTCATCGGTAGAGCCATTGTCCGCAACAATCACCTCTACCTCCGGTCCCTGTGTGTGAGCTATGACTGAAGGCAGGAACTCCCGGAGGAGTTTCTCGCCATTCCAGTTTAGGATTATCACGGATAGTATTTTACCTGACGACATGGAATTATGAGGAATTAGGTGTTTATAATTTTACGCGTCTTCGACTCGTGCTGAAAGAGTCTCACTATCGAGAAAACAAGTAAGCAGAGCAGGTGAAATGGTATTGTAGAGTGATTCCGAGGCCTTCGCTCTGACTCGAAGGTAATTGTCAGTATGGCCATACATGAATCCCTCTTCCACTGAATCTGGATGCTCCCATAGCACCGGACGCTCAGTTTGGAAGAATCGTCGGGAGAAATTCCTGAGTTTTTCATCGCTCAGCTTAGTGAGCATCCCTACCCTGCGATGCTTTTCCTCCTGACTGACTTGATGGTCGATGCCGAGTGCCTTCGTACCAGGACGCTCCGAATATGGGAACACATGATAGCGGCTGACGGGCAAAGACTCTGCATATGCAAAACTTTTCTCCCATTCAGCTTCAGTCTCTCCTCTTGCTCCGGCAATGACATCCACACCGATAAACGCATCCGGAATCAGGTCTTTAATCATAGAGATACGCTCGGTAAAGAGGTCTGTGCGGTAACGTCGGTTCATCAACCGAAGCACTTCATCCGACCCTGATTGAAGTGGAATATGAAAACTCGGCATAAAAGCACGGCTTTCACCCGCTATCCATCTTACAATATCTTCTGTCAGCAGATTAGGCTCAATGCTTGAGATGCGATATCTCTCTATTCCTTCCACTGCATCAAGGTGCTTGAGGAGTTCCAAAAAATCCTCACCGGTATCCTTGCCGAAGCACCCTACGTTGACTCCTGTAAGCACTATCTCCTTTCCTCCTGCCACTGCCGCTTTCTCAGCTTCCTTCACGAGCTCCTGGATGTTTCCGGAACGACTGCGGCCTCGCGCAAAGGGGATGGTGCAGTAAGTGCAAAAATAGTCACAACCATCCTGCACCTTGAGCCAGTAACGAGTGCGGTCTCCACGCTCACATGCTCCACGGAACTCTCGGATATCAAGATAGTCATGAACCGCTACACGGCTTCTTCGGTCACTTTCCCACTCGTCAAGGTAGTCTGCAATACGCAATTTCTCATCACTCCCCAACACTATATCGACACCCTCAATGCTCGCTACCTCTTGGGGCTTAAGCTGAGCATAACAGCCTGTGACCACAAGTGTGGCATCTGGCCAGCGGTTGCGAAGCCTGCGTATCAAAGAGCGCCCCTTCTTGTCGGCCACCTCTGTCACCGAACAAGTGTTGACCACTACTATGTCTGGAGTCTCATCTCCTTGAGCCTTAAGTATGCCGCGACTTGCCAGCTGCATACCAATGGCAGAAGTCTCTGAGAAATTGAGTTTGCATCCTAAAGTATGATATGATGCGCGTAATATGTTTGATCCGTCTGTCATAACGTGTCATTTTCTAAATACAAACCATCTTGTCATGTCGAAGCGAGGGAGGGCAGCCAGCTGCACATCAGCGTTGCGGTCTTCCATCGTCTCCATTGCATTTCCCACTTTCAGGCCCTTCGCCTCCAAAGCGTCTCTCACCGTGCGCAAGGCTATCTGGGGAGTGTTGTTGTCTTTTGATAGATGGCATAGGAATATGTGGTTGAGTCCTGGGTTGATAATTTCCTTGAGGAAAGCGGCTGTCTGGCGATTATCAAGGTGGCCGCTTCCTCCAGCTATTCGGGCCTTAAGGTATTCAGGATAACGCCCCATACGAAGCATATTGGCATCATAGTTGGCTTCAATCATCAGATACGTGGCACGGCTCATATAATATCGGGCTCTATCTGTCACCTCCCCAAGGTCGGTGGCTATCACAAATCTGCGCGAATCAAATTCTATAGAGAATCCCATATTGTCACTGCCATCGTGAGGCACTTCAAAAGCAGTAATCTCAAAACCAAGCATTTTAAAGGGTATCTCCTTGAAAATAGGCACATGATATTCCTTGATTCGCTTAGATATTGAATGTTTACGAAGCATCCCGTTAAGCACTCTGTTGGTGCAGAAGAGCTTAAGATGGCGATGATTGCGGAGAAGGGCATAGACATACTTTACATGGTCGGCATGATCATGAGTAAGAAGCACTCCTTTGACGTGATTCATCGATACGCCGTTGGCAGCAAGTCCTCGCTCCAATTCCTCAGCACGAATACCCACATCTACAATCAGCCCCCCCTCCGAACTTCCGATATAACAGCTGTTACCACTCGAGCCGCTTCCGAAAGAGCAGAAATAAAGGGGTTGCGGAGCTACGTACGATGGTTCCGCCTCAGATGCTTTATCGTATGGATTGCTCCACTCTTCGAAGGGGAGTTCAGGATGTTCAAAATATATCTTCTTTTTCATTTCTTCTCATATCTCCGGCGGTCGCCTCCTTTGGCCCCGGCATAGAGGAGAAAGATGGCGGGACGTTTATCGTAATCAAATTTTCTTTTTTTCCAATCGGTGGCACGCAATGTCACCACCTCCTCCTTTTCAGGATCAGTGATATCACATGCTACGCAGACCATAGTCGACGGAGAGAGAGTCTCAGAGAGGAGTGCCAACATGCGGTTGTTGCGGTAAGGAGTCTCTATGAAAATCTGTGTCATCTGCCTTGAAGCCGACTCCGACTCGAGCCGCTTCAAGGCTTTCTTGCGTTCAGCACCGTCGATAGGAAGGTAACCTTGGAATGAGAATCCCTGTCCGTTGAAACCCGATGCCATAAGCGACATCAATATGGAGCTGGGGCCGACGAGAGGCACCACCTTCAGTCCTTCACGCTGTGCTATCTCTACCGGATGACTTCCTGGATCTGCCACAGCTGGACATCCAGCCTCGCTCATGACCCCCACTGGCGCCCCTCTCCGAAGAGGATCAAGCATCGCCCCTACCTCTTCTGGACCAGTATGGCGGTCGAGCACACTGAATGTGCAGTCAGCGATCGGAAACGCCGGATCAATGTGGCGGAGATATCGACGAGCAGTACGGACATTCTCCACTATGAAATGGCGCAACTGACCTACTATTTCTAAATTTCCGGCTGGAATTACGTCGGAAACGGAGGCTCCGCTGATAGGAACGGGCACAAGATAAAGGGCCGATTGAATTTTCATACTACAAAATTAACAAAATTCCCCGTTTTTTGCTAATTTTGCGGTGAAATGATTGAAGATAAATTTTTACCAGAGGGTTTCAAGGCCCTTATCGGCTCCGAAATAGGCCAAAACAAGGCCGAAATCCTGTTTTCCGCCCTCACTGGAGAGCCGGAAACCTCCATTCGTGTCAATCGCCGGAAGTTGACGCAGACCCCATTGTATCCAGACATGAAGCCCGTCCCTTGGTGTCAGTCCGGATTCTTCCTTGATGAGCGACCATCATTCACTCTTAATCCTCTGCTTCACGCTGGTGTCTTCTATGTGCAGGATGCCTCCTCGATGATTTATGAGAAAATTGTGGAGTCTTTGGTCGGAGATAGCCCCGTCATGGCATGCGATCTCTGCGCTGCTCCAGGAGGGAAAACCACTGCGATACTCAATGCTCTTCCAGACCATAGCGTGATGCTTGCCAACGAATTTACCTCTTCCAGAGCCACAATCTTAAAGGAGAACCTTTGTAAATATGGCTATCCCGACTTGATAGTGACTAATGCAGACACATCGCGCCTCGCGTCGTTAAAGAATAGGTTTGATATAGTGGCAGTAGACGCCCCCTGCTCCGGTGAGGGCATGATGCGAAAGGAAGAGACTGCAAGAAGCCAATGGAGTGAAGGACTGATAAGGCAGTGCGCAGCCCTACAAAGAGAAATCATAGCAAATGCAGTAGATATGCTCGCACCTGGGGGCTTCCTCATATATTCTACCTGCACTTTCAATACCATCGAAGATGAAGACAACGTCGATTGGATTGCGAAAGAATTTGGGCTCGAACCCCTTGACACCAGTCTTGCTGGCTGCGATGGCATTTTGTCTCAAGTAAAAGGAGAAATACCATGCCTACGCTTCATGCCTGGATTCACCCGTGGGGAAGGGCTCTTTATCTGCGTCTTCCGGCGTCCTGCCGAAATCGGAACTGCCACCCGACCCCTCAAGGCCAAGAAGAAAGGCAAGAACGAAGGCAAAGAAAAAACCGATCCAAAATTGCTTACCCTCGCAAAATCAATGGTGACTGGAGACTATGAGATAATCAACCATGACGGTCACCTGTTAGCTCTATCACCAACCACGGCAGCCCTTCTTGAGGCTATTCCTAAAGGGGTCCGCATCCTGTCGGCTGGCGTTGAGATAGGTGAAGTCAAGGGGAAGGACCTTATTCCCTCTCATCAACTTGCCATGTCGACAGTTCTATCCGACCATTTTCCCAAAGTTGAGCTGTCATTAGGCCACGCATTGCAATACCTGAGCAAGGAAACCATAATATTGCCGCAAGATACTCCTAAAGGCTTTGTGACTGCAACTTTCCAAGGATTCCCGTTAGGTTTCCTGAAAAACCTTGGCAACAGAGCCAACAACCTTTACCCTTCTGAATATCGTATCCGTATGAAAGCTGATATGCGACCTTCAAAAGAATAACAATTAGAAACCAAAGACTAAAATACATAAAAAAACATGCTCCAAATAAAGAATATTTTCAAGTCATTCGGCAATCTGCAGGTATTGAAAGACATTTCCCTCACCATCGGGAAAGGCGAGATAGTAGCAATAGTAGGCCCGTCAGGTGCCGGAAAGACTACTCTTCTCCAGATAATTGGCACTCTCGAAAAGCCCGACAGTGGAAGCGTGCGCTTCAACGACACCGAACTAATCGGCATGAAAGACAAGAAACTCTCGGCATTCCGCAATAGCAATATGGGCTTCGTATTCCAATTCCACCAGCTTCTGCCTGAATTCACAGCACAAGAGAATGTGGCTCTCCCCGCCCTCATAGCAGGTACATCAAAGAAGAAAGCAATGGACAAGGCAGCCGAACTGCTCTCTCAATTGGGTCTAACCGACCGTATGAACCATAAACCTGCTGCAATGAGTGGTGGCGAACGCCAGCGCACAGCCATCGCACGAGCTCTGATTAATGATCCGGAGATTATCTTCGCCGATGAGCCTACAGGAAGCCTCGACTCAGCCAACCGCCAGGAGATACAGGACATCTTCGCAGACCTACGCGACAGACTTGGTCAGACAGTAGTGATGGTCACCCACGACTCGTCACTCGCCGCCATCGCCGACCGCGTAATAGAAATGGCCGACGGCAAGGTTTTGCCTCCGGCCATAGAAGTCGAATTCGATACAGTCGACGCTCCTGAAGAGGAGTCACTCTCTGTAGTAGACACGCTTGACGCGGGGAGAGACTGACGTCAGTATCTCATACGGTATTGTGTCAAGAAGGTCAGAAAGCCTATAGACCGATGCAGAGGGACCGAAAATCTCTACGACATCCCCTTCACTGCAATCGATTCCAGTGACATCAATCATGCAGGCATCCATGCATATATTGCCTACGGTAGGGGCATCTTTCCCCTTTACCTTCACTGTGATGTTGCCTCTCCCGAAGTGACGGTTCATGCCATCGGCATACCCGATGGGTATGGTCGCGATGCGCGAATCCCGCTCCAATATCGTGCGTCGGGCATAGCCTATGCTCTCCCCTTTCTTCCACTCCCGGATGGTGATGATGACAGTGCGCAGCGTACTGACAACAGACAACGGTGGCTCCACCTCAGGCGGAAGAGTATTGACACCGTATAGCCCGATTCCAAGGCGCGCCATGTCGTAATGATATTGTGGGAATCGTAGAATTCCAGCCGAATTTAGCACATGGCGCAAGAAGGGACGTGGCGACTGGCTGAGCATATATTTGGTGAAGCGCTCGAAACGCTCCAACTGAAGAAGTGTGTATTCATCCATATCCATGCAGTCGGCTGTGGCAAGATGGCTGAATGCCGAGGCAATGCATACGGCATCTGTCGAATTAATCACACGCATCACTTCCGGAAGTTCCTCCTCTACAAATCCCATACGGTGCATGCCCGTATCAAGTTTGATGTGCAGGGGATAATTCTTTACCCCATATTTTTCTGCTTCTTTCACTACGTCAAGCAGCATATCCATCGAGTACACCTCCGGCTCAAGACGGTTGGCAAACATCTGGCGATAGTTGACCACTTTAGGATTCATCACCATAATCGGCATGGTGATACCACGTCGCCTCAAATCTATGCCTTCGTCAAGGACAGCCACCGCAAGATATGCAGCCCCAGAGTCTTGCATCGTGCGGGCTATCTCAAAACTCCCTGCACCATAACCTGACGCCTTTACCATCGCAACAAGTCCGGTCCCTGCCGGAAGTTTCGAACGGAAAAAGTTGTAATTGCGCACCACTGCGTCGAGGTTTACCTCAAGTACAGTCTCATGCGTCCTGGCCTCAAGCAACTCTGCAATACGTCCGAATCCAAATTCAGGAGCTCCTTTCAAGAGAATCGTCTCATTACAGAAATCTGATGTGCTGAGAGTCGATAGGAATTCCTCTGTAGAGTCGAAAAACTCTGCTTCATCCACTACTTTTCCAAGCACATCAGCTCCCTTCTTCATGTCGTGACCTATCCCAATTAGACGCTTTACTCCTGACGTGCGGAGCATCTCAGCCATGGCAGCCACTGCCTCTTCCGGAGTGCCGGCTTCATGCAGAAGGTCGCTGACTATGAGCGTCTCTTTGCTCCCGGGAGCAAGACGCCGCTTCATGAAGTCAAGCGCCGGAGCAAGCGACGACTGGTCGGAAGTGTAGGAGTCATGGATGACAAGGCAATCGTTGACTCCTTCGCTGACATTGAGGCGCGTGCCTATTCGATGGAGGTTTTTGAGCGCTTCAAGAATCTTTTCTTCAGGAAGACCCAAGCAACGTGCCACGACAATCGCATGACCCGCATTCTCAATCTCCCATGGCTTCACTTCTTGATCGCCAAATGACTCTCCAAAGATATCCTTAGGAAGTTCCGATTTGTGCCATCCGATAAGCTCCTTGCCAGAACATTGACGTTTTATTTCTTTCTCAATATCCTCATTATCGGCACAATATATGACTCGTTTGACAGAGTCGGCTGCCGCAAGCGACACCTTCTCCCGTATCTTTTCTTCTTTTGAGGAAAATCCTTGGGCATGAGCATCCCCCACATTTGTGATGACAACAGTGTCTGGCAAAATACATTCTGCCAGCGATGCCATCTCTCCACTTCTGGATATTCCTGCCTCAATGAGTGCCACATCGCTTCCCTGACGAATCCCCCACAAGCTTAGGGGCACACCAATTTGGGAATTATAGCTTCGTGGCGACCTACTGACGTCGAAAGAAGGTGAAAGAATCTGAAAAAGCCACTCTTTCAGTGTTGTCTTTCCTCGCGAACCGGTTATGGCAATCACCTCTTTGGCATTCTCTCGCCCTATGGCACCCACCTTCTGCAAAGCTTTAAGAGTATCAGCCACAACAATCCATGATGCATCAGACATCTCCTTTGCATCATCCGGTATTTTATTCACCACAAACGACTTGACACCTCGAAGATATAATTCCTTCAAGTAGCGGTGGCCATCATTGCTTGCACCGCGTAGGGCAAAAAAAAGCGACTTCGCGGGGTCGGTTAGGCTCCGCGAGTCGGTAAGTAGTAGCTCTATCTCCCGGTTATCACCTATAAGTGAGACATCCAGAAGATTCGCGATTTCTTTGAGATCAGTTTTCATTCAGAATTATTTCATCAGCATCGACGCGCTGAAAATGATAATTATAAGAATAGGGGTGACCCATTTCAGCAAGAACATCACTGGCCCTGCAAAGCGGTTGCGTATTGTTCCGCCGTTGGTGAGCTGGTCTTTCATCATTCCCTTGGGAGCAAACCAGCCGAGATAGATCGACATTATCAATGCCCCGAGCGGCATCAATATATTGGCTGTAAACGCGTCGCAGGCGCCAAAGATTGTATATCCGAATATGGTCCAGTCAGAAAGCACACCGTTGCTTAGCGACGACAATGCACTCAGCAGGAGAAGGGGCACCAGAACAAGGCATGTGGCCGGAATACGCCTCATCTTGAAGTGATTGCTGAAGTAAGCTATCGACACCTCTGCTATCGAGATGCTGCTCGTAAGCGCAGCCACCGAAAGAAGTATAAAGAACAATGATGACCAGAGCTGAGGACACCACATCTTGTTGAATATCTCCGGGAACGTGACGAATACAAGCGCAGACCCGCCAAACGACTCTCCTTCAAGCCCAAAAGACATGACTCCAGGGAATATAATCATCCCAACCAAGATGGCAACCGACATATCAAGAATCGACACCGTAAAGGCCGTCTTGGTCAGGTTGGTATCCTTGCGGAAATAGCTGCCGTAGGTAATCAGCGTTCCCATTCCAAGACTCAGCGAGAAGAATGCCTGGCCAAGTGCACTGATGCACACATCGGGCGTTATCTTAGAAAAGTCAGGATGGAAGAAGTAGGCAAGTCCCTCCGATGCCTTAGGTAGGGTCATTGCAGTCACGCAAAGCACAATCAGAATAAGGAAAAGCAACGGCATAAGAATATTGCTCACTCGCTCTATACCCTTCTGAACTCCCATGCAAAGCACAAGGCCACAAATGCCAATGGTAATCCATGTCCATATCATTGGGGGCCATACACCTGCCACATACTCCTGCATGCGGTCGGCAAACTGAAGGTTGCTACCCTCCTCCACTCCGGGGATGGGAGTGAAAAGTTCCCCGCTTATGGATTGGAATAAGTATTCGAGAGTCCAACCCGACACAACCATATAAAATGTGAGGATAAGGTAGGAGCACAAGATACCGAAAAATCCCGATATCCACCATGGTTGACCGGGGCTAAGTTTGCGGTAGCTGTCGATTGCATCGCTCTTGCCGGCTCTGCCGATGGCGAACTCGCCAAGCATCACAGGAATGCCGAAAAGTATCACGCATATGACGTAGACAAGAAGGAATGCCGCGCCTCCGTTGGCCTGCGTCTCGGCTGGGAAACGCCATACGTTTCCCAGGCCGACCGCACTGCCTACTGTAGCAGCTATGAGTCCTATCTTACTGCTGAATTCAGAATTGCTTGCCATAGATTATTTCAGATTAAGTATATGAATTTATTGCTGTCGCTCACGCGCATTATTCTACTGGGTCTGCCTGTGTTGCATCGGGCACTGGCTCCGGCATATCGCCGGTAGCAGCTTCGAGCTTCTTCATCTGAGAGAAGATGAAGGCTGCTGAAAGAAGACAGAGTGCAATCAGAATCACCCAGATTGTCCATACCGGAATCTTTCCCCAAAGGAGCATCGGTATCGACACGAGGTAGTTGCCGACTGCAGTTGCGGCAAACCAACCGCCCATCATCGCGCCTTTCAACTTCGGAGGAGCAACCTTGCTGACGAAGGAGATACCCATCGGAGAAAGAAGAAGCTCGGCGAAGGTCAGGAGAAGATAAGTTGAGATAAGCCAGTTGGTAGATACGTCGCCATTGGTGCCTACGAGTGAGAGTGAACCGAATACCATTACGAGATAAGCAATACCTGCTACTACCATACCGTAGCCAATCTTACGCGGAGCCGATGGTTCTTTCTTCTTGGCATTGAGCCATCCGAAAAGTGCAAGAGAGAAGGGAGTGAGGGCTACTACGAAGAAGGGGTTGAACTGCTGGTAAGCAGCCGGGTCAATATTGGTGAGAGTATCAGGCATATCAGCGTAGAGCCATCCTACAATGACTGCGCATACTGCGAGAATGATACCGCTGATGGTCTTGCCCTTTGCAGACTTTGACTGTATCATGCCGAAAAGTGCGTAGACGCCAACTGCAATGGCAGCGAGAGCACCGAGATTGAAGCCGATGCGGGTCCAGGATGAAGATTCTGGAGAAGTACAGCTCTTTGCAAACTCTGTTAGGGTCTGGCCATTCTGGTGGAATACCATCCAGAAGAAGATTACCACTGCAAATACGAGGAAGAGTGCCACTACGCGCTGCTTCGTCTGCTCAGGAGTCAGCTCAGGACCATTGGTAGCCACAGCAGCAGCCTTTCCATCTTTCTGCTTGGGTGCATCGGTGATGATGTGCTTGTAGGTCTTGCGGCCAAGTGTATATATCAAGAAGCTGACAATCAGCGATGCGCAAGCGAGAGAGAATGCATAGGTACATCCTGTGGAGAATGCCTCAATGTATCCAGTTGCAAACTCTGTGATGTTGCCAAACTGGGCGCTGCATTCTCCGGCAAAGTTCTGTAGATAGCTCGTGAGCCATGCTGCGAGGTCTCCTCCTTCTGCCATACCGTTCTTGATGGCGAAGTCCGACATGCTCTTGAGAGTCTCGGCATCAGTCGGCATATTGGTGAAGCCGTTTGTGTCAAGACACCAGTTGCTGACCGTAGCGGCCATAGGATTGTTAGTGAGGAAACCAGCATTCTTGAGTGCCAGGTTCTTGAGTGCGATGGCTGCGCCCGGTGCAAACATTGAGCCAAGGTTGATGGCCATATAGAAGAGAGAGAAGGCGGAGTCGCGGCGGTCGCTATATTGAGGGTTATTGTAGAGGTCACCTACCATCACCTGGAGGTTGCCCTTGAAAAGACCGGTACCCGTGGCTATCAGCAGCAACGCTGCGAGAAGGATCATGAATGAGGAGTTGGAGCGTACAGGTGTCGGAGCCGACATCAGTGCGTAGCCCACAAACATCACCGCGATACCGGCAAGCACACACTTATTGAAGCTCCAGCGGTCGGCTATCCAGCCGCCGAATACGGGCATGAAATACACAAGGGCCAGGAAGATAGAGAAAATCTGGCCGGTCCAGGTGGCGTCGAAGCCGAATTTTGCCTGGAGGAAGAATAAGAAGATGGCGAGCATGGTGTAGTATCCAAAGCGCTCACCGGTGTTCGCAAGCGCGAGCACATAGAGTCCTGCCGGTTGGTTTTTAAACATAGGTTGGTTCTATTTTGAATTATTGAATTTCGTGGAAAAAATCATGAATGCTTAATCGCGGAGCATCCAATTACGCATTATTTGAGTGAATCAGTTTAAACGCTGTGGCATAATTCCGAATCTGCTTCACCATTGAGAGCAATCCATTGCTGCGTGTAGGAGAGAGATGCTCCGAAAGTCCGATGCGGTCGATAAAGTAAAGGTCCGCATCGAGGATTTCGTCGGGAGTCCGGTCATTGAGTACTCGCATGAGAAGCGCGACGAGCCCCTTCACTATAAGGGCATCGGAATCAGCCTCAAAATGAATCTTCTTGTCATCGTTTTCTTTGGCATCAATCCAGACACGGCTCTGGCAACCTTCAATCAAGTTTGTAGGTGTCTTCATATCCTCAGGAATCGGAGGCAGAGCATTGCCTAAGTCGATTATATACGCATATTTATCCAGCCAGTCGTCCATACCGGCC
>CAZIAX010000028.1:0-18489 GCA_964537745.1 uncultured Sangeribacter sp.
ACGACCTCGCTTACGTCACAGTGCAGGTGGTAGATAAAGATGGAAATATAGTGCCCGGCGCTGAGCCGGAAGTCTCCTTCAAAGTGACAGGCGACGGATCATTCCGCGCTACAGCCAACGGCGATCCGACATCTCTTCGAGACTTCAACAAGCCGGTGATGGACCTCTTCAGCGGAGCTGCAACTGTCATTGTAAAGAGTGGTGACAAGCCGGGAGTTCTGACCTTGGAGGCAAAATCCAAAGGACTGAAGGCGGCAAAGCTGACCATCCCCGTAGAGTAGGTACCATAAGACACTCACAAACGGATACAGAATATCCTATCTATACCCAATGCCAGCGCGAGATTGGGTGATATTTAAAGGGTGCTCCGGAGGTCGGGGCGCCCTTTTGCGGTTATAGGAAGAATTTTAGGCTTTATGTGCTAAATTATTAGGAGTGAGAGCTCCGGTAAGAGTTGCTTCAACTTCTGCATCGAAGGCATCCTGCTCAGGAGTACCAATTTTACCAATATGCTTATCTGTAATTTCTTCGAGCGTATAGAATTGTCCTTCATCCCACGACCACGAGCTTTAAGTCGAGGACTAATGTGGCATCTCTGACTTCTGAGGGTTCGTTGTTACTGCTTCTCTCGTGGCTCGTCCCACAGATATTCCCAATTAAGGACATAATCTTTCCGTCTTATACCCCCTTGATTTACTCTTGTCAGTCCGGATAGTTATTGGGCTTTGGTTTGTCATGCAACATTACCCCTGACTTCGAGCCTTATATCAAGTTTCTGTGCGTGGAGCCAGACTTTTGTCTCCGACCTCCTTCAGATTACACCTCACGACCGACACCCTTGTCTTTGGCTACGTGCTTCCCTCTATCAGGACGCATTCGGGACTTGCACGCTTTAGATTATGCCCATGTCGGCCGAACACTAAAAGCCCGCTCCGGATTGTCGGAGCGGGCTTTAGATTTAGCCTTGCTATGTAGCTGAATTATTTCTTGACAGCTGTATACTTGGAAGGATAAGTAGTGAGATCGAGTGTGATGGTGTATGTGCCAGCCTCTGGGAGAACGATGTTGTCACCACCTTTCCAGAGCTCATCTGGCTTACCACCGAGATCAACAACCCATTCGCCATTAGCACGGAACTTCCAACCTTGACCTTCAGAAACTGTGAGTTCTGCTGTCCAAGTATATAGATCTTCCGAAGGTGTCATCACTACATCACCGTTCCAACCATTGAAGTCACCAATAAGGCCCCAAGTCTGGATCTGCTGTAGGCTATATTCCCATGTCACACCATTGAGAGATGCGAAATAAAGACCGGGATTACCAATCTTAATGTTGTCGCCGGAATCATTGCAAACGCCAGTGTATGTGTAGACACCATTGCTCTCGCTCGCTTCCGGAGCAGTGGCAGCACCGAAATCACCACCCCAATCTGCTTGCGGTGAAATCTTGAATTCAGTACCGAGATTCAAGAAACCGTAATAGTTGGTATAATTGTTGGTGTAAAGAGGCATCCAGTGTGCGCTCCAACCTGCCCAACCATCACCTGTGACATAATAAGCCTCAACAGCTATCATGGAGGTGTAAGTTTTCCTTAGAGCATTGAACGATACAAGAGATGGTACTACAAGTGAAGGAATAGCAGATGCGTTAACCGTGCCTGAGGTTTCCATTTCGAAATCACCATAGTTTACTCCGGCTTCAGTGCGGTCGTAGATTGGAACGAAATATTCTACACCTAAGAGCGAGCCGGCACCCTTTGCTTTCGCATAGCTTTCATCCGACATGACAATCCACTTGTCGCCTACTGAAGAGAGTTTCTCCACAACTACGCCAAAGTTGGGGTCATCATACTGGTTGGCAGCGCTATGCTCCATCTTAACAGCATCATTGAAGTCCCAGGAAGATCCATCACCCATCACGATATAATATGCCGGAGCAATGACTACTTCAGGAGCAGCCGGAGTGAAAGAATATTGACCCACTCCATAGAATGTATCAAGAGATCCAAGACGAACCTTATCGGTCCCTTTGGATGCGGTGAGGATAGTGCGACCATAGAGGGTCACTACTTCAGGACTCTTAGTGAAATTGTCAGTATACTGAGCTGCGATGGTAGCAAGGTCTGCATAAAGAGCAGAACCATCACTTGTGAGGGGAGCCTCTATCATCTTTGAGAAGTCCTCATAGGGTGAGAGTTCAAGTGTGCCGCCAAGTGTGAAGCCTTCGGGGAGACCTTCAGCAGTATAAGTAGCCACCTGAACCTCTCCAGCCTCAGGATTGCTTGCATTGATAGCCGAGACTGCATTGTATGAGATAGTTGCGCTATTGAAGATAGGCTCCTGGGGGTTGGTGATTGGCTGAGCCAGACTGTCTTCTATTTTATCGCACGAAGCCAGCGCGACAGCTGCGAATAGTCCGAGACCGAGCCAAGATATGTTTTTTGTATTCATATTGAGATTTTCACGTTTTCAGTCCGGATGCCACCGCAGTGAGCGGCATCCGTCCTGTCGGTTATTATTCAAGTCGTGCGCTATAAGGAAGCGTATTGAAATCAAGTATTACGGTGTGCTGTCCTCCATCAGGGATATTGGAGCCATCCTGAGTAAGATTGTCAAGCGTACCTCCGAGGTTGAGCGGCCAGTCATTGTTCATACGGAACTTCCAGCTGCCACCGCCAAGATCTACATTCTCTGCCTTCCAAACGGAGAAACCTGGCTCAGGAGTCATCTCGACATCGCCTCCCCATCCATTGAAGTCACCGATGATACTTACACTCTTGATTGGAGTCAGTTTCACTGTGCCTGCAACTTCATCGTTGGCTGTGTTTACATTGGTGATAGTCACCTCAGCCCAATAGAGACCCGACTCTACTCCGCTGAAGTTACCTGCGTTCTCCACAAGTTCACCAGTCCATACACCGTTTTCATCCTGTGAGAAGTTCTCGCCACAACCATAGTTACCTGGGTTGCTCCAAGCAGCTTGATGAGTAAACTTAAAGTCACCATCAACCGCCATATAGCCCTTATAGACATTCTCTTCAGCTGCGGGGATACGCATAGCTTTGTCGAAGTTCCATCCATTGGCGTTACCCGGAGTCCAGAGGACGTCAGTGAATGCATTCGACTCAAGAGCGCAGTATTCCTTCACTGCCTTCAACACGATAACATTGGAAGTAATTGCAGTAGAAGGCTGGGCTCCAACGATTGAAGTGGCACGCACATAGAGAGGACGCGGATCTTCTTCTGTAAAGTCATCAGCGCTGCCGATACCACGCATTGAGCAGATAGCAGCGGCAAGATTGCTTTGCTTCACTATGAGTTCTGCCCTGATCTGGCTTTCAAGAGGAATTACTACATAGGCCGGGATTTCCACTTCATCACCGTCGGCATTAACATAAGAACCTGTCTTATACTGAGTGAAGTCTTCTTTCAGCGACACCTGTATGCCATAGGTGGGTGCCAGTGTCAGGCCATAGTTAGGCTGCGACACTGTGAAGGTTGCTGTGCCTTCCGGAGAGAGAATCATTGTCTGTTCGGCCATCGGCGGAGTGTTGAGCACGAATTCGGTAGCAGTTGAGATCTTCGGATCCTGATCGTCCTGACATGAAGCCAGACCTGCAACCGCGAGAGCCGCCATGCCGATAATATAGCTTTTTTTCATTGTTATATGCAATTATTGAAAGATTTATCAATAACCTGGGTTCTGACCCAGGGTAGCTTCAAACTGCGCCGGGATTGGCATCAAATCGCGAGTGGCTGCAAGAGCAGTTCCTTCCTCTACGCCACCTTTCCACTGCCAATTGTAGGCTGAGCCAGTGTATTTGCCGAAGCGGATAAGGTCAGTGCGACGCTGGCACTCCCAATAGAGCTCACACTGGCGCTCCTTAAGAAGATCGTCGGCTGTATAGCTTCCCATAGGAGCTACCCCTGCACGGGTGCGCACCTTATTGTAGTAGTTGAGTCCATCGCAGCTTACGCCGTGCAGCTCACACTCCGCAAACATCAGATATGTATCAGCAAGACGGAAGATGGGGAAGTTAGTTGAGGTCTGCTGAGCATCAGTACACAATACTGTATTATTGGTATTGTAGTAATCACTCTCATCAGTATTGACAAACTTGATGCACATATATCCGCATCCGTCAGCTGTCCAGCTTGAGAGGTCGCTGAGGTTTTCTTGGAATGAGCCTTCATAAATCAAGCGGCGCTTGTCGTTTGAAGCCAAAGCCTTGGACAGCTCAGGACGCACACGGGGACCACCCCAACCGCTTATTGTGCCGGCATATCCGTAGGGAGTAGCATCAACCTCACCATTGTATGCACCTATTGTCAGATAAGTAGAACCTCCATATGTAGCAGTGTTCGGACCCTGAGGAACACCCCAAAGAATCTCACCATTGCCTACGTACTTTTTATTGGAGCCACAGAAAAGATACTTATATTCCGGAGCAAGTTGAATACCGGTGCTTACCACTTGCTTGCAGGCATCCGCACATTCCTGCCACATGCCTTTACCGGTATAAACCTCTGCATTGAGATAAAGCTTTGCAAGAAGCATATAGCCAGCCTCACGGCTTACACGGCCATATTCCTGCTGAGCAGCAGCTGGAAGCTGGGGAACAGCATCCTTCAGGTCAGCTACTACAGCATCGAAAAGCTCAGAACGTGTATAAGTCGGAGGAATCGCACCTACGAGAGAGTTCTCGTCGGTCCAAGGACCACGGCCGAAGATATCGATCATATGATAGTAGCTCAGGTCGCGGAGCACACGGATTTCAGCTTTCATCTGAGCAATCTCTGCATCTGAGAAATACTGAGCGCCATTACTGATGGTACGGAGGAACTCATTGCAAAGACCAATCTGATAGTTGATACGTGAATACATCTCGTAGCCCCAGTGGTTGTCCTTGCCAGGGATGGAGAAGCCCATCTCATCGATACCCGCATCGTTCCAGTTCTTACCTACGATAGCCTCATCGGTAGGAAGTTCCTGTTGGTTGAATAGCTGACGTGTATATACACCTGCACCTCCGTCATCTACGGAAATACCACCCTCGAGCACAAGGCCACCGTAGGCACGTGCAAGAACTCCCAGATATTCCTCTTTTGAGGAAAGGGAGAGTTTTGTGTTGGGATCATCCGGCTCCACGTTAAGGTCGCCCACACAAGAGGAAAGACCCATCGATAGCGCCACGCTCCCTATAATGAAATATTTACTGAATTTCATAATTCCTGTTTTTGTAGTTAGATTTGATTAGAAAGAAGCTACGAGACCGAGTGAGAAAGTAATCGGGTTGGGGTAAACACCATTATCGATACCAGAGAAAATCTCGGGATCAAGACCCTTATACTTGGTGATTACGAAAGGATTCTGCACCGCACCGTAGAGACGGAGACGAAGTTTTTCACCAAGGAGGTCGCGCCAGGTATATCCAACAGAGATATTGTCGCAACGGAGGAATGAAGCGTTCTGCACAAAGTAATCACTCATTATCTGTGGAAGTGATTCCTGAGCGAAGAGATGAGTGTTGTTCATCATATTGCTCAAAGGCAGAGCAGAGTTAGCCGACTTGAACACGTTGGAAGCCATTGTGTTGTTGTAGACCCAGTTGCCGATATTGCTGCGAAGTGTGATACCGAAGTCCCAGTTCTTATAGTTGAAAGTGTTGACCCAAGTGAGAGTCACCTTCGGATCCTTGCTATGGTAGAGATACTTGTCTGATTCTGTGATCTCACCGTCGCCGTCACGGTCTACGAACACACCATCAAGAGGAGTTCCATCCTGATCGTATACCTGCTCGTAAACATAGAAGCTGAATGCAGAGTAGCCTACCTCATGCTTCTGGATAGTGCCACCAGTACCTGCGGAGATACCACCGGTCTGGGTATCGGCACCTTCTGCAAGGCGTGTGATCTTGTTCTTGTTCCAGCCAATGTTGAGGTTGGAGTTCCATGTGAAGTTATCTGTCACAATAGGACGGGTGTTGATAGTAAACTCGATACCTATGTTCTCAAGGTCACCGATGTTGATGTTACCCTTGTTTGTGAGGTTAGAGCCTGCGGGATAGTTGGCGAATGTAAGAAGGTCGACAGTCTTACGCTTGTAGAACTCGAGAGCACCGTTGACGCGGTTGTTGGCGAATCCATAGTCGATACCTACGTTCCAAGTGCGGGTTTCCTCCCATTTGATATCTGCATTATATGCGCCCGGAGTAACAGGATAATATTCTGTATTGCCCAGCGGATAGCGATGTGAAACGTCTGTGGAGATACCGTAGACAGGAAGATAAGGGAAGTAGTCGTCGTTGAGGTCCTGCTGGCCGGTCACGCCGTAGCCTGCACGGATCTTAAGTTCGTTCATAGCGCCACGAGCGAAAGTCATGAAGTTTTCGTCGAGAAGCTTCCAGCCGAGTGCTACAGAAGGGAAGAGACCCCAGCGGTTATCTTTGGAGAAACGTGAGGTACCGTCGTAACGAACAGTAGCTGTAATCAGATACTTATCAAAGAAGCTGTAGTTAACACGTCCGAAGAATGATACAAGTTGGTGAGGAGTAGAATAGTAATTTGTGGGATAAGCCTGTGTACCAAGATACTTGGAGAAGTCCTGACCCTGATACTGAGAGGGATAGTATTCCGGATTGCCGACATTGTAGACATAGCCATAGCTATGACCTTTGTTGTGGAATTTCTGCCATGAATAACCGGCTGTCACGTCGAGAACTGAGCCTATAGACTCAAACTCATGGTTGTAGTTGAGATAGAAGTCGAGAAGGAGGTTCTGACGTATCTGATGCTGCTTGTCAGCACTCGTACCGCCATTCTTGATAGTGGTTACGTCATCGCTGTTTGCGTTTTGCTTAACACCGAAACCATTGGCCCATGCCTTTGGAGTATTAGGATAATAGTAACCAAACCAATCGCCCTTCTGGATATCATATCCAAGGTTGAGGTTTGCACGGAGATCGGTAAGGAAAGGCATCTTGAGGTCGATCTGAAGATTGCCTACGCTCTGGTAGCTTGTACCTTCCGATTTATGCTCAAGCTGCTGAGAAAGCGGGTTTATAGGTGCAGTCGTAATGTTGAGAGTTCCGTTGGGGGTATCTTTGTCAATCACAGTTCCATCACCCTTGTATGAAGTCCAGTAACCGAGATATGCGGCACCGTTCTCATAGTCTTTTACAGGAAGAGTCGGGTTCATTGAAACGCAACCCCCAAGCATGTTGTCGGCATATTCATTCTTTACGTATGCACCCTTCACGTTAAGGTTGACTGAAAGAAGGTCGTTCCAGAACTTCGGAGTAAGGTTGATCGATCCGATCACGCGGTCCATAGAAGTGCCGCGCAGGATACCGTTGTTGTTGGTGTAGCTGACAGCCACACGGTAGGGAAGGAAACCAACTGTACCGCCTACACTGAGGTTATAATCAGAGCTTACAGTAGTGTGAAGAGCTTCCTTGCTCCAGTTGGTGTCATACTTGCCAAGTGCATTAGCCTGGTCAGAACCTTCACCATATTCATTTTTAATGAAGTTGCTGAATGTAGGACCATCCATCATGTCAAGATACTTACGGGGAGTATTGACATACATGTTGGCAGTGAAGTTGACCTGCGGACGGCCGGATTTACCCTTCTTAGTGGTGATGATGATCACACCGTTTGATGCACGGCTACCGTAGATTGCTGTAGCAGAAGCATCTTTAAGGATTGTCATGCTCTCCACATTCTCAGGAGAGATAAGGCTGAGGGGGTTGGAAGAACCGGTCACACCTTTTGTGTCCATAGGCACTCCGTCTACTACGATAAGAGGAGCATTGGAGGCTGCGAGCGAAGCACCACCACGAATCTGGATGTTGGCACCACCTGATGGGTTACCACCATCGAGAGTCACAACTACGCCAGGGCTTGCGCCTACAAGAAGATCCTGTGCTGAAGTAGCCAGACCAGCCTCGACCTCGCTCGGCTTGACAACAGCGACAGAGCCGGTTGCATCAGATTTCTTTACAGAACCGTAACCGATTACGACTGTCTCGGCGAGCATCGTCGTGTTGTCCTGAAGGGTCACTTTGATTTCTGTGCGACCGTTCACGGCGACATCCTGGGTGTCATAGCCGATGTAGCTGATCACGAGAGTGGCGTTTGGATCGACATTGAGAGTGAAGTTACCGTCAAAATCGGTCGCTGTGCCGTTTGAGGTGCCTTTTTCCATAACAGTGGCACCGATGAGTGGTTCGCCCGTCGAATCATCCACATATCCATGGACAGTGATCTTCTGGGCTAGAGCGGGAAGCGTGAAGGTCAAAAGCATTGCTATTGCCAAGAGCGCTTTCCTGCTGAGGGTAAAACAAACGTTTTTCATGCAGGTTTTTTTTAGGTACTACATTTATATAATTAATCTCAGTTTTCAGGTTATTCAGGTAGGCGTTGAAATGTACTGGTATGGCCGCGCGCAATGTTTATGTCGCTTAACGGAATAGACCGCGAAACGCGATAAAACTGCCCTATGCATTGCCAGACAAAGTTCAAAATTACTACATATTTTAACAATTCAAAGACATTTTTGATTAAATTTTTATTACAAAATCCGATTTTAACATTTGTTAAAGATTTTGATTAATGAAAAAATACTGTCGATTCTGGCATTGCAACTTACGGAGCCTGTGGTTAAACAATCAGCTTTTCAATCTTGGAAACATAGAAATTATGTTGTGTAACATAATTAACATATATTAACACCCGTTTTCCCTCTTTACTGACTTATTTAATTTAATTTTGAAAAAAAATTCCAAAATAATAGACTTTTCATAAAATAATAAATTATTTTGAAGGTAACAACACCTTTTACTTTCATAAATTTCAATACAACATGGCAATAATCGACAGTATTTCGTGGAGTCCACAAGGCAATGAGATCATTTATGCCTACAAGTATCCAGAAAACAATCTCTCTACCTACACACAGCTCGTAGTCAACGAATCGCAAGTAGCTCTTCTTTTCTCTAAAGGTGAACTGATGGGGAAATTCGGCCCTGGCAAGCATACGCTCAGCACCGAGAACCTCCCAGTGCTACGCCGCCTCTTCGGCCTTCCATTCGGCGGGAAAAATCCATTCCTCGCACAAGTATGGTTTGTCAACCTAATCGACAACTATTCAATCCCATGGCAAATCAAGAAGCTTGCCATCCACGACTCAGATTATCAGACCAACCTGCCACTACTTATCGACGGCCAATATGGACTGAGAATAACCGACCCTGAGAAATTCCTTATCAAGATGGTGGGCACACGCAATGCATTCTCACAGCGCGACCTCACTCTGCAGTTTGAGGGTGAATTCACCACAAGGGCTAAGTCAGCCATCGTGACTTTCATGAATGAAAACCGTATCGGCTACAAAAGCATATCCGCACACTTGGCTGGCCTTTCCGACATGCTCAGGGCTACATTGAGCGACTTCTGGAAAGACCAGGGAGTCGAGCTCACAAAATTCTACGTCTCAAACGTGGATATCGACGACACAACTCCCGAAGGACGCAAGGTAAAGGAGGCCATCGCGACGCAAAGCTCAATGTCCATCACAGGCCATACTTGGCAACAGGAGCAGATGTTTGACACTGCAAACAATGCCATGAGCGGACTCGCCGGAGCTGCCGGTGGAGGAGGACTCTTAGGAGGATTGATGGCCATCAACATGATGAACGGCATGGGGGGCGCTATGGGTGGCGCAGCAATGAATCCACAGTTCCAGCAGCCTACATTCGGAGGCGGACAAGGCGGAGGCCAGATGGCCGCCGGACAACAGGCCGGCAATGTCGGAGTAAAGATGGTCTACTGCTCGGCATGCGCAAAGAAATTCCCCAACTCTATGGCTTTCTGCCCTCATTGCGGCAATAAATACAATCCATGCCCCACATGCGGCACCGACAATCCGGAGGGAGCACGCCGATGCGTCAACTGTGGCACTCCGCTCAGCGGCGGAACACAGAAATGCCCGCACTGCCGAACAGAGATACCTCAGGGTTATGCGTTCTGCCCAGGATGCGGCCAGCCGGTAATCACCGACGACAACACTTGCAAACGCTGCGGCGCACAGATTCCTCCGACAGCGAAATTCTGTCCTCGTTGCGGCAACAAACGATAGACCAAAATCACCAACAACGACCCGAGAATGAACACCAGAATACTGACAATAGCCTTCTCCATTGGAATAGAAGTGCTCTTTGCAATAGTGGTATTCGCACTCATCCCCGATTGGGTGCTGACCGACGAGATACGATGGCTCGACTTCATCGTACTGACCATAATCAACGTGGTCTGCTTGCTTAATGTGATATTCCCCTTTGTCAACCTATCCGACAAATCGCATAAGGAAGTAGCCGGCCTTGGAATCCGTTGGACTGCAACAGGATGGTATATCGCCCTTGCCCTGCTCTTTATGCTGGGCTGCATCATCTATGTCTGGCAGACTGGCGAAGAGGGATGCAGCTTCGGCCTGCAGGCATTGGTGCAGGGGGCACTGCTCCTTCTCTTCTTAGGCGGCATCATAGCTTCCAACGCGAGCATGGACAAGGCAAAGCAAGTCTATGTTGAGGAGCAGAGGACAAAAAAGGGGAAAGCCGACGTAAAGGCAGCTCTCGCCGACCTTCGCAATGCAATTGAAAGCCACCGCGACATCGACCCAGAGCTTAAACGCCGCATACTCGACGCCGTAGCAGAAGGAAGGTATCTGACCCCATCTTACGCTCCGGAGGCACGCGAGGCCGATGAGGCAATAATACTCGACTGTGAGGCGCTCGCTACCGGACTTACTGACTTCTCACTCAACAAAAGCATAGCGGAAGACCGCCTTTTCCGCTTGGAAAACGACATCCGTCGACGCAAACGATTATAGAACTTCTTACCCTAAAATCATATAAATCATGGAAGGAAAAATTTTCGCCGATTCCGCCAACATATGGCAGGATCAAGCCAAGATCCTCTTCAACTACTACCGGCAAGCTGCCGAAAGAGTGGTGAAGGAAGAGGAGCGCATCGAAGGGGAAATCAAAAACCTCGAGCAGGAGAAGGCCGAGCAGGAGGAGAAACTCTCCAAGGCCTGGGTATGGCTCTTCCTCCTCATCTTCCCCTACTTTATAGTTAAAAGCAATATCGAGAAGAAGATAGCCGATATCGACGAAAGGATTGGAGTCTTCCGCACAGAGCATGCCAAGATATTCCGCGACTATAAGGTGACGAAACTCGGAGTGGCCTATGTGCCGGTGGCTGAGCAGGTGAAGTATCAAGACAAGAGCTTCATCGTAGACTTCACAAAGGCCGTGCCTGAATCTGACATCTCCCTCTCCATGTCGCGCCAAAACCCGCTGCTTATCCAAACCATACAGTCGCTCAACCACCTCTCCAAGGAGGCTCCGATTGTAGAGACTTCAGAAGAGGCAGAGAGTGTGGCTACCGACGACTATTCACTCTCAATCCAGGAGATAAAGGAAAACGACTATCTCGGTGCCCTCGAGCGCTCGCTGCGCACCGTGGCCTTCTGTATGGACGACCTCGAGACCGTCTCTGTAGAGCTGCCGCTCGTGCTCCAGGACTCTCCCTATCTCCCTCAGCTGGATGAGTACGCCACTACCGCAATCCCAGGCGATGCCACTACTGTGAAGGTTTTCGACAACGACATCTACACTCCGGGCATAGAGAAATTCCGCCAGATCAACGAGCTTAAGAATTCACTCTCCACTGAGACCACTCAGTTTGAGGAAATCCTCAAGGGCCTCATGCAGGCCATCGGCAACTCTGTGCAGACAGTGGCCCGCATGAAGGTCGCATCCGTCGACAAGGTAGTGCTCGAATCCAACCGCCTGCTCTATCAGATACTGAAAGCTCCCTACAACCACTACTCCCCTGCCCTCGAAGCAGACGAAATCGACCGCATACGACACGAAGACTTCAACTATTCCGACAACATCCAGGGCTATGAGCCTTTCCAGCTCCGCCAGTCATCGAGAGTCAGATACAATCCTATGTCAGGAATGTGGGTCGCTGAGGATGGCTCCCAGACTCTACAGCCATTCGGCATGCATCAGATGTATGAGGAAATCGTAGCTCCTATGGTGCAGAACCTCATGCAGGAAAACCGCATAGAGCGTCTCAAGATCTACAACCATATCAAAGACCAGAAACTGAGCTACCTCAACAAGTGGCATCAGGACACCGACGCTTTCTATCGCGCCAACCGCGCTGAGAGCTCCGACATCATCAACCTCATGCAAGGAGCGCTCACCGAATACGTCAGCGCCTACAACAACCTGCTCGCCCTTCAGCGCACTGAGACCCAGATGCAGGATTCGGATGGAAGTCTCGACTCAACTGTGGTCAACGCAGTCGACAATTCAGCCGAATCTCTCGCTGCCTTCGAGCTCCAGAGCCAGGAATTCCAGAAGTGCCAGAGCGACTTCGAAGACTATATCGACCGTCTGAAAGAGGACATCGACCTCAAGGCTCAGCGCTTCGGCCATGTGGAATACTACGACGCCAAGCTCCGCGACGGATATTCTAATTCAGTGGCAGTGGCAGCCGCTGAGGTAAGCAAGATGGACGACCGCCGCAAATCGCTGGCCGGAGTCAACCCGAAGCTGGCAAAGGACTCCCAGTTGCCGCCTGAGCCGCACGTAAGCGACATCGCCTACGAGCATTTCGCGATGAATCTTCCCGCAATGGTGAGAGAGGCTCTCTCGGCTCTGTCTGAGCCATCAGGAGCATATGAGCCAGGTGATGAGTACCAACCGGCAGCTCCGGCAGAGGAACAGCCGACTGCGGCTACCCCAGCCGACGAACAACAACCAGTGGCCACACCGACTGACAACTCAGAGACACCGGCTATCCCAACCGACAATCCAGAGCAGACAGAAGCACCGGTGCCCCCGGCAATACCCACGCCTCCAGCCACTCCAAACGCTGATGCTCCCAGCAAGCCAAAAGAAGAATAACCCTTACGAACCATCAAAAGCAATTCAATATGGCACATACATTTGACTGCTATGTCGATACTTCTGAGATGGCCAAAGAAATCCACTCGGTCAAGAATCACGTCAATGCCACCACCACCGCAGTAGTCGGGATGCAAGCAGCTGTGATAAAGGCCCAGGCGGATGGCGCCGACCATGTGTGCCGGAAGGTCAACCAAGGTTTCTACGCCCTCATTCACTCCCAGATATCGCAGAAAATGGCTACCCTGCAGGCTAAGGTGGATGCACAGCTCCTCCGCCTCCAGCAGCAGCGCAAGCAACTCATGGCCATCCGCGAAAGGATGGAACGTGACTATCAGATGATATCAGGCAGATATCTGAAGACATTCAATTCGCTCAACCGCAACCTGGAGCAGCGTATCACTGAGATTGACCGCCCGGTCATCACCTTCGCCAACACCGAAGCGGAGAAAATCACAAACCGTGGCAGCCAGCTCGTCTCAACAGTATCAGTGGGACAGTCGGAGTCGATCAAGACCTCGCAGTCGGTCACTTCGTCCAACCTCAAATACCGCGCCGCCAAGGCAATCGAATCTATCAACAGCTTCATAGCCGACTCCAACCGACTTAATTCAATCACCGACCGCATACTGCTCCCGCGTCCTATGGCCCAGGAGGTTGAGACTATATCCGTGCCTGTCTGCATCGCAGAAAGTGACATCGACTCCACACGCAACAAGCAGACCCAGGTCATAGCCTCCCAAATAGCTCTCAGTAGAGAAGCGCGTCAGTCGATAGAGACGCGCGTCTCATCAAGCTATCGCGACGGCTCAATCCAGTGGCAAACGCCCGCTGAGAAGAATCCGGAGGTGACCAACTATTTCCGGCAGCAGGTGATGGCCGCCGGCGTCAGCCAGCGCGTGCGCGATATGATGCTGAAGATGTATGAGAGAACTAATTTCGAGACGTTAAAGTGACCCTAAAAGCATCTGACTATGAGTTATACCAGACGTTTCACAAAGACCGTGAGCATCCACTATTCGGGCTCGGTCTCCTATCCACCGTCGGAGAACGGGGGACGCGTCTCCTACTCCGGTACGGAGCATGAGACCGTCCACTTCGACGTCACGGTCGACACGGAGCCTTTCGATGACGCCGTCGACGACATGAAAGATGGCGTCGACCTGCTTACTGGGTCGGTGGTGGCCACGGAGGCCGCCCAACTTAAGGCCATCGACAGCGCATCTAAGCAAGTAGGCGACACTATCGTATCGGGATTTTTCAAGACAGTGAAGTCTGACATCTCCCAACAGATAGCACAGCTAAAGATACATTCCGAATCGCTGCTGCTCCAGCTCAATAAGTTCGCTGAGCGATGCCGCGAGAAGCAAAAGCAGATGGGCATTGACTATCAGCGCATCTCCGACCGTTACCTCAAGATATTCAACGACCTTAGCAAGGAACTCGAAAACCGCATCTACTCAATCGATGAGCCCGTCTTCCACGCCACGCGCCAGCTCGACAGCATCGGGAGCCACCAAGGCAATGAGGAAGCCGCAGCAACCGTCTCGGTGACTGCCGGAGAGACTGCGCGCGTTCACTCCGTAATAGCCGCCAACCAAGTGAAGAGAAAGGCATTAGAGGCCCTCGACAGAGGAAAGAGATTTCTTGCCATACAATATGCCACCGACAATGTCATCAACCGCTGCCTTCTTCCGAAAGGGGAAGCTGGGCCTGTCGCAACGCCATTCTGCGTAATGGAGGGGATGGTAGACAAGGGGCGCACCGCCCGGCAGCTCTTTGCATCCCCCCTGCTCAACGGAATCGACGAGAAAACTCTCTATGATGGAATCGACTCTAAAGGATGGATGAGGCAGATGACGGAAGAAGAAGCCGGCCATATCAGCGACTATTTCAACAGCAACGTGGCCAATATGCATGCAGAGGCAAAAAATGTCCACGCGCAAAGAGTAGCCGACATGACGGCTCAGCTCTTCAATTTATCCCAAACTGCCATAGCCGGCAAATAACACTTAAGAATCTTGACCCATGAGCAATAAAAAAGAATTAAACGAAATAAGATTTGATGCTGCCGAGATCATTCTCCAGGACAATCTGGTGCGCGGATCCATTCTTCCGCAGAAGATATCGGAACTCACACGCAATGTGATCATCAATGGCAACACTGAAGTGGAGGGAGCCATCTTCGGCAATACCATCCAAGTGCGTGGAGGAGACGTCGTGATAAAAGGGGCTGTCTTCGCACAAAAGGAACTCTACATCTCAAGCGAGGTAAAGGGAGAAGTGACTTTCATGAAGGCCGTAGGCTCTGCCGACTCCATCACATCGCGCACCAACAGCTGCCGACCTACGTTCTGCTCCGACATCAACGGCAAGAACGTCACCCTGCAAAACTGCTACGTGGCAGGAAGTATCTACGCTGACGAGATATCACTCGACAACTGCGTGGTCATTGGCGGCGTATTCGCCACCCAGGAAGCGCGAATCAACAATAGTATAGTAGGCACTTTCAACACTCCGCGCATCAATCTTGACGGTGTGGTGCAGCTGCTGCTCCCCTCGGCATTCACCATCGAGCCCCCCATCTTAGGCCCTGGCACACGACTATACAATCTCTCCCTCGCCGACCTCGGGGCTCTCTTCCGTGGCGTCACGGAAGACCGCCTCTCTGGCAGGATTCCCATGAACCTGGAGACCGATGAGGTGCGCTCAAACCTCCGAGGCGAGGATGGTCGCCAGCAGGCCCTGCGATCCTTTACCGTCATCGGCAAGGTGCTTGCAGCCGACATGATCGACACCGACCGCTTTCAGAACCACTTCCTGCTGACCGCTGCCTCCCTTGGCCCACAGCTTCTGAAGACCTACGATCTTGGAGCAGATGCCGAGGGAAAACCGGCTGTGCTTAATCCGGAATCCATCCGCGACTTCCTCTTCGACATCCTATCCGGAAAGAAAGAGCCACGCGAGATGGACGGCAAGTTCTCTCTGGAGGAGATGGCTCGCTGACTCTGACAGATGAAAAACTGAAAACATACACATGACTTCATTACATACTGCTTACAGGACCTTTTTCGGTAAGGGGGATGCGCTCTATCAGCTATTTTCCCCTTACCGTATTTGTCCATTAGGGGCGCACGTAGACCATCAGCACGGCCTCGTCTCGGGCTTCGCGTTCGATTCAGGTATTGAATTTCTTTTCTCGGCCACGGAGTCGGGAAAAGTCGAGATGGCTTCGCTCTCATTCGAGGGACTGATGACCTTCAACGTGCAACGCCCCGTCGATGAGCGCCAAGGCAACTGGGGCGACTATCTGCGAGGTGCCGTGTGGGCACTGCAGCAGGATTTCCATCTTTCGCAAGGAATACGCGGCATAGTGAAAGGATCTATGCCAATCGGGGGCCTATCATCATCTGCCGCCCTGCTGTGCGGATTCGTGATGGCTCTCGACAAAGTCAACCACTTGGGACTTGACCGGAAACAAATCATACACTACGCCTCCGTGGCGGAACGCCAATATGTGGGGCTCAACAATGGTATCCTCGACCAAGCATGTGTTGTGCTATGCGAGGCCGACAAGCTGCTCTATCTCGACACCCGTACTGGCGACCACCGCCTAATCCCCTTCGGAGGAGAGAATCCTAAACCATTACCCTTCAAACTTGGCATCTTCTTCTCGGGAGTGACGCGCAAGCTGACGGGCACAGACTACAACCTCCGCGTGGCGGAGTGCAAGACAGCTGCATGGATCATGCAGGCTTATGAAAACGAGAAACTTCATGAGTTTGAGGACACTCGTCTGCGCGACGTGGAAGAGGCCATCTTCGAGAAGTATCAAGACCGTATGCCGGAACGCTTCGCACGTCGGGCAAAGCATTTCTATTCGGAGTGCGACCGAGTGACCGACGGCGTAAAGGCTTGGGAAGCCGGTGATATCGAAGCTTTCGGGAAATTGGTGTTTGAGAGCTGCGAGTCGTCAATGAATAACTATGAGTGCGGTTCGCCGGAGCTGATAGATATCTACAAGATAATGAAGGAGACCGACGGCATATACGGAGGTCGCTTTTCTGGTGCCGGTTTCAAGGGGGCGTGCATAGCGCTCGTAGACCCGACGAAGGAAGACCAGATACGCGCAGAGGTCACAGAGAAGTATCTGGCGAAGTATCCGCACTACAAGGATTCGTTTGAGATTTTCTTCTGCGAGCCGGCTAATGGTGTGGATTTTTTGTAAGTAAAAAATAGATCAAATGAAAAATATTGTTATTGCGGCGGGCTACGCCACGCGGCTTTATCCGCTGACTGAGAATTTTCCTAAGCCGCTGTTGAAGATAGGAGATTCCACTATCCTCGACCGTATGATGGCAGACCTGGATGCCATCGAGGATATAGATGAGCATATCATCATCACTAACCACCGCTTCGCCAATATATTTGAGGAATGGAAGGCTAACTCAAACTATAAGAAATCCATCACCATCATCGACGACGGCACTACTGACAACGACAATCGCCTCGGTGCCGTCCGCGACCTGCTATTAGCACTGGAGAAGTGTGACGTAGACGACGATATCATGGTGCTGGCAGCCGACAATATCCTCGACTTCTCTATGCAGGGATTCGTAGACTATTTCAAGGAGAAGGGCACCTCAGTCATAATGTGCCATAATGAGCCGGAACTGCGCAAACTGCAGCGCACCGGTGTCATCGCTGTTGATGGCGACATGAAGGTGCTGGAGATGCAGGAGAAGCCGGAGAAACCGGTCTCGAACTGGGCGGTGCCTCCCTTCTATATCTATTCGCGCAAGGATCTCCCTCTTATTCGGGAGTGCATGGAGCATGGATGCGGATTTGATGCGCCAGGAAACTTGGCCCACTATCTGACGGACGTCACCATACTCCATGCCTGGCCTATGGCCGGCACACGCTTCGATATCGGGTCGATGGACTCCTATCGGGAGGCGCAGGAGAAGTTTTAAGGGTCAAGGACCAACAAGAGTCAAGAACCAAGTATAAAAAGCGCACCGGCCCGTTGGGCGGTGCGCTTTTTTATAGCATGTTGGGAAGCCGGCATTCCATACATTATTTTTTGAAGAGGCGGAGGAGCTCGCCTATCCAGAGTACGAGGGAGGTGGAGCCGATGATGATCAGCCAGTCTTCGATGCGGAGGGGAGTGACATTGAAGAATTCGCCGCCGACGGTGACGATGGCTATCTGGCCTACGAGAATGGCGAAGGCAATGGTCACGAAGCCTCCGGCTCCCTTGAAGTGGAAGGCGCTACGGCCGGTCTCGAAGGCACGGGCGTTAAACATGTTCCAAAACTGCAGGAAGACGAAGATGGTGAAGAACATCGAGAGCTCATAAGCTGTGAGCGTCGGCTCGCCACTCGGTTGCGGGATGAAGGAGAATATCTGTGTCATCGACTCTACTGAGTAATGCTCGAAGATGTAGAGGATGCCAAGCAGCACAATGAAGAATATGCCTCCCACTCCGATGATGGAGCGCCACATGGGGC
>CAZIAX010000029.1:0-18104 GCA_964537745.1 uncultured Sangeribacter sp.
TCATTATGTGCCCCCTGCACGAAAGTGTTGCGCCCATGCATCGCCGGTCTTTGCCATGGACATCATTCGCCGAACGGATGATGCCCATCCCAAAGCTCCCGACACGTCCCTGCACTGGATACAGAGTATCGACCCAGACGGCCGCGACATGACCGAATTCGCCGCCCTATACTCTCCCCGCCACAGGTGACGGGGCAAAAACTACTTGGTTCTTGACCCTTGACTCTTGACCCTTAAAATCACTTGGTTCTTGACTCTTGGTTCTTGACCTTTATCTACGTTATGAATAAATCCACATTCCTATATATTAAGGCCGACATCGAAAATCACCACTTCGATGCCGGCCTTTTTTATTGTCTTTTCAAAATACACGGTTCGTGCGTCCGCCTAGCGTCCCCACCACCCCACCGCCCCCAGTGTGAGCCATCCAACTGAGATATTTGGCACGAAATTTGTGCATGTCAAGAAAAAACACTAATTTTGCAATATTAAAAACCGATATATATGGGATTTTTCAAAAAACTATTTTCGAAAGAGAAGAAGGAAAAACTCGATTCCGGACTCGAAAAAACTAAAAAGGGTGTATGGGACAAGATTACCCGCGCCGTAGCTGGTAAGTCTAAAGTTGATGATGAGGTTCTTGACAATCTGGAAGAGGTCTTCATCACCTCCGACATGGGTGTAGACACTTCCCTCAAGATCATCGAAAGACTTGAGGAACGTGTGGCACGCGATAAATATGTCGGCACCTCCGAACTCAACGAAATCCTCTGCGACGAAATCTCCCAGTTGCTCGCACGTCCCGACAAAAATCCGGAACTCGGAGACTTCGAGTTGCCGGCAGACAAGAAGCCATATGTCATCATGGTAGTCGGTGTCAACGGTGTAGGCAAGACAACAACCATCGGCAAACTCGCCCACCAATATAAGGCAGCCGGTAACAAGGTAATCCTCGGGGCGGCCGACACCTTCCGCGCTGCAGCTATCGAACAACTCGACATCTGGGGCGAACGCGCAGGTGTGCCCGTCATCAAACAGAAAATGGGCAGCGACCCGGCTGCGGTCGCTTTCGACACTCTCAGTAGCGCCAAGGCACAAGGTGCTGACGTAGTCATCATCGACACTGCAGGCCGCCTTCATAACAAAATTGGCCTGATGAACGAAATGACTAAGGTAAAAAATGTCATGAAGAAAGTTCTCCCAGATGCACCCAATGAGGTGCTCCTCGTGCTTGACGGCAGCACAGGACAGAACGCTTTCGAACAGGCCAAGCAGTTTATCGCTGCCACTGAGGTCAACGCTCTCGCAATAACAAAACTTGATGGCACAGCCAAAGGTGGCGTTGTCATCGGCATCAGCGACCAGTTTAAAGTGCCAGTTAAATATATTGGTGTCGGCGAACAGATGGACGACCTGCAGATTTTCGACAGCGAGGAGTTTGTCAAGTCTCTCTTCGGAAATGCCGCAAAATAATTAAAGATAAGGGTACATGAAAAAAGGTCTTATCGACGTCATCTCTCTGGGGTGCAGCAAAAACCTCATCGACAGCGAGCGTCTTCTCCGACGCCTTTCGGCCAAGGGCTATGACGTGCGCCATGATGCAGAGCAGCCAAACGGAGAATGGGTGATGGTCAATACCTGCGGTTTTATCCAAGATGCCAAGGTAGAATCTATCGAAATGATTCTCCAACTTGGCGAGCTGAAAAAGACCCGCAAGATAGGTCACATCGCCGTGATGGGTTGTCTCTCTCAAAGGTATATGGACGACCTAAAGGCCGAGATACCTGAAGTAGACATCTGGTATGGCAAATTCGACTGGAAGGACTTCATCGACCAGCTGCCTGACCGAAAAGCGGACCATAACGAGCAGCCTAAAGAATGGGAACGGACTCTGACCACTCCCCCTCACAGCACATACTTAAAGATTTCAGAAGGTTGCAACCGCTTTTGCGCTTTCTGCGCAATTCCTCTCATAACCGGACGACATACGTCCCGCCCAATCGAAGAAATTCTCGATGAGACACGCGAACTCGTAGCGAAAGGAGTGAAGGACTTCAACATTATTGCCCAGGACCTCAGCAGCTATGGCACTGATATCTATGGCCTCCATAACCTCCCTGAACTTATCGACCGCATGGCTGAGATACCTGGAGTGGAATGGATTCGTCTTCATTACGCTTACCCGTCAGATTTCCCTATGGAACTTCTCGACGTGATGGCACGACACGACAATGTCTGCAAATACCTTGATATCGCACTCCAGCACGTCTCAGACAAAGTGCTCGAAAACATGCGCCGTCATATCAACGGACAGCAGACCCGCGAACTCCTCGCCGAAATGCGCCGTCGAGTGCCTGATCTTAAGATCCGCACTACCCTGATGGTGGGGTTCCCGGGTGAGGGTGAAAAGGAATTTGAAGAACTACTCGATTTCGTTCGCGAACAGCGCTTCGAACGAATGGGGGCATTCGCATACAGCGAGGAAGACGACACGTGGGCTGCCAAAAACCTTGGAGATCCTATCCCACAGGAAACTAAGCAGAAGCGTCTTGACCGCCTGATGGAACTGCAGCAGGAAATAGCCTATCAGAGAAACCTCGAGATGGTAGGCCAAACCGTCCGCGTCCTTGTCGATCGCATTGAGGGGGACACCCGAATCGGTCGAACCCAATGGGATTCCCCGGAAGTGGACCCTGAGATTTACGTGAAGGGCTCAGAAGCTGAACCCGGAGATTTTATCAACGTTAAAGTTACAAAGGCTGAGCCTTTTGAATTATTCGGTGAACTGGTTTAAATATAGACTTCCCAATTCTAAAGAAATTGTCAGCGGAGCTTCTCACCTCCTTATTAAAGGACTCGGAAAAGGCTTCACTGTCGCACCATTTTTGCATCCGAAAGATAATCTCATTACGATACCTTCCGATTTTATTCCTGAAATTGAAGATATCAAAGCCGTAGAATCAGATTTACCTCCTACTACATCCGAGAATGAATACTTCAATGAAATTGAAGCAATCAAGGCTGACTTAAATGGAAGGAGAGGCAAAACAGTAGCCGCAAGAGTAATCAAAATTAGCAAAAAGATTGACATAAATTCCACTTTCGACTCTTTAAGCTTATCTTATCCAGACGCATTTGTTTTCTCATTTTCCACATCCGAAACCGGGACTTGGATTGGGGCTTCTCCTGAGCTGCTCCTTCGAAAGGAGGGTGATTTTATCTCCACCATGGCTCTCGCCGGCACTCGCCACTCCTCCGATAAAGATGACGCGTGGGATGAAAAGAATCTCGACGAGCAGGCAATGGTAACGGAGTTCATAATCCACACCCTTACCAATCACTGTGGGACTGTCATGGCTGGAAAGACTTTCACGAGAAAAGCAGGACCAGTAGAGCATATTTGTACTCCCATATCCGCATTTATGCCTCCATCTGACTTAGCTGAAGAATATGAGGAAAGCTTCAACAATCGACTCAAACAAATTCTTACAGACTTATCTCCAACTCCTGCCTTGTGCGGCTCCGACCGCGAGCACTCCCTTGACTTAATCAAGCGATACGAGAATTTTCCAAGAGAACTCTATGGAGGATTTTGTGGACCAAACGACATGGATGGTGACACTGCCTTTTTCGCGAACCTCAGATCTGCAAAAGTTGCAGAAGATGCAATATCTATCTTTGTAGGAGGAGGCATCACCCCTCTTTCCAATCCCGAGAAGGAATGGAAAGAAACTGAAATGAAATCAAAAACCATAATAAATAATCTAAAAACTTCAGAAAAATGAAACTGAGAAATCTTCTTGCGATCATGGCTTCGGCTTCTTTCTGCATGGGAATGCAAGCTGAACACCTGAAGAGCCTCGATCCGAAAGGCATCGACCCCACTACCCCTGCTTCGCAGGACTTCTACCGCCACGTCAACAAAGGTTGGATGGATTCGCATCCCCTCACTCCAGAGTATTCCCGCTATGGAGCCTTCAATATTCTCAACGATTCAAGCAACAACCGTGTGCGCCGTATCGTGACAGGACTCGCAGCCACCAATCCTCAGAAAGGTACCAACGCCTACAAGGTAGCGACTCTTTATGAGCAGGGCATGGACTCTATCCGTCGCAACAAGTTAGGTGCAGAACCCATCAAGCCGGCTCTTTCAAAGATTGAAGGCACACAGCACGACGCTATGACCGACCTGATGCTGTGGATGCACAAAAACTATAGCAGCCCACTTTTCAACGGAGGTCCTCAGGAAGACCTGGCTAACTCTCAGGTCTATGCCATGTACCTCGGAAGCAACAGCCTCGGTCTTGGCGACCGCGACTACTACTTGCTCAACGACAAGCGCAATAAGGAAGTGCGTGAGGCTTATCAAAAGCTTATCGAGAAGTATATGACTCTCGCCGGCTACTCAAAGAAAGATGCAAAACGCATTGTGAAGAGTGTGATGAAGATTGAGACCGCTCTTGCTGACTCTGCTCTCACACGCGAGGAAAGTCGCAATATCCCTGCTCTCTATAATCCCTACAGCTATGAGGATGTCAAAGCAAAATGGAGCAATCTCCCCCTCGACCGTTTCTTCATCGAGACTATGGACATTGAGGCTCCCGAGACAATCATCGTGACTGAACCTCGCTCCTTGAATGCCGCAAACAAACTTGCCGGTCAGCTTTCCGACCGCGAACTCAAAGACTACTATGCATGGCTCGTAGTGGAGGACTATGCTCCATTCCTCAGCGACGATTTTGCTGACGCAGGTTTCGAATTCAGCAAAGTGATGAGCGGAGTGCAGCAGCAGCGTCCCCGCTGGAAGAAGGCTCTCGGCGTGACTGAGGGTTACCTTGGCGAGGCCATCGGCGAACTATATGTTGCAGAGTATTTCCCTCAGAGCTCCAAAGACTATATGATCGGTCTCGTGGAGAATCTTCGCAACGCTCTTGGCAAGCACATCATCCACCTCGAATGGATGAGCGACGACACAAAGGTGGAGGCTCTTAAGAAACTCAATAAGTTTACTGTCAAAATAGGTTATCCAGACAAATGGAAAGACTATTCCGAACTTGAGATTGATCCCAACCTAAGCTATGCAGAGAACATCCAGAATGCACGCATGTGGCGCCAGAAGGAATACCTCAAGAAGTGGGGTAAACCAGTTGACCGTACTGAATGGGGCATGACTCCCCAGACCATCAACGCATACTACAACCCTCTCAATAATGAGATAGTATTCCCTGCAGGTATTCTCCAGGCTCCTTTCTTCGACCCTGAGGCAAGCGATGCAGAGAACTACGGCGGTATCGGTGTAGTGATCGGCCACGAGATGACTCACGGTTTCGACGACCAGGGTTGCAACTTCGACGCAAACGGCAATATGGTCAACTGGTGGCAGCCTGAAGACGCCGCTGCTTTCCAGGACCTCACCCAGGGTCTCGTAGAGCAGTTCAACCAAGTTGAGATACTTCCAGGAGTTTTCGCTAACGGCCAGTACACTCTCGGCGAAAACATCGCAGACCAGGGTGGTCTTCGAGTTGCTATGACAGCATTCCTCGACAGCCAGAAAAAGAAAGGTGTCGACGTGGACAGCGAAGAAGCCCTTATTGATGGCCTTACACCTGCGCAGGCTTTCTATATGAACTACGCAAACCTCTGGGCTCAGAACATCCGCGAGGCTGAAATGCTCAACCTCACCAGCGGCGACGTACATTCCCTCGGCGAAAACCGCGTAAACGTCACTCTCAAGAATATTGAGCCGTTCTTCAAGGCGTTCGATATCAAGGAAGGAGACAAGATGTTCCGTCCTGCTTCAGAACGAATCATCATCTGGTAATCCGAAAACTTATCCGACATGTTAAAAATATGGAATGCTCACGGCATTCCATATTTTTTTTCTCTCTAATATTGCCACAATCAAAAATAATGATTAATTTTGCATTGAAAAATCGAGTCGCTCCATATGGGGCCTAAAACATACAGCTATATATGAGCAATACCCTACCGCCCATCAAAGTCTTCGCAGGCACCAAGAGCCACTATCTTGGAGAAGGCATCTGCAAGGATCTGGGCATAGAACTCGGCAAAATGAACATCGAGCATTTCGCCGATGGAGAATTTGAAGTATGCTTCGACGAGTCCATTCGTGGCGCTGAAGTGTACCTCGTCCAGTCAACATTCCCTAATTCCGACAATCTGATGGAGCTCCTCCTGATGATTGACGCTGCCAAACGCGCATCTGCCGCCAGCATCAACGCCGTCATCCCCTATTTCGGTTGGGCCCGTCAAGACCGCAAAGACAAGCCTCGCGTATCGATCGCCGCAAAGCTGGTTGCCGACCTTCTGAGTGTCGCCGGACTCGACCGTCTGATTACTATGGACCTTCATGCTGATCAGATTCAGGGATTCTTCAATGTTCCTGTCGACCATCTCTATGCTTCATCGGTATTCATCCCCTATATCGAAAGCCTTCACCTTGAGAATATGGTGATAGCTTCTCCTGACGTAGGCGGCGCAAAGCGTGCCAATTCCTACGCAAAATACTTCGATGTGCCACTCGTGCTTTGCCACAAGCAGCGTGCAAAAGCAAATGTAGTGGCTAAAATGCAGGTGATTGGCGATGTGAAAGGAAAGAACGTCGTGCTTGTCGACGACATCGCTGACACGGCTGGCACTATAACCAAGGCTGCTGACCTCATGCTCGCTGAAGGCGCCAACTCTGTACGTGCCCTCATCACCCATCCAGTCATGAGCGATCCAGCTACCGAGCGCATCCTCAACAGCGGACTGACAGAGATAATCTTTACAGACTCAATTCCTTACGGCAAAGAAAATCCGAAAGCTACCATCCTCACAGTGACAAAGCTTTTCGCCGACACAATCCGCCGCATACACAACAACCAGTCAATCTCCAGCCAATACCTCTTCAAACCTTGATTCAAAAGATGAATTATCAGTGATTGATGATTGGAATCAGCTTATTGGAATAAAGATTCAATATAATATAAAACCCCGACTCACAGTGAGCCGGGGTTTTAAATTGTATGCTCAAAAGTCAAATTTCTTTTGACAGATCATTAATCATTTATCATTAATAATTTATCATTTATAATTTATTTGATGCGGAGCACTACTGCATCTTTCGGATTAAGATGTATACTCGTGCCTTGGTCAGGACTAAGCTGAACAAACACACTTCTACCACAAAGCAAATCATCAGCTACCACAGCACTTTCTTGGAGTCCAGCCATCTCAAACGCCAGACGAGGAATGACTACATTCACTTCAGCCTCGACTTTATCAAAATTGACGACTATCAACAGCACTGAATCTTCTGTATATCGAAGGAATGCGAAGTGAGTATGAGGATTGAAGCCCTCATGGCGTAAGTTGACATACATAAGGTCGAAGAAACTTCCCTCTCTTAAGGCAGTTTCCGAATTGCAAAGCGTCAATACCTTCTGATAGATACCTCTCAACCACTTCTCCTGCGCTGTCAGATTCTTGATTGACGGCTTTCCATTATTCCACCAGCGGCGCAGAGTGTCGTAGCTCCAATAGTCAAAAATCGTACTGCGGTTGTTATTCCCCGCAAAACCCTCATTATCAAAAGCAGACTCTCCAAGTTCCTGACCATAATAGATCATGAACGGACCTTTCGACATCATTGCGCTTACCACCAGCGAGGGAAGAACATTGGCCGGATTGCCGGAGTAGGCCCTGGAACCAAACCGAACCTCATCGTGATTCTCAAGGAAGTTGAGCATTGAATCGCCTATCCCATCTACGGTCTGCCATGCTCCCGTGAGTCTGGCTGCGGAATGATTATGAATCTCTATATCAACAAGAGTATCGTAAAGATTCACCTTATCGTAAAGATAATCAAAGCAACCATAATCAAGGAAAGGCCTGTATTGAGCTATGTCATATATCTCACCAATAAACATAACTTTCGGATAGTCTTTCTTAACCTGTGGTATCGCCCAATGCCAGAATGGGAGCGGCACCATGAAACACATGTCGCATCTGAAACCATCAATCCCCTTCGATGCCCAGAAACGAAGAATAGCAAGCATCTTGATCCATGTGTCAGGAACTGGCTCGAAATGATCGCTCCAATCCCCATAATCATGTCCATAGTTCAGTTTTGCTGTCTCATACCAGTCATTGCGGCTGCAGAAGGCTGTGAAGCAATCATTACCGGTCACTTTTGCCGGAAACTCCACATAAGGGGCATCTCCCTCAGCATCCAAAGGGAAATCGGGGGAAAACTGCTGGAAAGGTGTGTAGTAGTAATTATTGCGAGGAGAGAATCCCATCGTGATATCATCGTCCGCTCCGAAATCCTTCACTCCAGAAGGTGCTGAGTCGCTATGGTAGACTCGTGCTGTGTGATTGGGTACGAAATCAATTATGACTTTCATTCCCTCTTTATGGATGCGCTTTACGCAGTTTTCAAATTCACCCATACGGTTTTTGACATCGACCGCTATCGCAGGGTCAATATCATAGTAGTCTTTAATAGCATAAGGGCTACCAGCCTCACCTTTCACCACATTGGGATTATCTTTCTCTATCCCATACTTTGTGAAATCGGTCTTGGTGGCATGCTCAATCACACCGGTCAACCATATGCAATTGACACCGAGTTCTTTTATCGACCGGAGTGCCTTTGGCGTCAGGTCGTTGAGTTTTCCGCTCCCGTTTTCTTCAAGCGTACCCCATGGTTTAGGCTCCGGGGTAGCATTGCTGAAGATTCGCGGAAACATTTGATATATTATCAATCTTTCCATTAAATATTTTATCTTTTATTTTAAGTTTAGGATTACGATATAGTGAAATCGCCTCTACAAGGCTGAATTAGCGTAGTTTTCTTTCCAGGATTCTGCTGGCAGTGGAATATCCGAGGTCTACAATCTGATGAAGCTTTGCTACATCAAACGTTCCTATGGCATGCGCTCCACGAAGATTGATGAGAATATCACACATTTTGGCATCGTTGACCATATTTGACTTTGACATCAGCTGATAGCTCCTCAAGGCAATGTCAAGCAAATTATGCTTCGTTGGGTCTTTCCATACATTATGGAAGGGTGAGCAATTGAAGCCATACAGAGTCTTACAATATTTTCTGACTGCCCACGCTGGAAGATTGCGCAATACTCCTCCGTCGACATATACCCCGCCATTGATCTTGACAGGCTCAAAGACAATTGGAATCGAACATGAAGCCATCACTCTTGGCACTATCTCACCCCTCGCCCATCCTATCGACTTACAATGCTGAAAGTCGGTAGCACAAACGATCGTCGGAATCTTCAGGTCCTCGAGATTGCGTACTGGCAACCATGATTCTATAAGTTTTCCGAACTTATCAATCTTCATCAGTGAGTTTCCAGGAACTTTCCAAGTGACGAATTCCTTTACTTTAGAAAGGTCTTCAAAGCATTGAAGCATATCATCTGGAGACATGCCGGACCCATACATCACAGCAGCCACACTCCCAGCAGACACACCAGACATCACGTCAGGATAGATTCCGAACTGTTCCAACGCCTTCAAAACACCAATATGTGAGAATCCCCTGGCTCCTCCGCCACTGAAGGCGTAGCCAACGGAATTGGTGGAAAATCCAATCTTCTCAAGTATTTCGCCTATACTCCAAATCATTTTCTTATTTTTTAACCTTCGTTCTGCTATAATAACATTATTTATATAGCATGTGTTGTCACTTGATAGAATCTTTTTGATTCTCTATCTTTTCTTCCGACTCCTGCGCCTTCTCTTTGCCTTCATCTTCTTCTTTTTTCTTCTTTCTGAACAACCGGTCGAAATCACGCCTGAAGACTACGCCAACTCCTTGAGTTGTCAGAGCTGACCGTAGATAATAGTTCTGATCGTTGAAGTGATTATAAGCTTTAAGTCGTAGGTTTCCGTTCTTGCTCAATAGATACTCAATATCGAAGTCTCCCACAAACTGGGTATTGCTCGTCGACCTGTCACGGTAGCCAAAATTACCATTGATAAGAAGCCGGTTATTGAGCAAGCGAGATGAGAGAGCCAAGTCGAACTCCATATCGGAGAAGTCACCTTTCTCACTTCTAAACGACGGGGCTACATTGAGTTTATCCGTCATTTGGCTCAATATATTACTCAGTTGCGACGAAATGGTAGAAGAAGCCATGCTCGACCATTCACTGCCATTGCTCTGGCCTCCAGTATACTCAGGAGTATAGAATCGGTTGAGCGCAAGAAGATAGATGATCTGTCGACTCATCATGTCATTAGTAGAGACAATACTCTTCACCTTTCGCTCCACATCAGATGTCAGCGACGGCAACTCAATATCAAAAGTTATATCAGGGTTCGTCATCGGACCATCTACAAGAAGCACTGCATCCACTGGCACATTTGTCCTGTTGAGTTCCTTGTCTGTAGAGAAACTCTTGTCAAGGTCAGTGAGATTTGTATTAACCCTATAGGTTGCCGCTATGTCAAGAATAGCTTTCATCGGATCGCCATCAAACTTAATTAAGCTCCCCTTCTTGATGGTAAAGTTCTTAATGATGATATCCTGAAGAGTAAAGTTATAGTTACCTTCATCGAGAACATACGTGCCAATCATTCGGAGGTCGTTGCTTGCCATGTTATAATCCATCTGAAGCGCCCCTTGTCCTCTGGCTGTAATATTGTCACCGGCTCGGGGATCCATCACCAAAGTGACCAAGGCATCGTTTGTGACAGTTCCTTTCACAGAAAGAATGACATTGCTCGAGAAGTTGTCCATCTCCTGAGTCTGCTTATGGAATCTCTTCAGATATTCCGGCACACTATCTACATGTGAAGCTTCCTGACTTGCCTTACGGCGGTCGGTGAAGGTAAGGAAAGAAGACTGCTCTACATCCTCGGCATCGCTAATGATATAATAGAACTTGGAACCTTCCTCCGTAGCCATGTTCATATCAATATCAATCAATCCAGGTCTACCATTGATCTGCGCGTGCCCACTACCATATATAGTGCCATACCAAAGTGGATTGATTTTCTCTGTAGTATTGTAGCAAAGCAGCGACTTAGCCTCCCGAAGTCTGAAACTAAAGACAGGTTCGTGGAAATAACGATGCTTCAGCCATCCATTTAATTGTGCGGTATGCTTGTCATCATCATATAAGGTAAGAGTGGGAATATCGATCATGCCCTTGGAAAGAAAAACAGAATCGTTGCCTGCATGATACCATGTATTGGTGAAATCAAGCTTCATTGATAAAGTGTCAGCCTTAATTTTTCCAACGAGATCGATATCTGAGAAGTTGCCATATAGTTTGCATTTGCCTGACGCCTCCCCATATAGATCAGAGCAGAATGCAGACACGAATGGCCTCATAAATCCGACATTTATCTTATTTGCGTCAAAGGCAAAACTCAAAGAATCGCGAGTCACCCAAATACCGCCGTCTATACTTGCCCTTCTTTGACGTGTCAGAGGGTCACGAATCACCCCATATATACCTACTTTCTGCTGCAATGCATCATAGTCTGAGGCGAGGTCGCCATCACCCAGTACGGCACCGTTGTAGCTTAGCCCTTTTACACGCAACGATTCTGTTCTGGCGACCGGGGTCTTAGTCAGAAGTTGCCTCCCTAACACCTCCCCAGAAGCCATGCCTCCAAATGATACATAATTTATATTGAGAATATTGAAGATGTAGTCAAGATCAATATCATTAAGTTTTATTTTAAGCACATCCTCAGAGCTCTCCGATGCACTGCCATCAATCTTCACGTACTGATCATCATGCCTAATCAAGAAATTCCTAACCGAAATGTGCTTTCCTGAATAGGCCATATCACCTTTAGCAATAGTCCATGACTTGTCATTGACTGTGATCAATGAGGGCAGGATGTCGACATTCACAGACAAGTTCCCATCCGGCTTAGATGGATCCGGCATACGATAGAAAGAAGCCATCAGTCCAAGACTTCCTTTCACAACGCTTTCCATAGTAGGGTTGATGCCAAGATTTAGGGTGACGTTGTCACGCACTGCATAGATATCGGCAGCTATTTCAGCCTCACCTTTTTTTGCAGGGAAGATTAATCCGGCATTCATCAGAGCAGTACCGAGGGATGAGTCAAGGTCCATCGACATCTGAATGTCTCTCATAAGCTTGTTTTTGCCTTGCTGGAGATGTGGAGTGCTCAATTTCATGAGTGCCTTTCCCTCGCTAGCATTAATCGAGCCCACTATTGGAATATCTATGAGGGGACGCACCGGGGTTTCAAAAAACACATATGGCGCGGATACACCCTTGATGTTGACTTCAAATGTGAAGTCATTTTGCGCACCCATCGCCGGCTGCATCATCTTTTCAGAGGGCAACAAAGTTGGGAAGACCGATGAAACCATTCCTTTTATCTCCTTGCTCAGCGTGCTCGGGAATATATTTCCTTCTATTCGAGCTGACAGCCAATCACAGTCTAACTTAACCTCTCGAGCAAACGATGAAGCATATGAATTCGCGGCATTGCTGATAGAATCAATATTAATCTTCAAGGCAGAAAGACTGAGTTGACGCCCATCCCGCCTGATGAAGTCTACATCCTTCAGTTCTATTGTGCCTAAAAGATTGTCGGGATTGTTACCCGTGGTGCTGACGCTCAAGCGTGCTGAGAGATCACAATCAGCCATTTTCCCTTTCAATCCAAAGGCTGATGGATTAAAGTTTAATAAATCTACATCGGCATCAATCTCTGTCGCGGCTCCAGCAAGCAAGGCATTTCCATCAAGGCTCACCTTCATTTCATCAGAAGCAGCCTCAAGAGCAATCTCTATCTCATTGCCTGTTTTATTTAAATCCAATACCAAGCCAGAGATAACATTTCCCATTAATTCGAATTCATCTGAACTCAAGTTGACACTCCCATGGATGTTCCTATCAAGTCCTACTACATCAGCGCCTAATTTTGCAGTAACCTTGCCTATCTTATCAGTGGAAAGAAGCGTTCCAAAATCAACATTATCCAAATCTGAGGATATCTTCAACTTAGGTATTTTGGAATTTAAACCGCTCCCGGAAGCAGAGAAATCGACCATTCCGATTTGTGTATTTACCACTCCTGCGGCCTCTACTGCATTTCCCCCTTCAAGTCTTCCTTGGATATCCAAATCTACCGCTCCCAATGAATTTAAGATATCTTTCCCCTTATCACTCATCTTAGGGAATAGATTAGTTATATCGGCAAGAAGTGAAGAAGAGAGATCACCTTTCAATTCTTCTAACGATATGTCCAGACTGTCCTTTTTGCTGTAATCCTCTACGACTCCTCTTATACTCAAAGAGGATGCAGTATTCATTTCTTGCAATTTGAATTGAGAGAGACTGACGTGTTTGCCGTCCAATGCTGCTTCAACACTTACATCCCATGGAGTTTGAAAAATCTCCAATGGGCTCCACAAATCAGAAAAATCGGATGGAGTAAGGTGTCCATTTACATTTGCTTCAAGATTCGTCAGAGAGTTCACTGCCAAATCCAAGTCTCCAACGGAAAGTTTGCTCTTGGGCAAGGCTATCTTAAGATCATTCACCAAAAGACGGTCGGCGCCATTAGATGTCGTATCCTTAATAAAAGTCACCTGGGAGGACAGACTCTTTACGACAACTCCTGGAGTAGCTTCAAACTGCATGTTTCTCACATCGAAGCGAAAAAGGTCGTTCCTTAATACCGGGATACTAAGGTCGATCCTTAACCCATCCACGGTGATTTCTGAGAAACGCTGTTTGCTTCCTGATTCATCTATCATCCAAGGTCTGGAAAACCGAGCCTTAGAGTTCCTTACTACAATATTCCGGATTCGTAAGTCGAACAAAGCCGACGGTTTATTCTTGTCTTTTGGAGACAATGCATCAATAAGAAACTGAATATTGAGAGGACCATGTTGAGATTCCTGCACCACAGATACTTCTAACCCTTTTATCTCTGCATAGTTTAATACAATTTTTCGGTCAGTAAGAAGTTTCCAAATATCTATTCCAGCAGCTACCTTATTAATAGATGCACACCTTTCACCAGAAGGGGAGTCTAAAGTGACATCCGTGAGGAGCACTTCACTGAAAGGCCTGACTGTAAGATTGCTGATTCCAATGGTACCTCCAAGTAGCATTGACGTCTCCTCACATACTCTTTCTTTTATGCGTAGCTGGACCGATGGAATAGACAAAACTACATAAACTCCAAGATATACAGTCACAAGAAGCAAAATCAAAGTCATGATTATGCTCCTGAAAACTTTATATCCGGATTTCAATAGGCTCATATATAGTCAGATAATCGTGTAATCACTGGCTTCCGGGCCTCATTAAACCGTTCATGCCAGCGCTACGAACTACAAAATTAATAAAAAAAGACGGTTTATCATCAATGAAATTCGAAAAATCAGATTTGCATCTTTCAAAAAATAATATTAACTTTGCAGAAACACAGAAAATCACTCCTCACCAAAGAACGAAAATATATGAGCACGACCATACTTGGAATTGAATCCAGCTGCGACGACACCTCAGCTGCTGTCATCACTGACGGCTTGTTGAGGAGCAATGTCATAGCCAGCCAGAAAGTACATGAGCAATTCGGAGGTGTTGTCCCGGAGCTGGCCAGCAGAGCGCATCAGCAAAACATACTACCAGTAGTGAGCGAAGCTCTCCGACAAGCAGATGTGTCAGCTTCCGATTTGGATGCTATCGCTTTCACTCGCGGACCAGGACTTTTAGGCTCTCTCCTCGTAGGGACGTCGTTTGCTAAAGGGATGGCTATTGGACTCAATATTCCTACCATCGACGTCAATCATCTTCATGGTCACGTCTTAAGCCACTTCATAAAAGAATCAGACGAGCAGGCAACTCCTGAGTTTCCATTCCTTTGTCTTCTTATCTCCGGTGGAAATTCTCAGATCATCCTCGTGCGCTCTCCTTTCGATATGGAAATACTGGGCAGCACTATCGATGATGCAGCTGGAGAGGCTTTCGACAAATGTGCAAAAGTAATGGGGCTTCCCTACCCTGGGGGACCTCATATCGACAGCTTGGCGGCTGATGGCAACCCCGATGCTTTCAAATTTGCAAAGCCGCATATCCCAGGTCTTGATTACTCCTTCAGCGGACTTAAGACTTCATTTCTCTATACGATTCGCGACAATCTGAAGATTGACCCAGAATTCGTAGAGTCCAGAAAAGCTGATCTCGCCGCCTCTCTCCAAAAGACTATAATCGACATTCTGCTTGATAAACTCGCCAAAGCAGTAAAGCAGACGGGGGTAAAAGCGGTGGCGATAGGCGGTGGCGTCTCAGCCAATTCAGGAGTACGGGGGGCGATTCAGGAATATTGCGACCGCAGAGGCCTACGAGCTTGGATTCCCAAAAGGAGTTTTACTACCGACAACGCCGCCATGGTAGCCATTGCGGGTTACTTCAAGTATCTTAAGGGTGAATTTTGTCCTCTTGAGATGCCCCCATATTCAAAAGTAGAAGTATAAAAATGGAGATTGAATCATTATGAAAGAAAACCCCATAATAGAAAAACGCCATATAGTAGTGTATGGCTATACACATGATGAGCTTGCCAATATCCTTAAGCATTTCGAAAAGCATCTACCCGAATATATTAAGGTGGCAATCGAATCCGGTCTCCTTGTGTCAAAAATTATCCTCATTGGCAGCCATGGAGGCAAAGCCATCCTTAGTTTTCAGATGAACCGTCTTCATCAGAACCTACGCGACATTTTCACTAAGGATGTCATCGCTGATGAAGACAAGACTCTTGCCCAAGTGCTTGGCGACCTTCTGAAGGAAAGGGAGCTGACGGTGTCGTGTGCTGAAAGCTGCACTGGTGGCAACATAGCGCATCGAATCACCCAGCAACCAGGAAGCAGTGAGTATTTCCTTGGCAGCATCGTAAGCTATGCCAACGACGTAAAGACCCATGTATTGGGAGTACCTCAGAAATATATCGACCAAAAAGGAGCTGTAAGCCGTGAAGTTGTTGAGGCAATGGCTGAAGGAGCCGCCAGGCTAATGAGAAGCGACTGCGCTATTTCCACATCGGGAATAGCAGGCCCGGACGGAGGAACGAAATACAAGCCTGTGGGTACTGTCTGGATTGGAGCAAAATATGGCAGTAAGCTGGTCAGCGAATGCAAGCATTTCCACGGCAACCGCAATGACGTAATCGAACAAGCTACAGCCCATGGCATGGTGATGCTCATCAACCTACTCAGAGACACCTACGAAGAAGAGGATGATCTGGCTGACGAGTGATCCTACCGGCCGTCACTGAAAAAGTTCCTCCAACAAGACGGAATTAGCATTGTCGACTGCTGTGGAATCGAGACTGGCAAGATAGATCTGGGTTGTCATTTCAGAGTCATGCCCCATACCCTCGCTAATGACACTGATAGGAATCCCCTTTGCCTTGGCAGCTGACGCCCAACTATGCCGCGCAACATACATAGTAAGGGGTGTAGAAAGATCGAGGCTTGTGCCGATAGTCCTCAGATGTCTGTTGATGGTATATCCCACATTCCGGTATGCATACACTGCTTTGGAATTTGAATTGCGGATAATAGGCAAGAGATATTCTGTCCCAAATTTTGGATATTTGTCTACTATGGCCTGCATGTCTGCTGTCCACTTAATTTTAATTTTCTGCCCTGTCTTGCGTCGGCGATATGTGACATACCCATTGCTAAGATCAGTCTCCTTAAGGAAAGCCATATCAATGAGGCTCATCCCCCTCAGCATGAAACTAAGGATGAATATATCGCGTGCGAAATCTATCTCGGGATGAAATGTGAGATCCATCGTCCGTATCTTCTTTATAGTTTCCATAGGCAAGGCTCTTTTTACGGTCTTTTCCACCCCAGTATAGACTTTCTTAAAGGGAGCTCTGTCTTCAGTCAGGCCATCTTCAACTGCCCTGTTATAGACGGCTCTAAGAATCCGGATATAAAAAGACACAGTGTTAGGAGCCTTCCCTTCTTGACGAAGCCAATATTCATATGACTCCATCACGTCACGACACAGACATTCGAGCATTATGTCTTCACCACTCCGGTATTTCTTGAAGCTGTTCAAAGCAGACTGATAAGTCTCAGCCGTCCGAACCCTTCCATGGCATTTGAATTTCACTATAATAGCCTCCAAATAATGAAAGAGTGAATTTTCTTCCACGAGCTTCCCATACTCCTCTACTATGTCTTCAGCTGTGTATTCAAAGCGTGACTTTTCCAGATTCTGAATTACTCTCCAAACCCTCTCTAAATCCAATCTAATCCGTTCTTTGACCGAGAGCAAATATGGCTTTCGAAGCTTATCTTCGCCACAACTTACCGACGACCTCTCATGATTCCATTCCCATGGGAAGACTCTATAATCAGTCAGAATCTGTCGAATCTTACGTTCATGTATCACCTGGTAATATACAGTTCCCTCTTTCCCAACGGTAGTAGAAGGACGGAATTTTACTTTTATACTTGCCATACTATAAAATTTGTTACTATTGAGCGAAAAAAGCAAAGATAAGGATATTTCTCAATTTCTTGCGATTTTTCCCCCATAAATATTTGCATGATTGATTATTTTTTAGTAACTTTGCACTCGATTTGTGGCACATCCTTAAAAACCGGGCAATTTGATGCGCCGCCCGGCGATATGAGACTGTGATGGCCGCCTCAATCCGAAAGTTAAATTTTTATAGAAGTAAAAAACAAACCTCAGTCATGTCAAAGACTTGTCAGATTACAGGCAAAAAAGCGTCGGTCGGCAACAACGTTTCTCACTCGAAGCGCCGCACCAAACGCAGATTCAATGTGAACCTGCACACTAAGAAGTTCTATTGGGTAGAACAAGACATGTGGATTGAGCTCCGCGTCAGCGCTCGTGCTCTCCGCACTATCAACAAAATCGGCCTCAACGCTGCTCTCAAGCGCGCTGAAGCTGAAGGAAACATTGATTTCAAGAACATTCAGATTCTTTCACTCTAAAAGCATTCAATAATTATGGCAAAGAAAGCTAAAGGCAATCGTGTGCAGGTGATTCTTGAATGCACCGAGCACAAGGCAAGCGGTA
>CAZIAX010000030.1:0-18063 GCA_964537745.1 uncultured Sangeribacter sp.
CGGCTATGACGAGGACTGCGACGAACCATTGTCGGGATATTCAGGCAACAATGACGTTGAGTTTGCCATCAAGATAACAGCAGAAGAACTCGAGAAATATATCGGCAACCAAATAGTGGCCATCGAATACTTCTCGACAAAGCCAACTTACAAAGACAATGAGACCCGCAACCCTGACTATGTCTTCATAACCGAAAATGACAAGGACTACGTCGCTAAACAAGCCACCACTGCAATCAGAGGAAGTTGGACAAGAGTGATACTCGAACAGCCCTACGAAATCAATGGTGAAGAAGTATTCATAGGAGTCGGCAGACATAGGGAACTCACTATGAATTGGGCTAATCTTGACCCCCAGGCCGGAGGTTTCTGGTATCGCGCAATGGGAAATGACCATTCAGAAGAGACACCAGGCATTTGGCTACATAACTGCGACGAACCTGACTTTAATTACCCGATGCCTATCAGAGCCATAATACAGGGAGAGACTCTACCCTCCGACATCGCTATATTAAAAGCTGAATATAACGCTGACGAAGAAAAACCTCTCTCAGAAAGCGGAAAAATCAAGCTGAATATCCGCAACAGATCCCCACGCTTGATGAAAAGCACGGAGATAGAACTATGCTATGATGGGAAAAGAAATGAAACAGCAACCATTGTAACATCCCTTCCAGCCCACCATTCTGATGTTGTTGAGGTATGTCCCGAAGAACTATGGTTTAACACACATTTCATAGATATGGACATTGTCAGCATCGATGGAAATCAAGACGCTATCCAGTCAAACAGCAAGGAGACCATCACTCTCTTGCCTACAGATATCGACCACTACCCTCGCGTGACTGTAATGGAGGAATATACAAGCAGCCAGGATGGAAGTTGCAGCCGAGGAATTGCAACAAAGGAGTATATGAAAAAGAACTGTGGCGACGACTTCATTTCCATTTCCATTCATAGCGGCGATGATATGCTGCTTAAGGATGGTTCTTATGATGAGTTTCTGAAGCAATCATCTCCCACCTATTTTGCCAATATCAACAGAAAAGCGTGGTCCTTTGGTTATTTATCAGTAAGTGAAGTCAAGAACCTTAGAAACATCGGAGAATCCATCGTAAGATCTGAAGCCACTTATACGAAAGATGGAAGAATCTCAATTGCCACTAAATCTTCTTTCAGCCAGAATCACGATGAAAATGAGAATTTTAATATCTCATATGTACTCATTGAAGACCATGTCGGGCCCTTCATCCAGAAGAACAATGCCTCCAATCCGAGTGCGGCGGATAATCCAAACGACTATATGAATTGGTGGACACATCAAGACAAAGAGGTCACATATGAGTTTCAGGATGTAGCACGTACAATACACACATATGAAGGATTTGACGATTTATTTCCTGTCACTATCTTGAAAGATGAGGTGTATGATGCAAACTACTGCATGAAAATACCTGACTACATACAGAATGCTGAGAATCTCAAAATAGTGACTCTTCTCATAGATAAGAGCAGCGGAGAAATTCTCAATGCCCACATAACTGAAATCTCGGGCGAAACTCCGGATTTTTCACCAGAATTAGGAGATTCCAATGGAAACGGGGAAGTGAATATCGCTGACGCTGTCAACATTGCAAACTACGTTGTCGGCAACGAAGTGGAAAAATTCCACTATACAGCTTCCGACGTCAATAATGACGGCAACCTGTCTTTCTCTGATGCGGCCGCGACTGTCTCGCTGATTCTTGCAAAACCAGCCGCCACTTTGGCTTCACATGAAAGAATCGGTCGCAAAGAAGAGTATACAACCTCTGATTGTGTGCACTTGTACAAGACCAGTGAGAGTGCCGAGCATATAGGCACCTCATATATTTCTCTTGATAATGCAGAGAAATATGTGGCGTTGCAGGCAGACATCCTATTGCCTGAGAATACTGAAGTTGATGCTATCAAACTTGGAAATCGATTGGAAAAAACCCACAGACTCTCGATGAGACAAGTCGATGAAAAGACAATCAGGATTATCATATTTGACCTGAACACCCGAGCATTTACTGAATCTGATGATCCAATCATGGAGATAACGTTGAGTGGCATCGGAAGCAATGGAGACGTGGAGATACGCAACATAATCGCATCTGATGCGAATGCTCACGATTATGTTCTTTCTTTCGAGGGGGAAACGAGCGGCACTCTCGGTTTGGATGATGATCTATTCAGACAAATCATAATCAATCCATATAAGGGAGCTTTGGAGATTATGAACGCTCAGTCAAAACGAATCATCATCTCCTCAATCGATGGCAAAACAGTGACTGCAATTAACTCTGCAACTGATTTTGAAAGAATCGAATTGCCAACGGCCCTGTACATCGTTCAAGTTGGGAATGTCACAGAGAAGGTTATTGTAAAGTAAGAAAAGAAGAGGCGAAATGGACAAGATAAATTTCAAATTTCTCGGTATCTTGATATTGGCCATGGCATTCAATGCAAGCCAAGTATTTGCACAAGATAGATTGAGCATTGTCTCCCAAACAGTCACAGCCGGTGAAGACTGCGAAATCACCATTGGTTTGGATAATGAAACCATCTTCTATGGTTTTCAAGCAGATATCACATTGCCCAAAGGACTGGAGGTAGTAACAGAAAACGGCATACCAGACGTGATTCTGTCCGACCGTTTCGATGCGTCCTTTAGTGTGATAAGCAAGCTCCATGCAAACAACAAACTTCGTTTGGGTGCGTTTTCATCTGATCATAATGCTATCAAAGGCAACAGTGGTCCGATCTTTAACGTAAAACTCAAAGCGTCTGATTCTTTTGAAGGAGGTACTATCTACGTATCAGACATCATCTGCATCACTGAAGACAACCAGGATTACAAACTGGAGGACACAGAAACAATCCTCGACTACATAGTGAAGCCAAAAAGTATCCTTTTCTCTAAAGAGTCGATACAACTGCACGTTGGCAACACAATCCAATTGGAGGCGACGGTGCAACCCGAGAATGCCAGCGATAAAAATGTCGAGTGGTCTTCCTCCGACGAAACAATTGCCACAGTAGATGCCGAAGGAAATGTCACTGCCATTTCTCTTGGCGAAACCACAATTACTGCACGTTGTGGAGAAGTAACTGCGTCATGCAGAATTTCAGTTATATCGACTCCAGCAGAAAGCATCGTCCTTAATACAGAGTCGGCTCAGTTGAAAGTAGGCGAGTCAATCGTTTTGGAGGCAACGGTACTTCCAGAAGATGCAACTGATAAAACAGTAATTTGGTCTTCTAAAAACAACAACATTGCGATTGTCGATGAAAACGGTAATGTCACTGCCGTTGGCCTCGGCGAAACTGTTATTACAGCTCGCTGTGGAGAAGCGACTGCAAGTTGTAAGATTTCCGTTGTACCGACACCTGCTGAAAGAATCATATTGAATACTGAATCTGCACAACTGAAAGTTGGCGAGTCAATCGTTTTGGAGGCAACGGTACTTCCAGAAGATGCAACTGATAAAACAGTAATTTGGTCTTCTAAAAACAACAACATTGCGATTGTCGATGAAAACGGTAATGTCACTGCCGTTGGCCTCGGCGAAACTGTTATTACAGCTCGCTGTGGAGAAGCGACTGCAAGTTGTAGGATTTCAGTTATCCCGACTCCTTCCGGAAGAATCATATTGAATACTGAATCTGCACAACTGAAAGTTGGCAAAAGTATCAGTCTGGAGGCCACGGTTCTTCCTGAGGATGCCACCGATAAGACAGTGAGCTGGCATTCAGAAGATCCGAATATTGCGATTGTCGATGAAGATGGGAACGTCACAGCTCGTTCTCTTGGGGAGACTGTAATCAAGGCTCGCTGCGGAGAAGCAACTGCCTCGTGCCGGATTTTGGTTGTCCCAACCCAAGCCGAAAGAATCATCCTAAATACTGAGTCCGCGCAACTTAAAGTCGGGGAGGGAATCAGACTGGAGGCAACCGTGCTTCCCGAAGATGCCACAGACAAGACAGTGACTTGGTATTCGGAAAATCCGAATGTTGCGACTGTTGATCGAAACGGAAATGTCACTGCCGTTTCGCTTGGAGAAACCACAATTACTGCACGTTGTGGAGAAGCCGGTGCAAGTTGTAAGATTTCCGTTGTACCGACTCCTGCCGAAAGAATCATATTGAATACTGAGTCATCAGAGCTGAAAGTCGGAGAGTCAATCTCCTTGGAGGCAACAGTGCTTCCTGAGGAGGCAACCGATAAGACAGTGAGCTGGCATTCAGAAGATCCGAATATTGCGATTGTCGATGAAGATGGGAACGTCACAGCTCGTTCTCTTGGGGAGACTGTAATCACAGCTCGCTGTGGCGAAGCAACTGCAAATTGCCGGATTTCAGTAGTCCCAACCCCAGCCGAAAGAATCATCCTAAATACTGAGTCTGCGCAGCTAAAAGTCGGTGAAAATATAAGACTTGAGGTAACCGTGCTCCCTGAGGATGCAACTGATAAAACAGTGACTTGGTCTGCGGAAGATCCGAATATTGCGATTGTCGATGATAACGGAAACGTCAGCGCCGTTTCTCTTGGTGAAACCACAATTACTGCACGTTGTGGAGAAGTCTCTGCGTCATGCAGAGTTTCAGTTATATCAACTCTAGCAGAAAGCATTGTTCTGAATACAGAGTCGGCTCAGTTGAAAGTTGGCGAAGGTATCACACTTGAAGCAACGGTACTTCCAGAAGATGCAACTGACAAAACTATTATTTGGTCTTCTGAGAATACAGAGATTGCTGTTGTCGATGAAGATGGAAATGTCACAGCTCATTCTATTGGGGAGACTGTAATCACAGCTCGCTGTGGCGAAGCAACTGCAAATTGCCGGATTTCAGTAGTCCCAACCCCAGCCGAAAGAATCATCCTAAATACTGAGTCCGCGCAACTTAAAGTCGGTGAAGGAATCAGACTGGAGGCAACGGTTCTCCCCGAAGATGCCACAGACAAGACAGTGACTTGGTATTCGGAAGACCAACATATTGCCACTGTCGATGTAAATGGAAATGTCTCCGCAATGGCTTTGGGTAACACTGCTATCGTGGCACGCAGTGGAGAAACTTCAGCTATTTGTTGGGTTTCCGTAGTTGAGACTCCTGCCGAGAGCATCTTCCTGAATACTGAATTCGCAGAGCTGAAAGTCGGTGAGTCAATCGCCTTGGAGGCAACAGTGCTTCCTGAGGAGGCAACCGACAGGACTGTAAGATGGTCTTCTGAAGACGAAACCATCGCCTATGTGGATGACGAAGGAAATGTCACTGCTCTTGGCCTCGGTGAGACCTATATTATCGCACATTGTGGAGAAGCAACCGCTTCATGCAGAATCTCCGTAATCCCCACTCCTGCCGAGAGCATCTACCTGAATACTGATTTCGCAGAACTGAAAGTAGGAGAGTCTATTGTTTTGGAGGCAACTGTTCTTCCTGACGATGCAACTGATAAAACAGTTACTTGGTATTCGGAAGACCTGAATATTGCGATTGTCGATGAAAATGGAAACGTCAGCGCCCTTTCTCTTGGCGAGACTATAATAACTGCTCGCTGTGGAGAAGCGACTGCAAGTTGCCGGATTTCAGTAGTCCCAACCCCATCCGAAAGAATCATCCTAAATACTGAGTCCGCGCAACTTAAAGTCGGTGAAGGAATCAGACTGGAGGCAACGGTTCTTCCGGAAGATGCCACAGACAAGACAGTGACTTGGTATTCAGAAGCCCCGAACATTGCCATTGTCGATGAAAATGGATATGTCACAGCGTTGGCATTGGGTAGCACAGCCATCGTGGCCCGCAGTGGAGAAGTGGAAGCTTATTGCTGGATTTCTGTTGTTGAGACTCCTGCCGAGAGCATCATCCTGAATACTGAATCAGCAGAGCTTAAAGTCGGAGAGTCAATCTTATTGGAGGCGACAGTGCTTCCCGAAGATGCAACCGATAAAACGGTAAGATGGTCTTCAGAAGACGAAGCCATCGCTTATGTGGATGTGAAAGGGAATGTCACTGCCCTTGGCCTCGGTGAGACTTACATTATCGCAAGTTGTGGTGAGGCAACCTCTTTATGCAAAATCTCCGTAATCCCGACTCCTGCCGAGAGCATATACCTGAATAGGGAATTCGCAGAGCTGAAAGTCGGCGAGTCAATCGTTTTGGAGGCAAACGTGCTACCCGAAGATGCCACAGATAAGACAGTGACATGGCACTCGGAAGACCCGAACATTGCCAGTGTTGATGAAAATGGAAATGTCACTGCCGTTTCTCTTGGCGAAACCACAATTACTGCACGTTGTGGGGAAGCCAGTGCAAGTTGTAAGATTTCCGTTGTTCCGACACCTGCCGAAAGAATTATATTGAATACTGAATCTGCACAACTTAAAGTTGGCGAAAGCATCAATCTGGAGGCGACTGTTCTACCCGAAGATGCCACAGATAAGACCGTGACATGGTATTCGGATAACCCTAATATTGCCAGTGTTGATGAAAATGGTAATGTAATTGCAATGGCTTTAGGTGGCACCACAATCGTAGCCAATTGTGGAGGAGCTTCAGCTATTTGCTGGATTTCTGTTGTTGAGACTCCAGCAGAAACTATAATTCTGAACACAGAATCAGCGGAGCTGAAAGTTGGAGAGTCAATCGCTCTGGAAGCCACCGTACAACCAGAAGATGCAACCGACAAAATGGTAAGATGGTCTTCTGAAGACGAAACCATCGCCTATGTGGATGTCGACGGTAATGTCACTGCTCTTAGCCTTGGCGAGACTTACATTTTCGCACATTGTGGAGAAGCAACCGCTTCATGCAAAATCTCCGTAATCCCGACCCCAGCCGAGAGCATCTATTTGAATACTGATTTCGCTGAGTTGAAAGTTGGCGAGTCAATCGTTTTGGAGGCAACTGTTCTTCCATGGGATGCAACAGACAAAACTGTAATTTGGTCTTCTGAAAATGCTGAGATTGCTGTTGTCGATGAAGATGGAAATGTCACAGCTCATTCGCTTGGCGAGACTGTAATCACAGCTCGCTGTGGTGAAGCGACGGCAAGTTGTAGGATTTTGGTTGTTCCAACTCCAGCTGAAAGAATCATATTGAATACTGAATCTGCGCAGCTGAAAGTTGGCGAAAGCATCAATCTGGAGGCAACTGTTCTTCCAGAGGATGCAACTGATAAGACAGTGACATGGCACTCGGAAGACCCGAATATTGCCACTGTAGATGCACACGGCAATGTCACTGCGATGGCTTTGGGTAGCACTGCTATCGTGGCCCACAGTGGAGAAGCAATTGCTTATTGCTGGATTTCAGTTGTTGAAACTCCAGCAGAAACTATAATTCTGAATACAGAATCAGCAGAGCTGAAAGTTGGTGAGTCAATCACACTTGAGGCATCAGTGCTTCCAGAGGATGCAACCGACAAAACGGTAAGATGGTCTTCAGAAGACTATAACATCGCTTATGTGGATGACTACGGCTATGTCACTGCCTTTGGCCTCGGTGAGACTTACGTTATCGCAAGTTGTGGAGAAGTGACCGCTTCATGCAGAATCTCCGTAATCCCGACTCCTGCCGAGAGCATTTACCTGAATAGGGAATTCGCAGAGCTGAAAGTCGGCGAGTCAATCGTTTTGGAGGCAAACGTGCTACCCGAAGATGCCACAGATAAGACAGTGACATGGCACTCGGAAGACCCGAACATTGCCAGTGTTGATGAAAATGGAAATGTCACTGCCGTTTCTCTTGGCGAAACCACAATTACTGCACGTTGTGGGGAAGCCAGTGCAAGTTGTAAGATTTCCGTTGTTCCGACACCTGCCGAAAGAATTATATTGAATACTGAATCTGCACAACTTAAAGTTGGCGAAAGCATCAATCTGGAGGCGACTGTTCTACCCGAAGATGCCACAGATAAGACAGTGACATGGCACTCGGAAGATCCGAATATTGCCACTGTAGATGCACACGGCAATGTCACTGCGATGGCTTTGGGTAGCACAGCTATTGTAGCACGCAGTGGAGAAGCAATTGCTTATTGCTGGATTTCGGTTGTTGAGACTCCGGCTGAGAGCATCATCTTGAATACTGAATTCGCCGAACTGAAAATCGGAGAGTTTATCGCTCTGGAGGCCACCGTACAACCTGAAGATGCAACTGACAAAACTGTAAGATGGTCTTCTGAAAATGCTGAGATTGCTGTTGTCGATGAAGACGGAAATGTCACAGCTCATTCTATTGGGGAGACTGTAATCACGGCTCGCTGCGGGGAAGCTACGGCAAGTTGTAAGATTTTGGTTGTCCCAACACCTGCCGAAAGAATCATATTGAATACTGAATCTGCACAACTTAAAGTTGGTGAAGGAATCAGTCTTGAGGTAACCGTGCTTCCGGAAGATGCAACAGACAAGACAGTGAAATGGTACTCGGAAGATCCGAATATCGCCACTGTAGATGAAAATGGTAATGTAACAGCTATTTCTGTTGGAGAGACAGTCATCACAGCACAATGTGGCCATGCATTTGCAGAATGCAGAATTATAGTTGAACCAGTGCTTGCCTCCATGCTCTCTATTAATCCGGGAAGTTGGGATGGTGAAATAGGCAGTAAATTCCAGATAATGGTAACTATTATGCCAGAAAACACTACGGACAAGAGCGTTTCGTTTGAATCGAGCGACACATCCATTGCCACAGTTGACTCAGAAGGAAATGTGGAAATAATCGGTGAAGGCTCATGCTATATTACGATCTCCACACTTGACGGATCAAATCTTTGGGTGGAGTGTTACATCACTGGCATCTCAGACGTAGCGAAAATATTTGAAGAGGCTTCCTATAACATCGATGTTTACACTACCGAAGGTGTGTTGATAATACACAATGGTATACCTGATGACCTAAAGCTCCTCAAACAAGGTATATATATCGTGAGAGCAGGTAGCTTTGTTAAAAGGATATACATTAAGTAATCAGTACAGATATTTTGAAGGCGACAATCCCGTGAGTAACCTCGCGGGATTGTTGCATTAAGGATGAAAGCTGACTGATTTTGAGAATTGTATTTTTTATTTGCTGAAATAAGAAAAAATGTGTAAATTTGCATTTGAATAACTAAAGGTTCTTCTCAAATTTAGTTGAAAGTTACCGGATGTCGCTCGAAGGGTGGAGGTTAGGCTCAGATCTTTAAGGTCAGCGCAGAACTTGCAGAAGGGCGCAGAACTTTTTTTTTGGCTACGTAGTGTTTTAGGTAGGCGCAGATCTTACAGCACAGAACTGACGGAGGAAGCTCAGAATAAAAGACACGAATTCAACTAAGGTGAAGAAGAACATAACTAAACCTGACAAGACAATGAGACATATTGTGGCTTCTGCCTTTCTTTCTTTCTCCATTCTGACATATGCCGGAGGCATCTTCAATGTTGCTGATTATGGTGCGAAGGGTGATGGCAAGACCCTTGACTCCCCGGCTATCAACGCTGCAATCGAGGCTGCTGTAGCTGAAGGTGGAGGTCAGGTGCTTCTACCTGCCGGGACTTACTTAAGCGGCAGTATCAGACTTAAATCCAATATCGATTTGCACCTTTCGGCAGGATGCATCATATTGGCAGCTCCAGGAGAAATGAAAGCTTATGACGAGAGTGAGGATTGGGGTGACTTCCCCCAATATCAAGACGGAGGACATACATACTTTCACAACTCTCTCATTTGGGCAGAGGGTCAGGAGAATATCAGCATCACCGGCTCGGGCATGATCGATGGTGAAGGTTTGACAAAAAAGGATACCGAACGTGCAGGTAATCTACAAGGGGGATCCATAGGTACCGGAGACAAGGCAATAGCTCTAAAGGAGTGCCGGAGGGTGACACTACGCGATTTTACAGTGTATCGAGGTGGGCACTTTGCAATCATTATGACGGGTTGCGACCTCTCCACGCTCGACAACCTTACAATCGACACCAACCGCGATGGTATAGACATCGACTGCTGCAAATACATGACAGTCACCAACTGCAAAGTCAATACTCCTCATGACGATGCCATAGTACTGAAAAGCTCTTATGCACTCAAGAAGCCTGTGCTGTGCGAGCATATTGCCGTGACCAACTGCAACGTGACTGGCTATAAATGCGGAACGCTACTTGACGGCACATACGTACCGGAAAAAGTGAACTGGGTTTGCGGACGCTTCAAACTGGGCACAGAGTCAAATGGAGGGTATCGTAATATCTCGCTTTCCAATAGCACCTTCATGTACTCAAGCGGTCTGGCATTTGAAGAAGTGGACCAAGGAATTATGGAAAACATAGTAGTTTCCAACATAACTATGAGCCACGTGCACCACTACCCTATCTATATCACAACAGGATGCCGCAACCGAGGCCCGAAGGAGGTAGCGAGAAACTCATCTGCACGTGACATACAGATTTCAAATGTGGTGGCAGACGACTGCGACTCACTCTGCTCCATCATAGTGACAGGTATGCCCGAAGAACCAGTAAGAAATGTATGGCTAAACAATATCCGCCTTCAATTCCGTGGGGGTGGCAAGAAAGAACTTGTGAATAAGGAGTATCGGGAACAAGGTACTAATTATCCAGAGCCAAAATTCGCAGGAGAGACTCCGGCATATGGACTTTATGCACGTCACGTAGAAGGTCTACATGCCAACGACTTGACTTTCTCGTACTCAACTCCGGAATTTCGACCGGCAGTAGTACTTGACGATGTCAAGAATGCCACACTGAGAGACATCGACGCTCCGACTGAGCCTGGAGTGGAGAAGATAGTGACGTTTAATTGCGAAAACATCAGAATCAAAGATTAACCTAAAAAACAACCTATATTATAATGAAACCATTGAAACAACTTTTCTCGGTAGCGGGACTTGCATGCGCTGCACTTGCCATTGGGTCGGTGCAAGACAACAAGCCGCAGCCGATGCCGGATGTCAATCAGGTAGTAGACAATACACCTGACAGCATCAACAAGGCCCGCACTGCTCGACCTATATCGGGGTCTTCCCGCATAGGAAACAATCCGGTGCTTTTCCTAGTGGGTAACTCCACTATGCGTACCGGAACTCTGGGAAACGGAGACAACGGACAATGGGGCTGGGGATACTATGCTCCAGATTTCTTCGACAAAAATAAGATTACAGTTGAGAACCATGCTCTCGGCGGCATGAGCAGCCGAACCTTCTACAATGTGCTTTGGAAAGACGTGCTCGAAGGAGTGCGTCCGGGCGACTGGGTGATAATCGAGCTTGGACATAACGACAACGGACCTTTCGACAGCGGCAGGGCACGCGCCACAATACGAGGCATCGGTGACGAAGTGATGCCTGTGGTAATCAAAGAAACCGGCGTCCGCGACACCGTATATTCATACGGAGAATACATGCGTCGCTACGTAAGAGAAGTGAAGGCCAAGGGGGCACATCCTATTTTATTCTCCTTGACTCCACGCATGGCATGGGATGACAAGGACAGCACAAAAGTAACACGTGTCAACCAGACCTTCGGTCTTTGGGCCAAACAAGTGGCTGAAGCAGAAAATGTGCCATTCGTTGACCTTAACGACATTACAGCCACTAAGTTCGAGAAATTCGGGAAGGACAAAGTAAAGACAATGTTCTACATTGACCGTATTCACACCTCAGCCTTTGGAGCGAAGGTCAACGCACAGTCCGCGGCCGAGGGTATCGCTGCTCTGGAGGGAGTAGAGTTGAAAGACTATCTCCTCCCCTTCCCCGTAGACACTATCACCGGACGGACTCGCCAACCAGGCAAGCCTGTACTCTTCACCATAGGCGACAGCACAGTGAAAAACGAAGACAAGGATGAAGACGGCATGTGGGGCTGGGGAAGCGTAATCGCAGAACTTTTCGACCCTGAGAAAATAACTGTTGAAAACCACGCCAAGGCCGGCCGAAGCGCACGCACATTCCTTGATGAAGGTCGCTGGGACAAAGTCTACAATGCTCTTCAACCGGGCGACTACGTAATCATGCAATTCGGCCACAATGACGGCGGCGACATCAATACCGGCAAAGCCCGCGGAGAACTTCATGGATCCGGACCGGAAAGCAAAGTATTCAAGATGGAACAGACCGGTATCAACCAGGTGGTCTACACCTACGGCTGGTATATCCGCAAATTCATAATGGATGCAAAAGAGAAAGGTGCAATTCCAATCGTATTGAGCCATACACCGCGCAATAAGTGGAAAGACGGCAAGATTGAGAGCAATGCAGACAGCTATGGCAAGTGGGCCAAGGATGCAGCCCGCGAGGCAGGTGCATATTTCATCGACCTCAATGCCATCTCCGGAAAGAAATTCCAGGCACTTACCGAGGCAGGCACACCTCCTTACTTCAAGAGAGACCATACCCACACTTCAAAGAAAGGTGCAAGACTTAACGCTGCAAGCATAGCCGAAGGTCTTCGCGGAACAGACTGCACACTTCAGGAGTATCTACTGCCAACCTACCCCCAGACATACATGATGAATTCAAACGTTCCGGCCTATGATGAATTCAATGGTTATGGCTATGATTTTGGTTCGAAACCAAATGCAAAGGGAACCAGCCCATATTTCTTCTCAATGAGAGTGCCTGACGGCAACTATATGGTGACTGTGAAACTTGGCGACAAGAAGCGTAAATCGCACACTGTTGTAAGAGCAGAAAACCGCAGACTGATGCTGGATGCAGTATCTCTTCCGAAGAATAAATTTGAGGAATACTCATTCATCGTCAACAAACGCTCACCAGGTATCAACCTTAAGGACACTGTAAGACTCAATTCTCGTGAGCTTGGAGTGTGCAACTGGGATGACAAACTGACTCTTGAGTTTACCGGCGACGCACCTGCGGTAGAAAGCGTCACAATTCGTCCGGTGGAGGAAGCAGACAATGTAACGACCCTTTTCTATTGCGGCGACAGCACAGTTGTGGACCAAGCAGAAGAACCCTGGGCAAGCTGGGGGCAGATCATTCCGGCATACTTCGATACCAATATCGCAGTCTCCAATCAGGCAGAGAGTGGCCAGCGCACATCATCTTTCTTCGCCAGCAAGAGATATGACAAAGTTCTATCCATGGCTAAACCGGGCGACTACGTGTTTGTAGAGTTCGGCCATAACGACGAGAAGGACAAGGGTGCTGGCTCAGGAGCTTACTACAACTATGCACACAATCTCAAGATCTTCGTAGACCGTGCACGCCAGAAAGGACTCAACGTAGTATTCTTGACTCCCACTGCGCGTCGCAGCTTTGAAAATGGTAAGAACAAGAATACTCACGGAGACTATCCTGCAGCGATGAAGGAAGTAGCTCAAAGAGAAGGAGTGCCCGTAATTGACATCACTGAGATGACAACTACACTCTATGAGACACTTGGCGAAGAGGGAAGCAAGAACGCTCTGGTGCACTATCCCGCTGGCACATTCAAAGGACAGGAAAAGGATCTCGCAGACAATACTCATTTCAACACCTACGGAGCCACACAGGTAGCTAAGTGCGTACGTGAGGGAATCGCAGAGAAACTTCCAGAGCTTGCTAAGCATCTGAAGCCTTACACTAAGTACTCTCCTGATCAGCCGGATGACCCGGAGACTTTCTACTGGCCACTTTCGACCTTCGTCAAGATTGAAAAACCGTTAGGAAACTGAGTTAAGAGTCAAGAGTCAAGGGCATTGAGCCTTATATGAATTGAATCGGGTCGCAGAGTTTTTTCTGCGACCCGAGTTTTTATAGAATTTTATAGAGTTTTCGGATTGAATGGCTAATGACACAATCACAAATCGCCTCTCCGAGGCTACTGAGACTCACAGCTTTACCCCAGGCTTAAGCCTGGGGTTTCGTCACAATGACAGCTCTCAGAGCTGTGTATTTACCTCAAAAAATGGTACACTAACTGACTGCCCTATTATTACAACCTACGTATTTTTAGATAAGATTGCATGTTAAATCTCTATGTCAGTCGATGAGGAATTTTTGGTTGGCTATTATGTATAAGCCTGGCTCTAAGGAAACGAATAGAGGGGTAACATGCGTCTTTATCGTCTTTACCTTCTCTCCTGCAGTAGTGAATATGTCGAGCGATCTTCCCGAAGGCGCACTTACTTCCACCCCTCCTTTCCGAGTATTTATAGAGACATCCTGAAAATCAGCAGAAACCGATTCTACACCATCAGACTCAAATATCACTTCATTTGACACAGCATTTGCGATAACTGTATTGCCGCTGTAGTAGGCTTTGAGGGTATGCTTTCCTGAGATTGTGGGGAGGGTCATCGACGCCTCTCCATTCTCACCCACTTTATCGGCTCCAAGAATCTTGCCGTCGCACTCGAATTGAACATAGGCATTCTCAACGTCACCTCCAGAAAGGACAGCCTTAAGAGTTAAAGTCCCGTTAAGTTCGTCCTCGTATGTTGAAAGTACAAGTACAGCTGAATCGGAGCGACCAAGAGGAGCGACTCGATAAAGTCCACTCGCATGCTCTCGAAGGAATGGAGCAAACTCATTGTCGGCAAAGTTTCCTTCCTCTACACCAGACCACATCTCAATTATTTTAGCTTGCTGACCGGGATTAAGACCTACGGCAGTAAGGTCGAGAGTCACATTTGCATCATTGTTGGGTGCCAGGTCCTCAGTGAAGATACGGAACTCAACAGTGGCACCAAAAGGTGCATTTGCAACATCATCGTCAATGCCAGCCTTACATCTGAAAGTCACAAAATCATGATTCTCCGGGAGAGTAAATGTTAACACGGATGGAGCGTTGACACCAAATCCCAACTCATATTCCACACCATCTACCTTCATCTTATTGCCATCGTTGTTGCGATTAATCTTCGGATTATTCCAACCATTGACAGGATTCGCATCCCAACCAATAGATGTCAACGAGACTTCTTCACCGTCAGACTTTACGAGAACAGGATTAATCCAATCGGCATGGTCATATGAAAGGTTGTCGCCTCCATTGGTCACAACCAGATAAAGTTTATCAGCTCCCTTTATCTCAGCCTCCAGTTCAGCAGTTTTGATTACTCCCTCACGACACATATATCCACTTGAAGCTACCTGTTTAGTGGGATCCACCTGCACAAGGATGTTTCCTCCATTCCATTGGTCGGTGTATTCAGCGCGGAAAGTCGGGTCGTAATTAAACACCAAAAACTCAACTGAAGACTTGCTGCCTTGGTCGCTACCGGTATTGTCAATTCCAGCTAATGCAGAGAAAGAAACAGCATCATCCGGAAGGTCGAAGATAAGAATTGAATTGGCATGAGTAGCAATCCCCTTCTCGTATTCCTTACCATCAATCTTAAGTTTGCCACCTTCAAGGTTTGTATTTACGTGCACCTCTCCCCATCCTGCAGTTTTCTTCAGGATTTTCTGGGCAGTAAGGTCAATCTGAGTGCCATCTTTGCGTGTGACCGTTGGATTGATCCAATCAGCATGGTCAGAGTCAAAACTATCACCTCCATCCGTCACGGCAAGAACCAATTGACGACTTCCTTCGGGGATTGCAACTTCAGCTTCCACGGCATGGCCCGTAGTAAGGTATGAGATGGTACCGCTTCTCCAAAGGGCGTCCTTGGTAGAGAGGAATTCATTACCACCTGTATTGAACAACGCCACGAATCTGTCGCCATTTCGTGGGTCAATGGCACTCCACGTAATGTGATTGTTTAGGTTGGAGACTTCTCGATTATCAACGGAATGACTATGCATATAGAGTACGTTGCGATTTGTCAGCAGCGCATTTGTAGCCTCGTCATTCTGAGGAAGATCGCCACCAAACATCAGGGGGCTTTTGAAGATGGTCCAGAGATTCATCAATGTCTTTTGCTCGTCGGGAGTAAAATTAGTGTATCGTTCCGCCCCTCGTTCTCCTCTTATGCTAATTTTACCAAGCGGGAGCATATCCGCGTCTGGCCAGTTACCGGGAGCAATATGTGACGCCCACTTAGCGCAAATGCCAAACTGATAGTTGAGTTGGCTCCAGTTGTCCCAAAAATCATCAACTGTACGCCACATGTTTGCGTGATTCTTGACGTGCTCAACTTTTTCGATGGGAGTCTCACCAGGAGAAATGCTGAGAACCATGGGGCGTCCACATTGGTCGATTGCCTTACGAATCATTTCAATCTCAGCTGTATGGTAAGGACGGGAAAGGTCGTCAATCTTGATAAAGTCAACGCCCCACTGAGCGTAAAGGTCGAAGATGGAGTTATAGTATTCTTGGGCACCAGGTTTTCTCCAATCCACTTTCATGTTATCGCGCAGCCAAGTGCAAGTGGAGTCATTGTTGGCAATCATGTCAGCAGTAATTCCGTCGGCACCTTTGACAGGAAGTTTTTTGCTGACAGCTTCCTTTGGTATGCCACGCATGATATGGATACCGAACTTCAATCCAAGGTCATGGACATAATCAGCAAGGGGTTTGAATCCTTGGCTATCTACTGAGGAAGGGAACCTATTAGGAGCTGGTAGATATCTTCCCCACTCATCATAATCATAGATAGGATTAGTCTGATTATAACCGCCGGCCTTATCATTTTCGACATACCAGCGTATATCGACAACGACATATTGCCAACCGAAATCCTTAAGATGGCTTGCCAGATAATCGGCATTTGCCTTTACCTCACTTTCGACGACAGTAGGACCATAACAGTCCCAAGAGTTCCACCCCATTGGGGGAGTCGGAGCCCAGCATCTGAAGTCGGGATGAAGAGCCGACGCTGCTGTCAATGGCAAAGCCAAGAGCGACGAGCAGATTAATGGTAAGAATTTTTTCATATATTATTAGGTAAATTTTTTGAGACTTTTTTGATGGCGCATCGTAAACCTGGGGAGAGGGGTTCCCGTGAGAGGAGTGATACACGTTCGTTAAGTTCGGAGAGGAGTTCGGGGTAGAATTTGCACAACTTTGCGGATATGTAAAGAGAGAAACAACGGATGACATAAGGTTCGCATTCTGAATTTATCCTCTCCATACAAAAGTCAAGGAAATCTGTCCGGATATCATCTTTGCTGTAGTGCTGCTCTCTAAGGAGTTGAAGCAACATCCTTTTCCTCGCCGTGTTCTTTTCTTTGAGAAGGGCATCAATAAAGAAGTTCTGCAATGATTGGAGCCACTCTGCATTGCTTTTTCTTAGATGGGTCAGGCACCATAGGGCATTTGAAGATACTTTCTCGTCACCACCGAAGGCAAGAGACAGAAGGGTCTCTCGATTGGAATTACTTTTTGAAGTCCAATCGACAATCATTTCAATTTCCTTTTTATTGATTCGGTTTTCGAGTAGCTTAATCATTGTCGTGGAAGATTAAGGTAGTGTTGGCGGTCCGATGCTGGGAGACGTTCGATTGCATATCTAAGCATAGTGCGAGGCATCTTGGGAGCGTTGATGTCCAAGAAGTCTCTTAGTTCTTTTTCGCCGCCGCGCTTTCCCATCTCGCGGAGCATCCAGCCGGTAGCCTTGTGAATCAAATCATGAGAATGAGCAAGATATTTTTTTGAAATGCGAAGAGTGTCTTCAAATATGCCGTTGCAGATGAGTGTCCAAGTAGCGACTATGGCAACCCGTTGGTGCCATAGGGAGTCTTCGCGTTCTGAAAAGTTATCCAAAATAATTCGTTGATCAGGATTCGTGACAAGATAATCGCCAAGGAGTTTCGGAGCAACAAGATCTACAAGATCCCAATTGCTACCATATTGGATCAATGACAAATATTTGGTTATGATTCTGTCGATTTCTTTAATGTCTTTTGATTTCTTTGCTTTTTTATAAAATTCGATTAAAAACAAGAAGCCGGCAAGTCTTACTTCATGCCATTGTGACTTCGTGAGAGCCACGGCATCTTCAAAGGAAACGAGAGATTTGCATTCTTTGACGAGCGACCTTGTCTGAGGAACTTTGATACCTAAAAATTTGTCGCCATGTCCGTACTGACCGGGAGCACACTTAAAGAATCGCATAAGGTGTTTGGCCTGGGCCTCATCGCCCATGCTGATCATC
>CAZIAX010000031.1:0-17865 GCA_964537745.1 uncultured Sangeribacter sp.
CTGAGCTCATCTGCAAGACAGCTCCGGGCACTATCGACGGCAAAGGGAAAGCCGTGCTGATGGGGAGCGACAAAGTGACCGACGACTACCGCGAGAAGAGCGGAAGTCTTGCCGGTGTTGTAAAGAGCGGTCCGGAATATCTTACCGTTTTCAATGGCCAGACAGGAGAAGAAATCCACACTATCGCCTACAACCCACCACGCAGCATACAGGCTCACTCCAAGAGCGGATGGGGCGATGCAAACGGCAACCGTTGCGAGCGTTATCTTGCAGGAGTGGCATATCTTGACGGAGTAAAGCCAAGCGCAGTCTTCGTGCGCGGATACTACACCCACTCCTACGTATGGGCAGTGGATTTCGACGGAAAGAATCTCAAGGAGCGTTGGCTTCACTCTTCCGACAAAGCCGGACAGGGCATCTATGGACAGGGCACGCACTCCCTCTCCATCGCTGACCTCGATGCTGACGGATATGATGAGATTATCATCGGTTCGGGAGCAGTGGACCATGACGGCTCATTCCTCCACTCTACAGGAGGCGGGCACGGAGATGCGCTCCATGTAGGCGACTTCATTCTTGAGAACGAGGGTCTGGAAATCTATATGCCCCATGAGGACAAGAACGGGAAATATGCCACTTCCCTCCGTGATGGAAAGACCGGCAAAGTGCTCTACTATCAGGCAAATCCTGGCAGCGATATAGGTCGCGGACTTATAGCCAACGTATCATCGAAATTCGCGGGCTATGAATATTGGTCTACTCTTGACGGCAATGTGATGAACGCAGGCGAAGTGGTAGGCACCAAGCGACCTTCTGTCAACTTCCGAGTTTACTGGGACGGCGACCTTCTCGACGAGCTTCTCGACGGCACCAGCATCTCCAAGCCAAACGAGAATCTCACATCAGTAAGCACTATCAAGAATTTAGGCTCCACTTCCAATGCCGCTTCTTGCAACAGCACCAAGAAGACTCCCAACCTCCAGGCTGACCTTTTCGGCGACTGGCGAGAGGAAGTGATCTTGCACGACGGCTCTACTGAGTCAGACCTTATTATATTCACCACTACTACCCCGACGGAATACAAGGTGCCTTGCCTGATGACCGACCGACAATATCGCGAGGCTATCGCATGGCAAAATGTCGCCTACAACCAGCCTCCTCACCTCAGCTACAACTTAGAGGCGAAGTTTAACGCACGTCCGCGCATTGTGGTTTCGAAGGGAAGTCTACAGCAAGCCATCTCTCTGGGCTCAGCAATGGAGACAGTGGTCTTCACTGTAGAGCTTGCAACCGGAGCTACCGTTACCGGACTTCCAGAAGGAGTGGAATTCTCATTTGATGAAGCAGAACTCACCGGCACTATCTCAGGCACACCGACTGCTGAGGGAGAGTGGACTTACACCATCACCACAGTAGGAGCGGAAGATGGACAGGAAATTTCCGTAGATGGCAAAATCAAGGTAACCTACACAGACAAGAGCGGTCGCTCGGCTTACTATTCGTTTGACGCTATCGGCGCCGAGACTGTACTCAACGACCATAACGGAACTACAGCCACCATCCATGGAACCGTAGGCCAGACAGAAGGAGTGAAGAATGGTGCTATTCTATTCAATGGCGCTGGTTATCTTACCCAGCCGGTCTACGATGACTTGATGTTTGGCAACGGAGACTTCTCTATCGAACTCTGGATGAAATCGACCGATAAGGATGGCTATCTTTTCTGCATCGGCACTCACAACAAGACAAACGTAGAGGGAGGCACAGGCAATTGGGTAGGACTCGAGCGTCTTGACAATGGCTCATCCAACCGACTTAACTTCACAATCGACGATGACGTCACTAAGAGTGATTGTAGCGCACAGAATCCCGGTGACTACTTCGATGGAGAATGGCACCATATCGTATGTGTCAGAAATGCTGAGGCAAAGTCTATGACTATCTATATCGACGGAGAGCTGAACAGCAGCAACAACAGTGTTGGAACTGGGGCCATCAGCTTTGATCCAAGAGAAGTAATCTGGATCGGTGGCGATGACGAGCCTACCTCTGGAAGAGAGAACCGCACGTTTGACGGAGCAATCGATGAACTGACCATCTATCCCTTCGTGATGTCGGCAGAAGAGGTCAAAGCAAGCTATGACAAACTCGATCCATCTGCAGTAGAGGGAATCATTGCCGTGAATGGTAATGCCAACTTTGCTGTCGTGGATGTAATGACTGGAAGAGTTGTTAAAGTAGCCTATGGAGAAGGTGGCAAAGGTATCACAAATGACCTTGAGAAGGGCATCTATGTTCTCTTGATCGACAACGGCACTCTGCGCCAGTCTCACAAGTTTATCAAGAAGTAAGTTAGTCCTTCGGAAGGTTATGAGGTTATGAGGTTATAAGTTAATAACCTAATCATTTGATAAATACATAATAATATGGAGGCTTCCGAACTCGGAAGCCTCCATATTTATATATTTTTGCTTAAAACTTATTTGTTTAATTCTTTGTTGGCCTGGGATATCTTGATACCAAGAAGAATACGGTAAATACCGAAAGTGATGAATGCGATGCCGATGTAGAGCCAAACTGCGATACCACCTGCGAGAGGACCAGCAAGGAAGATAACGGCGAGAATCAGGGTGCAGACAATGAATGAAAGGAGCATTGCGAGCCAGTATTTAGTGTCGCCATAATAGAGAATTGCTTCGCAGACTGCATTCAAGGCAACGAAAATGAGATAGAATCCGATACCATAGATGAATGTGGCAACCATAGAAGCTTCTGGCATTAGGAGCATCCAGACACCACAGATAATCTCAAGGACGCCAACCAGCAGTTTGAAACCCCATCCGTTGAGGCTGCCGATGTTGAGAAGGGCGAAAACTGTGTTGAGGAAACCGACGCAGGCAATCACGAGAGCGAATGTGTAAGCCATCACGGGGAGAGAAGTTCCTGGGCTGCAGAGGCACCAGATACCGAGGCCGATAGAGAGGAGACCTGTTATTACGGGAAGCCACCAATAGCGGGCAGCGGTCTTAAGCATTGTACGTGTCATAGTATTAAAAAAATTTAGATTGTTTATAATGTGTTTTTCGATGTTAAAACGTATGAAGTGCGTGTTTGGTTTATTGAACATTAAGTTTGTTGTTGCGCAATTTTACACAAATCGCCTCTCCGAGGCTACTGATTCGATATACTTGCCCCAGGCTGAAGCCTGGGGTTTCGTCACAATAACAGCTCTCCGAGCTGAGAAGTCATCTATAAAGAAGGGAAATTTGAAGTAAATTGGATATCTATTCATAAAAATGTGTTAACTTTGTCTTCAGAAACAGGAAATAAGACATTATGGAAGCTAATACTAACTATCAGATGAGGATTGAGGAAGTGATGGAGCGGGTGCAGAAGGTCGATGAACTGGAGTTCGAGCCTATCGACCGACGGTACAGGGCAGTGCAGATAATCTTGACTGCGTTGGGATACGTCCTTCTTGCTGGTGCGGCATGCTTTCTGCTGCTTATAGAGAATAGGCTATGGTTCATTTTGGCAGAATGCGTGATAATTGCGGCGATGGCCTTCAATCTTTTCATCCTCAGAAAGGCTTGGCAATTCAAAGGATATGCACTTCGGGAGAAGGACATCACTTACAGGAGTGGCATAGTGTTTCCGAAGACCATAACTATCCCATACGAGAAGCTTCAGCAAGTGACATTGAAGCAGAACCCCGTATCGAAGATGTATAATCTTTACGCGGTGGAGGTTGTGAATGGAGCTCAGGGGATGGCGTCACTCACCATCCCGGGCCTTACGGAAGAGAGAGCAAACCAAATCAAGGGAATCGTAATCGAAAGATTGAAGAATGATGAAGAATGATTTTTCCCAACCGCAGAGGATGGGGCTCGGAGCGTTTTTCATCATCTTTACAAAACGTTTTAAAGCCAGCCTTGCTCCACTCTCCATTTTTGGAGTATATCAAATCATCAAGGTTCCGTCTGATGAGAAATGGATATTGATACTATTATTCTTAGGAATATGTATCATTGTGCCTCTGATTTGGGCACTCCTCACCTATCTTCCACAAAAGTTTTATGTCAAGGATGGCAGCCTTGTATTCATGCATGGATTGATTAGTAGGGAAAACTCTATAGTGCCGCTTGACCGTGTCCATTCGCTTCGCACAGAGAAGGGACTTTGGTTTCGTATCTTGGGGATGAGAGGAATAATGTTTGACACTCTCGCTACGAAAGAAGAGGAAATCGAGCTTATTCTCGAAGAGTCGGAATGGCAGGAACTGCTGTCGGTAATAGAGAAAGAGGAAAGACCACAGACTGTTTCGGAAAACGAGCCACCGGAGTATAATCCTACTCGTACTGTACGATACCCTAACAAAAATCTTCTGATGGCCTCGCTTTGTCAGAATCATCTGAAGGGTATGGCAGTTTTGAGTTCTATTGCAGCGGTAATCTTCAGTAATCTTCAGGATCTTTCTAAAGAGGATACAGAAACTGTAGCGGGATACATGGATACATTCTTCGAGTCACTGATCAATAATCCATTGAGCTTAGTTTTATTTCTGTTGGCAGTCTATGTGGTTATTCTCGTGCTATGGCTCGGAAAGACGTTTCTTCGCTACTATGACACTACGATGAGCCATGATAAGAATCTTCTTTCTTTCACCTATGGGTTGCTGACGAGGTCGAGTTGCCGGTTTTTACGCGACAAGATATGCACCATTTGGATAAAGCGGAATTTCCTTGAGAAGCGGTTTGGATTCTCCACCCTGATTCTTCGCCAGGCACTGAATGCAACGGCTCAAAAACAGGAAGGGAATATGGTGCTTTATGGCACCGACTCTTCGTCGTTCTTCCTTAGGTGGTGGCTTGGTGACTGGTATGCATCTGAGGAGAATGTCATGTCTGCACAATCGGGAAAGGGAGTACTTTATCGCCAGGTTGCCTTTGGAGGGATAATAGCAATAGTTGCGGCTGTTATATTTATCTGTTATCAAATGTATGCATGGTTGATGCTTCCTGCCGTCTATATGCTGATAATCATTCCGAGAGGTATATGCGCGATGCGTCATAGCAGAATAGAATTGAGGGAGGATTATTTCGTCATCCACAACGGAGCGTTTGCTGAAAAGGAGAATTACATTAAATACACCGATGTCGAAGTAGTGCTGGTGACGCGCTCTCCTTTCACGCAGTGGTCGCACCGCGCATCGCTGTCGGTATCCACCTCCGGGACGACATTCGTCGTCAGAAGTCTCCGGGAGAAGGACGCTTGCATGATTCGGGAATATTTGCTATTTCGTTAGTTAAAATGTCAACTCTATAGTGCGACCGGATCCATAGGGAAGGAACTGCTTCGTGCGGGTACCCATGGACTTGCGAGCGGGCTTGCATCTGTAATGGATGGGGGCAACATCGGGGGGATGGGGTGGCGGAGGCGAGGGTGCCTCCGATCCATGGGTACGCAGGATTTGGAGGAATTTTTTTGGGGATATATTTTGTGGTTTCGTAAATTAGGTGTAATTTTGTAGAGCTAAACGTAAGAGATATCAGAGCTATCTTTATTCTTAAGTTCATTTTGACTAAATAGCAATGTTTATTCATTGTAGACCATTTATATCCAATACATCTAAGACGCTTATGGCGGTATTGATTATACTGCTTGTGATGGCGTGTGCTTTTTCGGCAGATGGGAGTTCTCCTTCAGGAAAGCCGAGAATCGCTCTTTTGGGGGATTCAATGACATGGATAGGAGGCGATTCTTGCCAAAACGAAACTGGCTGGAGCCACACACTGAAGGAAAGTGGCCTTACATCGGCTATCGATGTGTATGCACGGAGTGGAGCCACTTGGACCAACACTGCCAATACAAAACGAAATCCAAAACATTATACCGAGCTGCTAAACGACGACAACGTAGTCTTCAACCAAGCAATCCGACTCATAGAAAGAGCTGACACATGCGAGGCAACACCAGACATCATTGTGCTCTTTGCAGGGGGCAACGATGCATGGTTTGCGGCAAAACGACCCGGAATGTACGCAAAAGAAGCCGCAGACCAAAACTATTCCTCATCGACCAATCCCGCCAGCGTCACCTCACTTGAAGGAAGCATCCATCTTGTCTGCGACATGCTTCATCAGAGGTTTCCAGAGGCCACTCTCCTATTCGTGGCTCCCTTGCAAATGTCGAAGACTGATGCGGAGACAATTTTCAAGGTTTCCGACATCATCGAGAAGTCAGCGTCTGAAAGAGGTTGGATTACTCTACGGGCTGACAAAGAAACCGGCATCACCCACAATCAAGAAAAGAAATCGCCACGATATACCTACGATGGAGTTCACACCAATCCGGCAGGAGCCAAAATCGTAGGCGACTACATATTGAACCACATTTCATTGAATCACATTCCCATAAAAAATAGATAGCAGATCACTTACCATGGTATTCTCTGATTTATTTTTCATTTTTTGCTTCATTCCGCTCTTTGGCATACTTTACCTTGCATGCGGATGGCTCGACAAAGTCCGTATCAGGCGAGCTGAAAGAGAAGAGCGTCGCCTTAAGCGTCCGATGCTGCTTCGCAACATCATACTTACTATTTTCTCAATCCTCTTTTATGCTTGGGGAGAACCAATTTACGTATTCCTCATGCTGGCGGTTGTACTCGTCAACTATATCTGCGGTCTGCTACTCTATAAAAAGCATAATGCCATCGGTAAAGGGTGGCTCTTCATTGGCATTGCGGCCGACTTGGCTGCTCTTGGAAGTTTCAAGTATCTCGGATTTTTTTCAGGAATCGTAAGAGGGATTGGAATTGATATGCCAGACCCGCAGATAGCACTGCCAATCGGTATCAGTTTCTACATATTCCAATCTATCTCCTATCTCGTAGACGTATACCGCGAAGACTCAAAACCGCAGCGCAACTATTTCGACCTTCTGCTCTATATATCGATGTTCCCACAGCTTATAGCTGGCCCGATTGTCAGATACGGCACGGTTGCGAAGGAGATTTGGACTCGTCATGCGACAACGGACGACGTAGCAGATGGAGTCTACCGCTTCATCATCGGACTTGGCAAGAAAGTGATAATAGCCAACATCATGGGAGAGATAGCCACCGCGCTCATCGGAGGATCTCAGACCAATATGTCGACGGCTGCCGCTTGGATAGGTATAATCGCTTACGCCATCCAGGTATATTTTGACTTCTCCGGATATTCCGACATGGCCATCGGCATAGGACGCTGCGTTGGTTTCCATTTCCCTGAAAACTTCAACCATCCCTTCACATGCACCTCGATGACTGACTTCTGGAGGCGCTGGCACATCAGTCTGGGATCTTTCTTCCGCGACTACGTCTACATACCGATGGGAGGCAACCGACGCCACCAGATACTCAACATAATGACGGTATGGTTTCTGACCGGCATGTGGCACGGAGCAAGCTGGAACTTTATCATCTGGGGTCTTTACTACGGCTTCATAATCCTGATTGAGAAATATACCCTCCTGCGTTGGAAATGGGTGCCCAAACCTGCTCTTTACGTCTATAGTATTTTCTTTCTCCTCCTCGGGTGGGGATTCTTCTATTTCGATGATTTCGGCCGAATGCATGAGTTCTATAAAGCCTTTTTGGGTCTTAATGAGTCACAAGGTCTTCCGATGCATGTGGAAACAGCCATCTTCGACAATCTCTGGCTATGGGTGGCAGCCATCATACTGTGTATGCCAGTGCGCCACCATGTGGAGAAACTCGGCTACCGCCTCGTGGAACGAGTACCACTTGCGGGCAACTACACGGTACAATTATGCCATGCTATAATTTCAGTCACTATCCTCATGTGCAGCGTTGCGCTTCTGGTAGGAGCGACCAACAATGCCTTCATCTACACAAGATTCTAATCAGCTATGCAACCGACAACAGAAGACGAGCGCCCGAAAGGGAAAGGATATATAGGCGCCTCAGTGATGTATCTTATCATCGTAGGGGTGGTATTCGGAATAATGACTACCGTATTTGTGTTTTTCCCTCGTACGAGATACTCCGAACTTGAAAAACGAGATCTTGCTGAGTTTCCAGACATCACAGACTTTGAAGCAATCAAGAAAGATCCGGGGAAATTCACAGCCTCGATATCTTCTTGGTTTAGCGATACGGAGCCATACCGCGATGAGTTAATGACGATGAGCATGCGGATCCGCGGAGCCATGAAAGGCGACTTCCGCGATGACGAAGACGCTGTCTCATTCCGTCCGGCCGACACCGGCAACCCCGACCAGCATTCAGACGACATGCATCAAGAAGATCTTCAGATAGCCGAAGGCCAGGAGGGGAACGGAAACGGCGTCAATGAACTCAACGACGGAATGGCAAAAGTTGGCAACTCCGGCATCATCATAGTGGGAAAGGGAGAGAATGTGAGGGCTTTGATGGCTTTCGGAGGTTCGCCTGGAGGTGGCGGAGCATATATTGACCTTCTCAACAAACTTGCCGACGAATTTCCTAATTGCAAGGTTTACTCCATGATACCTCCGACAGCCACAGAATATTACCTTCCGGAGAAGGCAGCAAGCGCGAGCAAACCACAAAAACCTTTCATCTACAGCGTGCGCGATCGCCTCTCACCCAAAGTAAAGTTTGTAGATGTCTATGACGAACTTTTGAAACATAAGGACGAGGACATATATCTCCGCACCGACCATCACTGGGGTGCCTTAGGTGGATATTATGCCGCTAAGAGACTGGCAGAAGTAGCGGGCGTGCCATTCAAAGGCCTGGATGCATATGACCGCCATGAAGTAAAAGGGTATGTCGGGTCAATGTATGGATATTCTAAAGACATAGCAGTGAAGAATGCTCCGGAGACATTTGTCTACTACACTCCAAAGAATGTGGAATATGACACAGAGTTTGTCACGTATACCCTTGATAAGGACTTCCATATTACCAAGGAATCCAAACCTTACAAATCATCGTTTTTCAAGAAATTCAGCGATGGAAGCGGTAATTGCTATCTGACATTTATCGGAACAGACCAAGCTTACGTCAAAGTAAAGACTTCTACCCCAGGCAATCGCAAAGTCCTTATCATCAAGGATTCATATGGCAATGCCGTACCCGGCAACTTGTTTTATAGTTTCAACGAAGTGCATGTGATAGACTTCCGATATTTCACGCACAATCTGAAAGACTATATCAACAAAAACGGCATAACTGATATAGTCATTTGCTTCAATGTCTTCAATGCCTACAGTGGCAACAGCCCGGCCAAAGTGAAGAAGATGCTCACTCAGAAGGATGGCATACCAGCTCCTTCAGAATCTGAAAATAAAGATAAGAAAACTCCTGAGGAGAGTGCCAAACCAGCAAACCAAACTGAGGAAATAAAGGCCACCCCTGTAGAGGAGGCCACCAGTGAAAGTGAGCAAAATCAGAACGAAGAAATACCGGTAACTCCGGAAAAGAATGAAGAAGAATAATGGCAGACTATAGAAGAAAGCCCGAATGGCTCAAAATAAAGCTACCGCGTGGATTCAAGACAAGCCAAGTGGTAGGATTGCTAAATGAGAAACATCTGCATACGATCTGCAGCAGTGGAATGTGTCCCAACCGAGGGGAATGCTGGGGCAATGGAACGGCCACATTCATGATTGGGGGCAATGTATGCACGAGAAGCTGTAAGTTTTGCAACGTAGCTACTGGTCGGCCACTTCCCCTTGACAAAAAGGAGATTTCCGACATTGTGGAGTCGGTGAAATCTCTAAAGCTGAGACATATCGTCATCACATCGGTAGACCGTGACGACCTTCCTGACTTGGGAGCCAGACATTGGGCTGAGATGATACGCACGCTTAGGAAGGAGTGTCCGGAGGTGACAATGGAGGTGCTGATTCCTGATTTCCAGGGAAGAGAGGAATTGGTCAAGATGGTAATCGATGAGAAACCTGACGTGATATCGCACAATCTTGAGACTGTCAGACGGCTCACGCCCGAGGTGCGCTGCCACGCAACTTATGAGAAATCATTGAAGGTAATACGCCAGATAGCAGAAAGTGGCATTCGCTCCAAGAGCGGCATAATGCTCGGCCTTGGAGAGACTCCAGAAGAAATTTATGAGACTATGGATGATTTGCTTGAAGCTGGATGCGAGGTGATGACTATCGGACAATACCTGCAGCCTACGGCCAAGCATTATCAAGTGAAAGATTATATTCATCCGGATACTTTTGAAGAATACAGACAGGAGGGTCTGCGTCGAGGATTCCGCCATATGGAGTCGGCACCAATGGTCAGATCCTCATATCATGCGGAGCGACACGTCAACTGATTCTGAACGTATTCCACCATCGACTGTGGGTCTACGCAACCAAGCATATAAAGGCGCCCATCCTTAAGGCGCACGAGGAAGCAGTCGGATGCTTTGCCATAATATGCGAAATACTTTCCGATGGATGGTTCGGTAAACCAACCCCAATAGCCGAACCATCCACCACATCCCAACAGGCGTTTTTCAGTCATAGTCGGAGGGCTAAGCTTTACTGCGGCAATGTCTCTTAAAGGGATTGACTTGGTGCGCAAAAAAGTGTTGACATTAAGGCAACCATCCTCAACGGATACCGACTGAGGGGTAAAGAAGAGCGACATAACACTCAGAATGACCAATGTTGCACCAAACAGGTAAGAGATAATCTCATTGCCAATCTGCATCTCGATAATCATGCCGCCAATCAGGAGTGCCATTACCAGAAATGTTACAATGATGCTGTATGTGCTTAAAACTACTTTTCGTTTCATACTCATAAATTTGTAAACTTGGTTCTTCTTAAATTTAGTTTAAAGTTCCGAATGCCCCGCGAAGGGGGTGAAATTAGGCCCAGATCTTTAAGGTCAGCGCAGAACGTGCAGAAGGGCACAGAACTTTTTTTGGCTACGCAGTGTTTGTGGGAGGCGCTGATCTTACAGCACAGAAGTGACAGAAGCATCTCAGAGGTGATGTTGATTCAGCTTAATTGAAGGAGGGCAATTAATTTTGTTCGGGGTCGGCTGGTTCGAGGACTCTTTTCATGGCCCTTACTTTGGAGTAAATGTCTGGGTTGATGCCGAATTTTTCTTCGAGGAATGGTTGGAGAGCCTTTCTACCATCCTTTTCTTCCACTTCAGGACTTTCGGCATAAGTATCAATCAGTTTTGAGACTTTATGATACAATTCCTCAGGAACAATCTGCCAAAGATCAACTTGCTCCCCGTCCTCATACGAGCGGCACAAATGACCTGCAACAGTGCTTGAGGCAATTCCGCGGATGCCGGCTATCGTATCGACATCGAGACCTTGACGGAACATCAAGAGGGAGACAATGTCGCTAATGCCTTTGGGAAGGGAGCGTTTCATTCCTTTAGCCTCACGGACCTTGACTAATATGGGCTTATAGTATTTTACAAGCTTCACAAGGCTGAGTCCTTCAATGCCCAAAAGGTCGGATGGCATGAGTGGCATGCGGTCGGCTATAGATTTTATTGTGACGTCGGAGAAGACCATGTAGTCAGCCACCTTTTCTTCAGCTGCCAGGTCGGCCCGCAGTGCTTTGAGATTTTCAATCAGAATCTCCTGAGGAGTTCTGGTATCCACGATTTTCTCTGCGGATCTATGACTGCGGCGTTGAGTTAGGTCGCCATAAATTGGAGCGGTGTACTTGGCTAGTTCTACTTTCCTCTCTCCCTTCAGCACCTTCATTCCGGCTGCCATAGGACGCAAATGGAAATGCTCCTCATAAGCCACTTCAATAAGGCCTAACTGAATCATCTGCAATAAGTAGGAATTCCACTCCTGAACGCTGAGGTCTGTACCAACGCCATAAGTTGGGAGCATATTGTATTTCCTGTCGATTATATATTGGCGCGACATTCCTCGCAAAATCTCGATAATCACATTCATACCCTCTGAGTTTGCCACTCTCACGATGGCACTTAAGGCTTTTTGCGCAAGAATTGTACCATCAAACTTCGGACGCGGATTGCGGCAATTGTCGCAGTTGCCACAGTCATGATCCATATCCTCGCTGAAATAGCTCAGGAGAATACGGCGCCGACATACCGATGCCTCGGCGTAACGCTGCATGAAGTCAAGTTTGCTTGAGTTTATTTCTTTCTGGCCCGATTCTTCGACAAAGTTTCGGCGGGTGATGATATCGCCATAGGAATAAAAGAGAATTGTCTCGGCTGGAAGACCGTCGCGCCCTGCCCTACCGATTTCTTGATAATAGCTCTCGATATTTCCGGGGATATTGTTGTGGACCACCCAACGCACATTGCTTTTGTCGATACCCATTCCAAAGGCTATAGTGGCGCATATGGCCTGGAGGTGACCATTGACGAAATCGCGTTGAACCTTCTCGCGCTCATCGTTTGGAAGGCCGGCGTGATAGCAGCCTACTCTTAGCCCCTCCTCACGAAGTTTCTCAGTCATTTTCTCCGTACCTTTCCTACTTAGGCAATAGACAATGCCACAATCCATAGGATATTTAGCGCAAAGATTGGCGATGGTGCGCACCCTTTCCTTTTGAGTGGAACCTTGGATGACCCTAAGAGAGAGATTCGGGCGGTCGAAAGAGCCGATGAATTTATAGGGGTCTTTGAGTCTGAGAGCTCCTGAGATGTCATCGCGCGTAAGACGATCGGCCGTAGCTGTCAGAGCCATGACAGGAAGTTCAGGCCAAGTCTCTTTGATTTTTTTGAGTTCAGTATAGACAAGGCGAAAATCGTGGCCCCACTGCGAGATACAATGAGCTTCATCTACCGCTACGAAAGAAACCTTTATGGCATTGGCAATCCATGCGATATCGGCGAGAAGCCGCTCCGGAGAAATGTAGAGCATTTTCAACTCTCCACGCATGGCAGCCTCGTATGTGGCACGGTTTTCCGATTCCGGCCGCAAAGAGTTGACAGCTCCAGCCGGAAGACCATTGGCCCGGAGGGCAGCCACCTGGTCGTTCATCAATGCTATCAAAGGGCTGACGATGATGCAGCAGCCTTCCGACAACAGAGCAGTCAACTGAAAACATATTGATTTACCTCCTCCGGTGGGCATTAGCACAATAGTATCCCTGCCACTGAGAATAGCGGAGATTGAGTCCCATTGTCCCGTACGAAAATCGGAAAAACCGTAATGGTTACGCAATGCCGCCAAAGCGGCTTCCTTGTCTATCTGGGTATTCATGGTATGTCTTCGAATTGAGGATACAAAGATAGTATTTTTTTCATTAGAGCCCAAGTGAAAGTATGAAAAAAATGTGTTATATATTTAGTTGAGGGTTTAGTGTGCGAGGTTCTTCTCAAAAAAACGATAAGACATTGAAATCATGAAGTTCAGAACAGAAATTGACATCAAGCAGAGCGACAATCTTCTTGATCCAGAGCAGCCGGTAGTGCTTATTGGGTCATGTTTCACTGATTATATCGGTGAGAGAATGCGTATGTGCAGATGGAGGGCATATCCGAATATCACAGGAACGCTTTTCAATCCTGCCTCTATAGCAAAAATTCTATCTATTGCTATTCAGTGGGATAATATCTTTGACATCATCGCAGATTCCATTGCCCAAAGGGATAAGCATTGGGTGTCATGGCTTGCCGACTCCGGATGCACGACTTACAGCAACCAAGACACAAAGTCACGTATTTTTGACCGGCTTCTGAAACTGCGCAACAAGCTTAAGGATGCAAAAACTCTTATAGTGACTTTCGGCACAGCTTGGATATACGACCTTCGTGAACGACCGGGATACGTCGTTTCCAATTGCCATAAGTTTCCTGCGGATACTTTCATACGGCATCGCCTATCGGTCTCAGAAATCGTAGCGGAATGGAAAGAGGTATTGCAACTCTTATCGGAGAAATATCCAGACATACGCGTAATCTTCACTGTCAGTCCCGTGCGGCATCTTAAAGATGGGTTTGAGGGGAACAGTTGCTCTAAAGCTATCCTGCAATTAGCGTGTGAAGAGATTTGCAACGATTGCGAAAAAGCTGAATATTTCCCTTCTTATGAGATTATGAACGACGATTTGCGCGATTACCGATTCTATGCTTCTGACTTGGTACACCCTTCTGCGGAGGCAGTAGATTATATCTGGGAGAAGTTTCAGGAACGATATCTTTCGACTACTTCACGTGCTCTTCTGAAGGAGGGTGAAAAAGTCACCAAGAGACTGAATCACCGTCCGATAATGTATGGAAACAGCCAATTGGCTCAGTATGAAGCATCTCGCCAAGAATATGAAGCGACCCAAGTTTACAACGATTTTATTGCCAAACATCCCACAATGCTCTATATCGATGAGTAACTAATCTATCAGAAAGAAGAATGAAGACAGTTTTAAAGATGATAGGAGGATTGCTTCTTGGCGGCCTCATTGGATTGGCAATAGGAGGACTTATAGTGGTGCTTTTTACCGACACGACTTTCTCAGAATATATACAAAAGTATTATACACTTGATCTATCAGAAGGAGTATGCGTATTCTTAGTGGCCATAGGCTCATTACTTGTTTCGCTTGCCATATTAATTCCCATCCATGAACTTGGACACTTAGTATTCGGATTGCTGACAGGATATAGGTTTGTCAGTTTCCGGATTCTTGATTTTACATTCGTGAAGGAAGATGGCCGATTGCGGGTAAAGAAATTTGCGATAGCGGGTACCGGTGGTCAATGTCTTTTGACACCACCGGATCTTCCACTTAATGAGATACCCACCGGATGGTATAATTTCGGAGGAATATTTGCAAACATCATCGTACTCCTAATCGTCATTCCATTCTTATTTTTGGATCTCAATCCATTCCTGGCAGAAGCTCTTTGGATTTTTGCGCTTATCGATATCGTAATGATTCTTCTTAATGGCCTTCCGATGCAGGCAGGTGGTGTGGGGAACGATGGTTATAATATGAAATTGCTAAGGCATAATTTGCTCAGCAAGCAAGGAATCGTAAATCAACTCCGCGCAAATGCCCTTATTCAGGAAGGTGTACGTCCCAAGGATATGCCTGATGAACTATTCTCAAATCCTGAAGATATCAACTACAAAAATGCTCTGGAAGTTTCCATTCCATTGATGTATTCTTCTCGCATCATCGACCAGATGAAATATGAAGAGGCCTTGGAAGAGATGAAAGCTCTCTATTCCCATAAAGATGATATAATGCCACTTTACGTAAAGGAGATCGCTTGTGAACTTGCTTTTCTGTATCTTCGAACCGGAGATACAGAAAAAGCAGAAAAGCTACTTGACAAGGATCTTAGAAAATACATAGAGACGTATAGCAAGACAATGTCTTCAAAAGAACGTCTGCTTATAGCCATCGCACTCTACATTGATAAAGATGAAGCTAAAGCCAGAGCGCTTTATGACAAACTCAAAGCTAAAAAAGATGAGTACCTACTTCAAGGAGAAGTCAAAAGCGACCTCTCCCTGATTGCCGATATGCTGCGTTCTGATGGTTCTTTAGTTGAAAATTACAGGATGTCGTGCTAAGAGGGAAAATAGTTTCAACGTTGGCATCGGACACGGACAGAACCGAGTATATCCGCGTGATACAATTCGGCATGATAAACGTAGCTTCATCATTATCAATCCATTCACCATGCGAGAAATATAAGCTGTCAATAACATTATTTATATACTGTTCGCTTTTAGCATATTTCTCTTCGTCAATAGGAATAACCCATGTTCGCGAACCATTTTGACGGATATCATATGTTTTCAATCCGTAAAATATTCCCCTATCCCTATCAAAACAATAACTGTCTTTTTTCAAGCGTCCACCTTCATAGGGAGACAAATCAAAGACAGTTTCCATCAATAGCCCCGATTTACGCGCAACTATAGCGCCTCGGTTTGCCACAATACCATCGATTTGATAAACAATATATTCACCCTCCTCGGCAATGGTCGTTGGAATAAATGCCAAGCATATATAAAGTATCGGAAACACCAGAATAATCGTGACTGTAAAATCAATGCGCAACCACCACTTTAAAACTTGCGGTTTGTCAAGACCTCTGCTCAAAGGCAGCATAACCATTCCAAGCAAAAAACCGACTGCGAAAATCCATGCGTCAAGTCCCCAACGCCATGACTGATTATTAGGTAGAAGGTACACCATGCACCACCACGCAGGCAAAAGCGCAATCTGCACCCACACTATCCACAATACTATCTTATATCTGAGAGAATCCGACATTGCGATTATAAGTTGGGGTTAGCTATGCTGTCATTCCACTCTATCACTTCACCGTTGTGATACATTCTGTTTCCTGAGACTGCGAAACCATTTCCGATGTATTTGAACTGAGATGGTTTTGCTCCTTTAAGGATTATCTTTTCCGCAATAGAGCCTCCGAATTCTTCATATTCACCTGTTTCTTCATTTTCTTTAACCCCGTCATAGCAAACTATATTCTGCGGATAATATATATGATTTTTGTCCTTTGCATACTCCGATCCCTTACATACACAAAATGTTTCTATGTCTGCTTCAATGTTCTCATCGTCAGTAAAATCATCGGTAATATATCCCCAATATATTTTGCCGTTGATATTGTTATACCCTTCCACCGATTCTCCCGCAGGCACAATCACCCACTCGCCAATATCGGAAATTCGATCACTTCGATATGTGCAAGCAGACAACGATAGGAACAAAAAAATTGTCAGAATAATATGCTTCATGAGTCGACTATCAGTTAAATTACAAAGTTACGAAAAATATCTGACATTTGGTGGGACATTTGTCCCATTGGTTGTGAAAATCAGACGATAAGAGTGTTTTTAATCGAATCTTCTTCCTATTGGAACTATCTTATTCCTTGAAAGTCTTAAATCCTTGCAGGAAAATGTGATCTCCTGCTGAAATAGAAGTGCCCCCCTCCTTATTGTTCCATAGGACTATCCGCGTCTGTGGATTTTCCGATACAAAGTTACGGAGGTCGGTGCCGATGTCAAGCGACGCCTCCGGCTTGGCTGCATGAAAAAATCCGGCAGCCTTCCACAACCTTCAGCTCGTGACCGAGACTTCGGTCTCAAATCACAGATTTGGGTATTCCGTATTTTTTCACTTGCGCACTTGTCTATAATAGAATGATTGGAAGCAGAATCTCGATGCGATAGTTTTATAGCATACTCTATACTACAAGGGTTGGAGTCGATGGCATATCCAACATAAATGAAGCGATGTTTTATGTCGAGGTGTCAGCATTTATCTATAATATTGTATAACAAATCTACTGCAGTATCAGCAGATGATTGGTCATCAAATACTCTTTGATTTATTAGCTTTTATATATGCCACATGTGTCTTACTAAATATTTCAGGATGTTTGTTCAACATTTCTCGCCAGAAATATCCTTTATTACGTGGAAATCCCTTTACCGTGGTTCCGTGAGCAGTAGCAGGAGCCATATCAATATATGCTCCCCCTTTCCAATAAGTCTCTATAGGATCATCTATACATCCATTGAAATCTACCCAATTAATTGGCTTCTGAGAACAATAATTATATCTATGCGGCTTGGGTCGGAACCATAGGAGGCGAAATCACCTTCCTTCGACACGATTGGCTGCGGACCTGCGTAGATATGCTTAGTGTAGCGGCCACCCTAATTTGCGACAAGGTAAGGACTCACATAAAGCGTGATACACCAAGAGGGAGCAAAGTAGCAGAGATTCTCTCGCTAACCCTCGCGGACCGATAGTGGATTACGGTTTAAAATCAACTAAAGTAAAGAAGAAGAACCAATATAATAAGAATGAGGCTCATCTATTGAGATAACCCCCATCCTCTTTAATTGATCCATTATACTT
>CAZIAX010000032.1:0-4446 GCA_964537745.1 uncultured Sangeribacter sp.
GGCTCCAGGCCGAGAAGTGGATAAGTGATACTCCCTTTCTTCTCGTCATAAGGGTCGGGAAGGAAATATTGGCTTACGTCTTCAAACACTTTCCCCGAATCGAGAGTCAGGCTCATCTTATGCCCGATGGCGGCGTCGGAGATATTGATGCCGCTGTCGTCGCTGAAGACTGCCTTGGCTACTGGGTTGGCGTTTACGGTTGCCCCGGGCTTTGCGTAAGCTGAGCCCACACCGAAGCTCTCGATTACTGGCCCCTCTGTGTCTTCCCCTGTATTCTCGTCATATCCGTAAACGTAGATCATGTCAGTCGAACCGCTCGCTTCCACCTTCATTGTGGAGTCGTAAGCATATAGGGTTATCATTGCGGGGGAATAATTGTTGGATATCTCAGAAGGCATCAATACCGAGGCTGACCATTTCCCATCAGTAACGACTGTGCCTCCCATCGCAAGCTTTATGGAGCGATCATTGTAGACCGTATCCTTGCCTGAATCCCCCCATCCGTGGGTCTCGATTGAGCTTTCTGCATCAAAGAGGGTGAAGTGTATCGGCCCGTTGAAGGCTACTTTGTTGCCCATGGCGTCGAGTATGCGGCCGGAGAGTTTTACGGATGAACGTGCCTTCAGCTCAGGAGCGTCTGCAATGTTTTCTGCCAAAGGCTGGTCTGCTATGGAGTCTATCGCCACCTTGTATTGGGCCACTGGCATGCGAAGCGCCGGGTCGCCGAAGAGGTGATAGCGCAGCATGTTGTCGGTGACTCTTTCAGTCGGGATGCTGTTCTTGCCTATGCGGAGTATGTCGCCGAGTCTCTGACCCCTTCCGAGGGAGTCCTGTCGCGATATCTCCCGCCCTACTGTGCTTGAGATGTCTCCGTTCTTGTTGATGTATACGGTGCGGCTTGGCGTCATGACAGCAATCGCACCTCCGGCCGGGTTAGTCACTAAGTGCTCGGCACCACTGATGTCATCGTCGTCCCACTTCCCGAAACTGCAGGTGGCAGCATAGAGCACCGGTAGGTATTGATTCGACATTCCAGTTATATCATTCCAAGTGAAAAGGTGCTCATGAGTCCATTCCTTAGGATTTGCGTGTCCAATGTAGGAGACCAGGGCGGCTCCTTCCTTTTGCCACTTCATGAGCATCCTCTGGCGTGCGTCTGGGAATGTAAGGCCGGCTCCCGTCTGCTTTCTGTCGAATGCATCGAGATAGACTCTGTCATACGCATAGTTTAGTCCCGCAGCGTTTTCTCTCATTGCTTTGAGCAACCATTCACTCTGCTTTAGATGCTGGGCGGAGTCTCCGTCGTCCGCTACAGCAAGCACATTGTTGCGCCACACGCCATAGATTGGATCGGTCATATAGGCTTCCAGTTTGGTAGCCATCAAATCTGCTTCTTCGGCGGATGTGACAGGATATCGTCCTACTCCCACCAATATCTGTCTTTTGGCCATGGTTCTTTCCGATGTCTCATCCTCAAGCATACCGATGAAGTCGTCGGTGCAATAGGAGGTGGTCTCGGTGTAGGAGTTTGCTGATTGCCAGATTAAGGTGCGAGGGTATTTCGATTTTATCGTTTCCGGATTTTTACCTTTCTGGTCGTAGGTCGGACGTCCCATGAGGAGGCAATAGCCGAATTGGCGTCCGTCTGGGTCATCCTGACTCCGGTCATACCACATTTTCAGGAGCTTTCTGAAAGCTGATATGTCAGGGTTGCCGCTGGAAAACTCGTTGTAGATTTTCTCTGGCGTGAGTACGTGCACTATCATTCCATCATTGACGCGGTGGAGGTCTGCGATGCGGTTCGCGGCAGCCGAGTATTCATCTGGTGTGATGATGACCATGTCCGGTGTCGGAAGTCCGTGGATATTCTGGTTGGATGTCTTGAATCTGCCGGGAATAGTGGCCCCTTTTGCAGAAGGCTCGAAAGCTATAAATTCCTGCACCCCTCGGTTCTGAGGGCAAATGGTGGTCGTCTTGCTGGTGGGATTATAATATCCTTTCACTTCCTTTATATCCCATGGATTGGTGACATCCCAGATGATGGTTTGCTCTGAGGTGCCACTGATGCGGTAAGCTGTCTGGCTCGTGGGGTTTACCATGAAATGAAGTCTTGAGTCTCGGAGTGCAAGTGCGCGTTCATACTCCACCTCTATCCAGTCGAGACGCGCGGTGCTGACTACTCCAGCCGGAGAGTATTCAATTTCCAAGCTGAGCGATGACTTCACTCCTTCTATGTTTTTGACCGGAGAGCACACCCTATAATACATATCGCTGGAAGTGATGGCTGCCAAGCGGTCGTCTGAGGTCGACGGAAGCCTCTCGCCATTGGCGCTGATGAGGATGCTGGTTTGGGCAGTGGAGTTTGCACCAAAACTTACTCTTACTGTCGCTTTGTCAGTCACATTATCGGGGAGGTCGAAGTCGAATGTCTGAGCCTTGTTAAGCTTGAAGTCCTCTCCAAGGTAATCCCTGCCGGAGTAGGCGCACTGAAGCAGGTCGCGTTCATGCACGAGCTGGCAAGTGAACGTCTCTTCAGCGTTCAGCACATCGTTCGAAAGGTCAATCACCTCCGTCTCCTTATCCGGTTTCACATCGCTCAGGAAATAATACGACGTCTCCCCATACGGGTTGATCGTATGGGCGAATTTCATCTTGGATGTCGTCGCGCTCTTAGGCGCGATGATTCCGGTCGCATAGAAAGTGATGGATCCATCTTCTTTCCTCACGACTGGCACTGGCGGAAGATCGTCGGGATGGTCCGTCGTCAGCACCTCCGATATGAGGCGACCCCCATAGCCGTAGACGTAGACTTCCTTCGGATTGGAAAATCCGAAATTGCTCAGGGTCTGGCGGCTTATGGTCTGCAAGCCGGGGGTGGAGATGTCGATTTTCACCCAGTTCCCCTTGGAAAGGGCAGATGATGTTGCATAGCGCTCTGATGGTGCTGCCACTGCATACACCGACGGCAGAATCGTTAGTGCCAACGTGGCCAAGACTCTGCTTAAATATTTTGATATTGATATGGGGTAAAGTTGTTTCACGTCTATTTAACGTATTTATTGGCTTTATATTGTTGTTTCGAGATAAAGTCTCTCCATTCTTCAGAACTTCCTCCGAAGACATTCATGTCTACGTCCCCTTGCACTCCTTTGACTTTCCCTTTGTGATTGTATTGCCAGAAGGTCCAAGGTGCCTCGATTGGATTGGCTGAAAACGAACAAATCCAGAGCGAGTTTCCGGGGAGCGATTCAGCCATGTATTGGAAAAAGTCCTTCTTGTTGCAGTAGAGTGTGGGTGCCAGTCCTCGCAGGTTGAGATAGTCTACCATGGCGGAAAGTCTTTCCATTATGACTTCTTCTTTGATATTTTCAGGATTCCCTGAGGTTTCCACGTCAATAGCCACTCCAAGCTCAAGATTCCGGTCGCCTATGGCCTCGAGCAGATTGATGGCTTGCTCCACTCCGTCCTTGTCAAACCGGAAGAAATGGTAAGCCCCTCTTTTTAGCCCCGCTAAGCCCGCTTGAAGATGATTGTGAGAAAATTTGCTGTCGCGGAAAGTGACACCCTCCGAAGCCTTTATCCACACAAACTCAACTCCGTCAGCCGCTGCTTTCCTGAAGTCGATGTTGCCGTTGTGTGAGGATATGTCAATGCCGGCCACTGGATATTTCTCCCGGTCTACGTACGGCGGCGACGTCCGGAAATGAATCCAGGCGGCGTAGGCTGCCCACACCAAGAGCGCCCCTGCTACGAGAAAGCAGAGGAAAACCGTCAGGTCGGTCTTTCGAGTGTTGATGTCAGCCAGTATCTTCATTCCTCTACAAAATTAATAATATTTGTGTTTCTTGCCAAATCGAAAGATATAAAAATTCAGTAATTTCCAAAATTTTTATTAATTTTGCACTTGCAATGGGAGAAGCTATTTATCATATCATCGTGATTGCGGTTGCGCTTGTCGGGATTTTCCGTGGTTTTAATGCGGGTCTCTTGCGGCAGGTCTCTGCCGTATTGGGATTTGTATTCGGAATTGTCGCAGCTCGGGCCTTAGGTCCTGACTTCGCGGCATGGCTCACCAGTTGGTTCCCTCAATACTATCACCCCGTTGCAAAGACCTTTTTTGTGTCCATTCTTGGCTATGGCATCATCTGGGGGCTCTGCATGTTTGCGTTTTCTATGCTAACTGGAATTCTCAATCACGTGCTGGGGCTGATTCCTGTAGGAATAGTGAACTCTATAGCAGGCGCGGCGTTTTCATTATTGAAGTATCTGATGTATCTCTCGATACTTTTCGACCTCGCTTTGTGCCGCCCCTATGACTCTCCCCTGATGCATTGCGCCCGGCATGATGATGCTAATCTGGTGGAGATGGTCATCAAGCTGGCTCCTGAGTTGCTGGGCACCATGTCAGCCGACGACTATGTCCACAAGGTCCAGCTCTGGGAAGCC
>CAZIAX010000032.1:4546-17735 GCA_964537745.1 uncultured Sangeribacter sp.
GACGGCAAGGAAATACTCCGCGGTGTCAACCTTGACGTCAAGCCTGGAGAAGTACACGCCATCATGGGCCCTAACGGATCCGGAAAGTCTACACTTTCGATGGTGCTCGCCGGAAACCCGGCTTATACAGTGACTGGTGGTGAAGTCAATTTTATGGGAAAAGACCTTCTCGAGATGACTCCCGATGTGAGGAGCCACGAAGGGCTCTTCCTCGGTTTTCAATACCCTGTGGAGATTCCTGGTGTCTCGATGGTCAATTTTATGCGCGCTGCCGTAAATGCCAAGCGCAAGTACTTCGGTGAGCCTCCCATGGGTGCTACTGATTTCCTGAAACTCATGCGTGAGAAGCGTGCCATTGTGGAGCTCGACAATAAACTCGCTTCGCGAAGCGTCAACGAGGGCTTTTCCGGTGGTGAGAAGAAGCGCAACGAGATCTTCCAGATGGCTGTCCTTGAGCCTAAGCTATCTATCCTCGACGAGACCGACTCTGGCCTCGACGTCGATGCGCTCCGCATTGTGGCGGAAGGCGTAAATAAGTTGCGCACTCCTGATAACGCAGCCATCGTCATCACTCACTATCAGCGTCTGCTCGATTATATTAAGCCCGACGTGATTCATGTCCTTTATAAAGGACGCATCGTCTATACCGGTGGCCCGGAACTTGCTCTCGAGATAGAGAAGAAAGGCTACGATTGGATCAAAGCCGAGGTGGATGGTCGCGACGAGATAAAAGGGGAGGCGTGAGTTATGGGAGCGCTCGACCAATATATCTCATTGTGGCAGGAGCATAGCGGCCTTATCGACTCCAAGGCTCCTGAAGCTCTCAACCGTCTCCGTCCGGATGCCGCTTCTTCGTTGATTGAAAATGGACTCCCCGGGCCTGACGATGAAAACTATAAGCATACCGATCTTGATAGGATTCTTTCGCCAGATTTTGGTGTCAACGTTGGGCGTGTGCGAATTGATGTGAATCCTTCCGAGACTTTCCGCTGCGACGTTCCCATGCTCTCTACATCGCTCTTCCTCATTGTCAATGATGCCTTTGCCGAGACTTCTGGTTGCCGAAATATGCTCCCCGAGGGTGTCGATGTGATGTCGCTTGCTGCCTATGCAAGAAGCAATCCCGATTTTGTCGCAGACCATTATGGAAAACTTGCTGATATCTCCAACCCGATTGTGGCGCTCAACACTCTTCTCTGCCAAGATGGGGTGGTGATAAGGGTGCGCAAGGGAGTGAAAGTGGAGCCAACTATCCAGGTAGTCAACATCTTCAATAATTCCGCGCCGCTACTTGCCGCTCGTCGTGTTCTGATAGTGATGGAAGAGGATTCGGAGGCTAAGGTGCTATTCTGCGACCATACTCAGACCCAGGACATCGATTTTTGCTCAGTACAGACTATCGAGATTTTTGCCGGTGCCGGTAGCCGCCTCGACTATTATGACCTTGAGGAAAGTACTCGTCGCACTTCGCGTCTCTCTTCTCTTTGGCTCCGTCAGGACGCTGATTCGGAGGTGCTCCTCGACTCAATGACGCTCTACAATGGCACGACTCGCAATGAGTTCATGACTCGCTTTGCCGGGCACCATGCGCGTCTTCGCATGCTCGGCATGGGTATCGAAGACGACAAGCGACGCCTCGACACTTACTCTCGCATCGCCCATGACGTTCCCGATTGCAACACAGATGAACTTTTCAAGTATACGGTTGATGATGAGGCAATGGGAGCCTTCGCAGGTCTGATATATGTGGCTGAAGGTGCCTCTAAGACAGAGGCATATCAGTCAAACCGCAACCTTGTGGGTTCCGACTCCGCTAAGATGCACTCAAAGCCACAGCTTGAGATCTACAACGACGACGTGAAGTGCTCTCACGGCACTGCCATCGGACAGCTCGACGAGAAGCAGCTATTCTATATGATGACGCGTGGCATATCGGAAGAGCAGGCACGTTTTATGCTGAAACAGGCATTTATGAGCGATGTAATCGACGGCATATCCCTCCCCCCGCTCCGCGACCGCCTCAAACTCATGGTGGAACGCCGCTTCGCCGGCGAAAAGACCGCTTGCGCCTCCTGCCCCGTCTCCTGCACCGACAAATAGTACTGCGTAGCCGTGGAACGGAGTCGTCTCGCCTCCGCCGAGTCGTCTCCCCCTAACTATGTTAATTATAAGTGATCAATGATAAACTATAATATCGAAGAGATTAGGAAAAAGTTCCCAATATTGTCGCGTACGATAGAGGGCAAGCCTCTGACATATCTCGATAATACAGCCACCTCGCAGACCCCCCACAGTGTGGTAGGCGCCATCGTGTCAGGCTACGAAGACTTCAAGGCCAACGTCCACCGCGGTGTCCATACCCTCTCCCAGGAAGCTACCGAACTTCAAGAGGAATGCCGCCGCCGTGTCCGCGACTATATTGGCGCATCCTCAATAGAGGAGGTCATCTTCACGCGTGGCACTACCGAGGCCATCAACCTTGTGGCCGCCTCCTTTGGCTCCCTCTTTCCGCAGGATGGCGAGATTATCCTCACCGTCATGGAGCATCATGCCAACATCGTCCCATGGCAACTGCTCCAGAGCCGTCGCCCCGACCTGAAGATACGTGTGGTCGACATCAACGACCGTGGCGAACTCCTTCTCGACCAATATCGCGCACTCTTCAATGAGCATACCTGCATGGCTTCCTTCTGTCATGTCTCCAACGTGCTCGGAACTATCAATCCTGTGAAGGAGATGATTGAGTTCGCACATTCACGTGGTGTCCCGGTGCTCATAGACGGTGCGCAGGCTGTGCCTCACATGAAGATTGATGTCAGCGACCTCGACTGTGACTTCTATGCCTTCTCTGCTCATAAGATGTATGGCCCCACCGGCATAGGTGTGCTATATGGCAAGAAAGAGCATCTCCTTCGTATGCCACCCTACCAGGGGGGAGGGGAGATGATAGCGCATGTTAGTTTTGAAGGCACCACCTTCGCCGACCTCCCCTTCAAGTTTGAGGCCGGTACTCCCGACTTTGTGGGTATCGGGGCTTTCCCAAAAGCCCTCGACTTCATGCAGGAAGTTGGCGTAGAAAAGATTGCGGCTCATGAGGAAGAACTGATGCATTATGCTGAGGCAAAGATGCGTGAGATCCCGGGTATGCGCATCTTCGGCAACTCACCTCATAAGAGTGCCGTGATATCCTTCCTGGTGGGCGACATTCACCATTACGACATGGGGATGCTTCTCGACAAACTCGGTGTGGAAGTCCGCACAGGACACCACTGCGCCCAGCCATTGATGCACCGCCTCGGAATCAGCGGCACGGTCCGCGTCTCCTTCGCCGCCTACAACACCCAAGCCGAAGTCGACGCCTTCCTCGCCGCTCTCCACCGCATAATCCCCATCCTCAGCTAATCATGGAGTGCCTAAATGGTAGGGACGCACGGTTCGTGCGTCCGCGCGCGTCCCAATACCGCGTAGCCTCTTAAGACTTAAGACTGAAGACTCAAAAAGCGGCTTGTCCGCAATCTGAAGACTCAAGACTGAAGACTCAAGACTAAAAATTAACAAATGTTAAAATGTAACCTCTTTGAAACAATTTTGCAATCTGAAATGTTTAAAAATCATAAAGAAGATAGATTTTTGTTCATTAGGAAAAACGGCGTTTGAATATGATTTAAGCCCGTAACTCTAAAAAAGGGACCAATCGTGAGATTGGTCCCCTTTTTGATGTTTTATTTCTTTTCATCAGCATCCGAGAATTTATTCGGAAATGTCCAGTGCTGTCGAGGCTTAACCATCGCATACACTATCATTCCTATTCCAAGCAGGATAAACGGTATGCTCAGAAGCTGTCCCTGGTCGATGCCCCATTCGGCACGCATCTGCACCTCCCATGGCACCTGAACATTCTTCACATACTCTATCAGAAAGCGGCTTCCGAAAGTCACCACGAAGAATATCCCGGTCATCAGCCACGGCCTCTCCTCTGCATTCTTCTTCCAATACATCCACATCAGAAGCGCAAAGAGCAGGAAATAGCACAATGCCTCATATATCTGGGTCGGATGGCAGGGGAGGGTCTCCCCATTGCGAACGAAGAGGAATCCCCATGGAAGATCGGTTGGTCCGCCATAGATTTCGGAATTCATCAGGTTGCCCAGGCGTATCAGTCCTCCCGTCAGCGCGATGGGTGCCACTATCTTGTCGAGCACCCAGCTCATCGACTTGTGAGTCACGAGCCGACTGAATATCCAGATGCCGATGATGATGGCGATTGTGCCTCCGTGGCTTGCCAGCCCACCATTCCATACCTTTAATATTTCGGCTGGGTGTGCGGAATAGTACTCCCATTCATAGAAGAATACATGGCCAAGCCGAGCTCCCACTATCGTGCACACTACAAGATAGGTGAGGAGGATCCCGAGCCATTTCTCGGGAGCCCCTTCATGCTTGAACATCGCCGCTACTATCTGGTAGCCGATGAAAAAGCCAGTGACGAACATCAGCCCATACCATCTCACGGCGAAAGGACCTAATGAGAAAAGTATCGGGTCTGCGTTCCAGGTTACAAATCCAAGCATAAGCCGAAAATTACTTGCCTACGATGGCTGCTGTGTCCTGTGCGATCATCAGTTCCTCGTCGGTCGGTATAACTACTACGTGTACCTTCGAGTCGGCTCCTGATATCTCTATCTCCTCGCCGCGGGTCTTGTTGGCCTCTGCGTTGAATGTGATGCCGAGGAATTCAAGCTTCTTGCAGATTTTCTCGCGTGTCCCTATCTGGTTCTCGCCTACGCCGCCTGTGAAGACGATGATGTCTACTCCCCCGAGCACTGCTGCATATGCACCGATATATTTGAGGATGCGGTATTCATACATCTCAAGTGCGAGACGCGCACGGTCGTTTCCTTCCTTGATGGCAGCCTCGATGTCGCGCATATCGTTGCTGATACCACTCACTCCGGCTACGCCGCTCTTCTTGTTGATGAGGTTCATCACGCCATCGGCGTCAAGGTTCATCTCCTTCATGAGGTACACCAACGCGCCTGGGTCTACATCGCCCACTCGTGTTCCCATCATCAGGCCCTCTGTCGGGGTGAGACCCATGGAGGTGTCTACGCATTTGCCATCTTTGATGGCTGCGATGCTGCCGCCGTTGCCGATGTGGCAGGTGATGATGCGCTGCTTGTCATAGTCAACGCCGAGGAACTCGCATGCTCGCTTGCTTACGTAGCGGTGGCTGGTGCCGTGGAAGCCGTAGCGGCGTACGCCATACTTTTCATAAGCTTCGTAGGGGAGGGCATACATATAGGCGTAGTCGGGCATGGTCTGGTGGAAAGCTGTGTCGAACACTGCTACCTGAGGCACGCTCGGGATCAATTCGGTGACTGCCTCGATGCCGGCGATGTTGGCTGGATTGTGAAGAGGAGCCACTGTGTAGCACTCTTTCACCTTCTCGATTACTTCTGGAGTGATGAGCACCGACTTGTTGAACTTGTCCATGCCATGCACCACGCGGTGTCCGACTGCGTCAATTTCGTCGAAGCTCTTGATGACGCCATCCTTCGGGTCAGTGAGCACCTTGATTACGTTTTCTACGGCTGCCTTTGCATCAGGCATCTCTACAGTGATGGTCTCCTTTGTGCCATCTGGGCGTTTGAACTTAAGGAATGAGTCGGGAAGTCCGATTTTCTCAACTCCACCTTCGGCGAGCACTTCCTTGCTATTGCTGTCAATCAGCTTATATTTCACACTGCTGCTTCCGCAGTTAAGCACTAATATCTTCATAATTACTTCTTCTCCGAAAGTGACTGGTTACAAGTGACAATAATAGTATTGATGATATCCTCCACAGTTGCGCCGCGGCTAAGGTCATTGACCGGAGCTGCAAGCCCCTGAAGAATCGGCCCTACCGCACCTGCGCCTGACAGACGTTGTACGAGCTTATAGCCTATGTTGCCGGCCTCAAGCGACGGGAAGATGAGTGTATTTGCATGTCCTGCCACCTCGCTGTCGGGAGCTTTCTGTGCGCCTACGCTCGGCACGATGGCTGCATCGCTCTGGAGCTCACCGTCTACCTTCAGCTCCGGTGCAAGCTGATGCACGAGCTCTGCGGCATTGCGCACCTTGTCCACGCGCTCATGGCTTGCGCTTCCCTTGGTGGAGAAGCTGAGCATTGCTACGACTGGATCAAGTCCTGCGATATTCTTGGTAGTCTTTGCTGTCTCGATGGCAATCTGGGCAAGTTCCTCGGTAGTTGGATCTGGAACGACAGCGCAGTCTGCAAAGACGAGCATTCCCTGGTCGCCGAATTTGCATCCTTCGGGGAGAAGCATGATGAAGGCACCGCTGACGCAAGTCACGCCCGGTTTGGTCTTCAATACCTGGAATGCTGCGCGGAGTACACTTGATGTCGGGCTGAGAGCACCGGCCACCATACAGTCGGCATCGCCGGCCTTGATCATAAGGCATCCGAGGTAGAGGGGATTCTTCACCTGATAGCGGGCGTCATCTATGGTCATGCCCTTTTTCTTGCGGAGCTCGCAGAGAAGACCGGCATATTTTTCGGTGTATTCCACATCGTCCGGGTCATAGATGTGAGCATCCTTGATGTTGGCGAGTTCGAGCTCTTCTGCTTTGGCGTGGATCGCATCGGCCTTTCCTAAGAAGGTGACGTCGGCAATCTTGTTGGCAAGAATGTAGTCAGCTGCCTTGAGCGTACGCGGTTCGAGAGATTCGGGAAGTACGAGTCTCTGTGGGTTTTCCTTGGCCTTAGCGGTCAATCTTTCAAAAAGTGTCATGGTCTTTTATTTTAAGTCTCGCATCCGCTACTTTTTAAGTTTTGTCTGCGAAAGTTCAATTTAATACGCAAATTTAGCAAAAAATATTGGATTATGACCACTACATGAGGAATTATTTTGTAACTTTGTAGTCTCAAACCTATGAAAATCGTAAAGCGCCTACATATATTCATGCTGCAGACCTTTCTGCCGCTATTCGCGATGACCTTTCTCATCGTGCTCTTCATCGTGTTGATGCAGTTCCTCTGGAAGTATATCGACCAGCTCGTCGGCAAGGGCCTCGGCATGGACGTCATCGGGGAACTCTTCTTTTATGCCGCCCTTTCTATGGTGCCTATGGCTTTGCCGCTCGCAATTCTGCTTGCGTCGCTTATGACATTCGGTAATCTTGGCGAGAAATTTGAACTGACGGCGATGAAAGCCTCCGGAATATCGCTCATCCGCGTGATGGCGCCGCTGATGGTGGTGGTTGGTATGCTCGCTGTGGCTGCATTTTTCTTCCAAAATGATGTGCTCCCGAAGGCCCAGGTGAAGATGTGGACACTCCTTTTCTCGGTGCGCCAGAAGTCGCCGGAGGTGGAGATTCCGGAAAACGTTTTCTACGACCAGATTCCTGGCTACAACCTTCTTGTGAAGGAGAAAAACAAGGAGACTGGTATGCTCTACGATGTCATGATCTACGATGTCAACCATGGCGATAATGTGACTATCCTTCTTGCTGACTCGGCTCAGATGGCGATGACTCCTGAGATGAGCCATCTCTATCTGCATCTTTTTGAGGGTGAGCAGTTCGAAAACCTCCGTGAGCAACGTACCAACGACCGCAACGTGCCGTTCCGCCGCGAGGAGTTTTTGGATAAGCAGATTCTTATTCCGTTTGACGCGAACTTCAATCGTCTCGACGAGCAGGGTATGCGTCAGCAATATGTTGGCAAGAATATTGTTGAGCTTCATCAGAGCATCGACTCCATCAGCCAAAGGGTTGATTCGATTGGGTTCATGTTCTCGCGCGATCTTCGCAAGGATGCTTCAATGATACTCCCACCGCCTGTCATAGTTCAGACTCTCCGAAGCGACGGCTCAGTAGATGAGTATGCGGTAAAGCATAAGGAGGAGTTGGAAAAACGAAATCAGGAGATGGCTTCGGTGACTCTTCCGCTATCAATAGACTCGGTACTTAACTCTATGGCTCCCGCGCAGGCAGCCCAGTTGATAGGGCAGGCGATAGGTGTCTCACGCGAGCATCAGAATGTCAATGAATTCAAGAGCCTGACTATGGATGAGGAGAAGCGCAGCATTCGCCGCCATGAGATAGAGCTGATAAAGAAGTATACGCTATCGGTTGCATGTATCATCTTCTTCTTCATCGGTGCTCCGCTCGGTGCCATCATTCGAAAGGGTGGCCTTGGCACTCCGCTTGTGGTCTCGATCTTCCTCTTCCTTATATACTACATTTTCGACAATACTGGCTACAAGTTGGCCCGCGATGGCCGCTGGCCAGTAGAGGCTGGTATCTGGCTCTCTACGATGATTCTCGCCCCTTTGGGAGCATATGTCACATGGAAAGCGATGAACGACTCGTCGGTGTTCGACTCCGACCGTTACAAGAATTTCTTCCGCAGGATATTAGGTCTTCGTTCTGCGCGCCATGTGCCGCTCAAAGAGGTTATTATCCGAGATATCGATATGGATAGGGCGCGTAAGATGCTTGAGATTGTCTCGGAGCGTTGCGACGCTCTCGCCAAGTCTCTCGCTCCGATTCGCAATCCCTGGAAGTCTTATACAAGATATTATCTTGATGGTGTCAATACGGCTAAGATTCATACTGTGGCCGATGAGCTCAACCGTACGATTGACTACTTATCCGACAGCCGCGATGCCAGGTTAGTGTTGAAATTGTCAGAGATTCCGGTCATAAGAGTATTGTGGGTTTACGCCCCGACTCCAAAACGCTGGATGGGTTACATAGCCCTCCCATTGCTCCCCCTCTCCATCCCCCTCTGGCTCTACGGCCAGCGCTGCCTCCGCAATCTCCGCAAAGACCTCACCAAAACCGCCGAAATTGCAACCACCCTGAGGTAGGGACGCACGGTTCGTGCGTCCGCGGCCCAGTATGGAGTGCCGCCTTCTCAGCCGACCCTACTGCGTAGCCGTGGAATGGAGGCGTCCTCGCCTCCGCCGTGCCAACATATGCTAACTTCCCAAAAAAAAATCCCCAAAAAATTTTGCACTCTGCAAAATTTTTACTAATTTTGCACTCGCAAATGCGCTTGTGGCGTAATTGGTAGCCGCGCTAGACTTAGGATCTAGTGCCGAAAGGCGTGGGGGTTCGAGTCCCCCCGGGCGCACAAAAAAGCTTATCTCCCCGGAGATAAGCTTTTTTCATATTATAACCTCATAACTCTATAACCCCATAACCCTCAACGAAGTTGACTCAAAACCTAACTCCAACTATCGCCGAGCACTGAGCTATCCGGGTAGTTATATCATTACACTCAAGGCCCTGAAACCGATAGTCAAACCCCAGCGTCAATGCATACTTCCCAAGCTGCCAATCCGCCCTAAGATGGCTCCTTACCTGTGGCCGATTACCCCACCAACCAAAATGCGCAAGCCCATTGTGGTTGCCAAGATAAATCTCATAATAAGTCTCACCATAAGCTGGGCTGAAGAACGCCCCTAAAGAGGGGATTTCGACGCTCTCGCTGATGCGAAGAGGTTTCCCGCAAAGCTTCAACTTATCATACTCACCGCGTGCCGTCAAAGTCGCACCAGCCCACATCAGGGCTTGTGCCGGATTATTGCCGTTGCGCGGAAGGTAGATGACACCTCCGTCTGCTCCTACAGTAGCGCCTACGGCCCAATTAAAACCAGAGGTGGTGTTCCAGAGTCTCTCGACTCCCCAGTCGAGGCGGAAGGTAAGGTCGTACATCCGGGAATTCTTCGCCGGACTGAGTAGATATCCATAGTCAAACTCGCCATGCGCCTGCATGCCGATGGTATTCTCGCGCCAGGCAGGATGACGCCACTCATATGCGAGCCCGTACCCCGGGCCCGTATATGTTAGTGGCGATAGATAGGTGCAGCGAGTAGTCTGATAGCCCCATAAGAATTCAAGTCTTTGCTCTGCGTGAGCAGCCGTCATTAACCCAAGGCAACTTATCGCTGCTATGGCGTACCTTTTCAAAGAAATCATTTCGATGCGCCGCGCAGACGACGACGTGGCTTCGGCTGTTCGGTGACGATCTCCTCTACGCCGGCAAGAACTCCGTCGATAAGGATGCGGCCGCAATATTCGCATACGATCACCTTCTTATGCATCTTGATCTCAAGCTGACGCTGTGGCGGGATACGATTGAAGCAACCGCCGCAGGCGTTTCTCTGCACGCATACGATGCCGAGGCCATTGCGTGCATTCTTGCGGATTCTCTTGAATGCGTTGAGGGTATAGTCGTCGATTTTGGTCTCAAGTTCCTTGGCCTGCATGAGGAGCTTCTCCTCTTCCTGCTTAGTCTCGGAGATGATGTCCTCGAGTTCTTTCTTCTTGTCGTCAAGGTTGTGCTCGCGGTCAGTCAGTTCCTCCTGAGTCTTTACGATCTCCTCCTGCTTGTCGTTGATTTTATGCTGGGCGTCGCGGATGTTCTTCTCAGCAAGCTCTATCTCGAGGCTCTCGAATTCCTTTTCCTTTTCGAGGAAGGCAAACTCGCGGTTGTTGCGCACGTTGTTGATCTGTTCGTCATAGCGAGCGATTTTCTCGCGGCGCATCTCGATCTCACCTTTCTTTACGCTGATGAGCTCCTCGTGGCGGCGTATCTCATCCTGGTAGTTCTGGATGCGGGTCTGAAGACGGATGATATCGTCTTCAAGGTCTTTTACCTCAAGCGGAAGTTCTCCGCGCACGTTTTTGATGCGGTCTACCTCCGACAGACATGTCTGGAGGCGATAGAGCGCTGTGAGGCGCTCTTCAATCGAACGCTCTTTGTCGTTTTTTTTATCTGTAGCCATTTTAATTTGGTATTTAATATTCTTTTAAATTTCCCCTGTAATCCTTCCTATTTATGCTCTTCTTGGTAGGGACGCACGGTTCGTGCGTCCGCACCGCGTCCCAATACTGCGTAGCCTCTGAAGACTGAAGACTGAAGACTCAAGACTGACCCCTCAATTCATTAAGCCAATCGGGCTTTTCTCACATTCGGAGAAGTAGATCACGCAGTCGCGGCAAGCCGTGCGTATCGCCCGGCTCAATATCTTGCGGCTGCAAAGCTCGCTCTCGAAGTGGCCGATGTCGGCAAGAAGGATCTCGCTGCCATAGCTCGTGAAGTCATGATATTTCAGGTCGCCGCAGATATACACGTCGGCTCCTGCAGCCATCGCCTTCTTTATGAGGCTGCCGCCTGACCCTCCGCAGAGAGCCACCTTTCTCACCACGATGCCTGGGGTCTGCGCCGAGTAGCGCAGGTCTTTGACCTCGAATGTCTCCTTCACCTTGCGTAGGAACTCCAGTTTCGGAGTGGGCGCGACATTGCCTATCACCCCTAAGCCCTCCTTCTCGCCGCCAGAAGCGCTCTTTTCAAGCGGACGGCACTCTTTCATGCCGAGCATGTGGGCCATCTCGTAGCTCACACCCTCAAATGCGGAGTCAAGGTTGGTATGAGCTGAGTAGATTGCGATATTGTCGCGCAGAGCTCCCGCTACGATTCTTTCCGTAGGGGTGGCGCCTGTGAGACGTTTGAGTCCTCCGAAGATGAGCGGATGGTGGCTTACTATCATGTTGCAGTCGCGCTTTTTGGCCTCTCTGAGTATCTCCTCAGTGACGTCAAGGCAGAGCAACACTCCTGTCACTTCCATCTCGCAGTCGCCAACCTGAAGGCCTGGGTTGTCCCAGTCCTCCTTCAGGCTTAGCGGCGCGAAGTCTTCTATGGCTTTTGCTATGTCCTTTACTTTAAGCATATATTTGGTTTAATTGGTTTAGTGAGTTTAGATTGTTTAGTTGGTTTAGATTATAGACGTCCTAAACCTTCTAAACTTTTTAAACATCCTAAACTAATCTTGGGGTTTAAGCTGCAGGTCGAGCTCGTCGAGCTGAGCTGGATCGATAGGGGAGGGGGACTCGTTCATGACGTCGCGTCCCGAGTTGTTCTTCGGGAAGGCGATGGTGTCGCGGATGCTGTCGAGTCCTGCCAAGATTGATACGAAACGGTCGAAACCGAGTGCAAGACCACCGTGAGGAGGCGCGCCATACTGGAAGGCGCTCATCAGGAAGCCAAACTGCTCCTGTGCCTTCTCGGGTGTGAATCCGAGGAGCTCAAACATCTCGTTCTGAAGTTCTGAGTCATGTATACGGATTGATCCGCCGCCGAGCTCAGTGCCGTTGACGATGATGTCGTATGCTGTGGCACGCACATTGCCTGTGTCGGTGCGCAGCAAGGGGATGTCTTCGGGGTTTGGTGAGGTGAAGGGGTGATGCATAGCGTAGTAGCGCTGTGTTTCCTCGTCCCACTCAAAGAGGGGGAAGTCTACCACCCAAAGGCATGCGAAGGTGTTCTTGTCGCGCAGTCCAAGACGGTTGCCCATCTCGAGGCGCAGCTCGCAGAGCTGCTTGCGGGTCTTCATGGCCTCGCCGCTCATGACGAGAAGGAGGTCGCCCGGCTCTGCACCTGCACGCTTGCCCCATTCCTGGAGTTCTTCGGGAGTGAAGAATTTCCCTACTGAGCTCTTGATGCTGCCGTCGGGTTCAAACTTAACCCACATCAGGCCCTTGGCGCCTACCTGCGGACGCTTCACGAAGTCGGTCAACTGGTCGAGCTGCTTGCGAGTGTAGTCGGCGCAGCCCTTGGCGAGGATACCTACGGTAAGTTCGGCGTCATCGACTACTGAGAAACCGTGACCCTTTGCGAGGTCGGTCAGCTCTACAAACTGCATGCCGAAACGGATGTCAGGTTTGTCGCTGCCATAGAGACGCATGGCGTCGTTCCATGTCATGCGGGGGAAGGGTTCTGTGAAGTCTATACCCTTCACATATTTGAAGATGTGCTTTACGAGACCCTCGAACATGTCGATTACGTCTTCCTGCTCTACGAAGCTCATCTCGCAGTCTATCTGCGTGAACTCGGGCTGGCGGTCAGCACGGAGGTCTTCATCGCGAAAGCATTTTGCAATCTGGAAGTAGCGGTCGTAGCCCGACACCATCAGAAGCTGCTTGAAGAGCTGTGGGCTCTGGGGGAGGGCGTAGAACTCACCGGGGTTCATGCGAGAGGGCACCACGAAGTCGCGTGCTCCTTCCGGAGTAGACTTCACGAGGATAGGGGTCTCGATCTCGAGGAAACCCTTTGAGTCAAGATAGCGGCGTATCTCGAAAGCCATGCGGTGGCGCAGCTCGAGGTTTTTCTTCACGCAGG
>CAZIAX010000033.1:0-2816 GCA_964537745.1 uncultured Sangeribacter sp.
TATGAAAAAGATAGTGGTGGCTATGGACTCTATGAAGGGATGTTTGGATTCTTACCATGCATCATTGTGGGTGGCAACGGGAGTACAAGATTCAGTCCCGGATGCAAATGTTAGTTTCATGCCAGTATCTGACGGCGGAGAAGGGATGATGGATATGGTGGCTTCGGGACAGCCTGACGCGGAGTTTTGCAATTGCATTGTCAAGAATCCACTTGGCAAAGATCTTGAGGCGAGATGGCTTAAACTGAAACAAGACCATCGCCTCTCCGCTTATATTGATTTTGCCTCCGCTGCCGGACTCACTCTAATAGAAGAAAACCTTCGCAATCCTCTTCATACTACAAGCTATGGAGTCGGGCAATTGATCAATTGTGCTTTAAAATCAGGAATCAGAGACGTTTTTGTAGGATTAGGTGGGTCTGCAACTGTCGACGGAGGCTTGGGAGCGCTCCAGGCATTAGGCCTGCGGCTTGTAGACCGAGCTGGAAAGGAACTTCCAAGACCTTTCACTGGTGGGATGCTTGCTGAAATTGGAGACATCGAGATTACTGAGCAATTTAGAAAAAGAATTGACAGCCTTCGCCTCACACTTCTAAGTGATGTAGAGGCTCCATTTACGGGCACGAATGGCGCAGCACGTGTGTTTGGACCTCAGAAAGGTGCGGATGCTCCCACTGTAGAGTTGTTGGAAAACGGATTGGAAAATATGAGGATACTTATTCATCGCAAAATGAATATAGATCTGAATTCGTGTCCAGGTGCAGGCGCCGCAGGTGGAGCAGGAGGAGGATTGATGGCATTGGCTGGAGGCAAGATTGAAAAAGGGGCATCCACACTCCTTGACATTGTAGGATTTGACTCGGATATAGAAGGTGCGGATCTGATTATCACAGGGGAGGGGCAATCTGACAGGCAGACCCTTATGGGTAAAATCCCCTTCGAGATTATGCAAAGAGGGAGAAAACAAAATATTCCCGTATGGTTGGTAGCAGGAAGGGTAAAAGATAAGGAAGCTTTGCTAAAAGCCGGATTTGAGAGAGTGATATGTATCAACTCTCCCGATATCGTCGCCGCAAGCGATACTATAGGAAATGACCCAATGGACCCGGAAGTGGCATCACGGCGGCTCTCCTCAATTGTCTACTCCAAAGCTTAAGAAGTTCTCAATTCTTATTCTGTCCCCCAAGTCATATGAGGAAGAGGACAAGCAGGGATGAGAATACCAGCGTGATGTTGGCTACGGCATAGGTGATGGTGAATGACAGGTTTGGTACGTCGGAGCCCAAGGTGTTTTGAATAGCTCCGATAGAGGCGACACTGCACCTTGCTCCAGCGACGCAACCCAAGACTTCCGGAGTTGAGAAACGGAACAGGCGATGGGCAATAAAAACATTTATCACGATGCTTAAGCAAGTCAGGAGCAATCCGATGCCAACGATCGCAATGCCTGCCTCCCGAAAGCCGCTTTCCAAAGCTGAACCTGCTGAGAGTCCAAGTATGGCGATAAACATATTTGCACCTAAATTATTCAGGATCCACAAGGCCGATGATGGAATGTGGCCGAATGATGGCCTGCGTGAACGCAACCATCCGAGGTAAAGACCCGAGAAGAGTGCTCCCACGCTTGTGCCTAATGCCATAGGAATGCCATTGATTTTTATGGAGATGGCACCGATTATGCAACCAAGAGCAATACCCAATCCGAGAAAGACCATATCGGTGGTGTTGGTGTCGCGGTCTGCATATCCAAGATGGTCAGCTGCCACGGCTACATCGCATGGCCAACCTATCAGTGTCACTATATCTCCTCCGCACAGCTCCGTATTATTTTTAATAGGTATTGAAAGCCCATTCCTTTTCAATGAAGCAATTGCCACGCGGTCCATATATTCCTGGGAAAAGAGTTGGCCCAGAGTCATCTGGTCTATATCCTTTGAGGCTATAGTGACTGGAGTTCTTTCTGCTCCAAAATTGAGCAGTTCATGGTCCGCCACTTCTGGGCCCGGAGGTTGTGGAAGCGCAGCCATCTCTTCTGAGCGTCCACCTAACACTATATGATCGCCATGAGAAATCCTGACATCTGGCGATGGGTCGGTAATGACACCATTTATTCGTGCGCGGACAAACACTACGCGCACATTCATCGCCTTGTATCGATCTCTGATTTCCTGTGGTGAACGTGGGGTATCAAAAAATGGGTCAGTCGCATCGTATGCTCTGTATACGACTGGTCGGCGCGCAGGAATCATACCTGGAGCAAGCGGAGTGTCTCCTCCCTCCAGTTTCTGCTCTATAGTCGCAACGTCGGCCTGCACTTTCTTCATGCCTCCGATCATCCTTGGAGCGATAGTTGATAGGAACCAGGCTGTGAAAACTGTCCCGAGCACATACGTCGCAGCATAGCAAGCAGGTATGAGTTTCAGAATATGTTCACGTTCTGAATCCGCAATAGGAAGACCCTTTACAGTGTCGGAAAGCAATCCTAAGGATGCAGACGAATTTTGAGAACCAGCATAGAGTCCGGCAGCCACCCCCTTGCTATAGCCAAGCACCTCCGCAGCCAAGATAACGACTCCGGCGCTCACCAGAGCCGCAACCGCGGCAAAAGCCACAATCTTTACTCCATTACCCTTGAAAGCCCGGAAGAACTGAGGTCCGACACCATATCCAACAGAGAAAAGGAAGAGAAGGAAGAAAATGTTTTTTGCCAGGTCGGGTATTTTTATGTCGAGTTGGCCGATTATGACTCCGACTATCAGTGTGGCCGCTATCGACCCCAGAGAGAAAGTACCGAGCTTGACCTTTCCGAGGAGGAA
>CAZIAX010000033.1:2916-17527 GCA_964537745.1 uncultured Sangeribacter sp.
GAGGTGAGAAACATATTGAGAAGTCCACCGGAATAGGCCATCCAGATGCAAAAGAGTGTAGTGATGACGGCTATGGTCATGATTTTCCAATTGTCGGCTTTCTTGATGAGGAAGAGGCCTGTGAAGAAATATCCCGGAATAATCATAAGTCCAGTGATATGAAGGGCTGCGAGATAGACATCATCGGCCATAACTACCATAATGAGGAAGAGGTCCATCACTATGCTCGACGCAAAGAGTCCGAAAGTCGGCATATTTTGCTTGTTGACCTTGCTGAAAGCTTTCGGAAGAATCTTTACGATAGAAGCTTCATACGGCACTTGCGCCACAACAAGAGTCCATGCCACCCATCCGCCAAGAAGCGAGATGATGACAGCCGATATCACAAACCAATAGGCCCATTCGCCACAAGTTTCTCTAAGTATATAGGCTATCGAGGGGTCCGGAAGCCCTGCCAGCTGAGCACGTGAAAGCAGACCATAGCTGAGCAACGACACAGCCATATAGAGAAACAAAGAAATGAGAAAACCGGCAATACCTGCTTTGCCCACATCTGAACTCTTCTTTGCGCGAGCCGACATCATAACGGCACCTTCCACACCAAAGAAACAGAAAAGAGTGACCATCATTGTCTCTTTCACTTGCTGCCAAGTGACTCCTACTCCTGATATATTCCCCCATACGTCGGCATCAAAAAGGTCGGCCTTGAAGAATATCACCAGTATGGTGATGATGAAAATCAGCATCACAATCTTTATGAAAGCAAGAAGATTGTTGATGAATTTCGCAGTCTGTATGCCTCGGGCCACTATAACAAACATTATCCAAATCAGGACAGTGCCAAATACGACTGTCTCCCAACTGTGGTTTAGAAGTTGAGGGATAAAAGCTCCGAAAGAGTCGTTGAGCATCACGGCATAGGCCACGTTGGAGAAGGCAGTGCAAAGCCAGTAACCCCAGGCTATATTGAAGCCTGTGTAGCGTCCGAAGCCGGCAAGTGCATATTGGTAGATACCGGCGTTATATTGCGGGTAGTGGTCGCTGAGCCATTTGAAAGCAAGCACGAGAGGGAGTATTCCCATGCCCGTGACGAGCCATGAGAGCATTACTGCGCCGGGATTGGCAACCGCTGCCATATTTTGAGGGAGATTGTAGATGCCAACTCCCACCATAAGTCCGAAAACGAGGGCTGTCAAACCCCAGAATCCGAGTTTTCCGCTTGATAGCATATTGAAGTTTTAGTGGATTCGTTAAAAAATACAATACTATAACAATCGATTTCAAAAAATTCATTAATTTTGCACTCAAATTTAGAATTTAAAAATGAAACCGGCATTATTAACGATAGTATTACTGATCATTTCGAATGTCTTCATGACGTTTGCATGGTATGGCCATTTGAAGATGCAGTCGCTTGGCTGGATTAAAAGCTGGCCTCTATTCGGAGTTATTCTTCTCTCCTGGGGGATCGCCCTGCTTGAATACTGCTTTATGATACCCGCCAACCGTATGGGATACGTTGAGAATGGGGGTCCCTTCTCCTTGATGCAGCTGAAGGTGGTGCAGGAAGTGATCACTCTTACGGTCTTCACTATTATCTCGGTTTTCTTTCTTTCTGGCGAGAAACTCCATTGGAATCATGTCGCAGCTTTTATCTGTCTTGTGGGTGCAGTCTTCTTCGTCTTCATGCCCACCGGAAAGTGAGATAATTATCAAGAATGAAAAAAGAGGACGCACTCGTGCATCCTCTTTATTCTATATACTGAAGACTGAAATCATATTTCGTCAGCGTTTGCCGCGGCATCCTTCGAGGCGCCGGCCGGAGCGGGATCTTTGAAAAGACCTGAGAGATACTTTTCATTGATTCGCTGCATAAACTCCCAGAAGTTTGGCACGAATGTGGTGCCGATAAGGGCATTCATTGCCATACCGAAGACTACTGCCGTACCGAGCTCGATTCGGCTATTTGCGCCGGCACCGGTGGCAAACATCATAGGCATCACACCGAATACGAAGGCCAACGCTGTCATCATGATTGGACGGAATCGGATTACGCCCGCATCATGTGCCGACTGCTTGATAGATTTGCCGCTCTTGCGGAAGTCCATGGCGTATTCCACGATAAGGATCGCATTCTTCGCCGACATACCTATCAGCAATATCAATCCGATTTGAGTGTAGATACTGATTGATTGGCTCATACAGATACACCCGAGTATCGTACCCAAGATTGCGATAGGAGTAGCAAGGATTACCGCAATCGGGTCGGTCCAGCTTTCATACTGCGCCGCAAGCACCAGGATTGTCATCACAATCGCGAAGATGAATACGAATGAGATCGTAGTGCCTGACTGGGTCTCCTGATAAGCAATGCCTGTCCAAGCATATGAATAGTTCTTGCCGAGAGTTTTCTGCACGAGCTCTTCCATGGCTTTGATTCCCTCAGATGATGAGACACCTTTCGCAGGATTGACTGTGACTGAGGCAGACTGATACATATTGTATCTGCTGACAGATGCTTCGCCCATCACTGGCTCAATCGTTGTGAATGAGGAGAATGGCACCATCTCTCCTTGTGAGTTCCTCACTGAAAGCCGCAATACATCGTTGATGTTGTCGCGCGCTGCTTGGTCGCCCTGCATGCGCACTTGGAATACGCGGTTGAACTCTACGAAATCATTTACATAGTTTCCGCCAAGGTATCCGCTGAGTGTATTGAATATGTCAGCCATTGCAAGCCCTTGCGTCTTGGCTTTGTCACGGTCGATATTCAGTTGGTATTGAGGCACAACACCCTGATACATTGAAGTGAGCGACTCAAAACGCGGGTCTTTGGCAACTGCCACTCTCAGAGCGTCGATGGCTTTCAGCATCTCTGTCGGACCAAGGGAATTGATGTCGAGAAGATTCATCTCAAGACCTGACGACAAACCAAGACCCGGGATAGCCGGAGGATTGACGGAAAATATCATCGCGCCTTGGTATTTGGCTGAAATCTCATTGACTTTTGCGATGATATTGTCGACCGATCCTTTCCTGCCGCGGTCTTTCCATGGAGTCAGCATCACCATGATTGTGCCGCCATTGGAGGAGGCTCCGCTTCCCATCATCGAGAAGCCGGAGATGGTCATTACATCCTTCACATCAGGAAGCTGCTTTATGTCGGCAGCCAGTGCATCGACTATCTTCTCGGTTCTTTCGAGAGATGCACCTGTAGGCAACTGCACGGAGGTCATGAAGTAGCCCATATCTTCCGATGGAATGTAGCTGGTAGGCCATTTCACGAAGCCATAGAATGCAACGCCTGCCAAGACGAGGAATATCAACAGGGATACCTTTGCATGATTGAGCATCAATCCTACAGTCTTGTTGTAGAGATTCTCCACTTTTGTCCATCCGGCATTAAACCAGCGATAGATGAAGAAATTCGATTGCTTTCTCGGTGTGAGGAAGAGGGCGCAGAGAGCCGGTGTAAGGGTCAGTGCGTTGAAGCCTGAGAATGCAGTGGAAACCGCGATAGTAAGCGCGAACTGTTTGTAGAGCTGTCCGGTGATTCCTGATACGAATGCTGTAGGAATGAAGACTGACAGAAGTACAAGTACCTCACCAACAACCGGGCCCGTAAGCTCTTCCATTGCCTTGGTCGCTGCCTGATGGCGCGTCATGGTGCCGGTATCCACAAGTCGGGAGCAGTCTTCCACCACCACTATCGCGTCATCCACCACAATGGCGATGGCGAGCACTAGGCCGAAGAGCGAGAGAGTGTTGAGCGAGAATCCCATCAGCTTCATGACGGCGAAAGTCGCTATCAAGGATACTGGAATTGTAATCATCGGGATTACGACGGCTCTCCAGTTTTGGAGGAAGATAAGGATTACTATCATCACGATGAGCGACGTGAGAAGGAATGTCACAAAGAGGTCGTCGATCGATTCCTTCACGTAGTCGGTCTGGTTCATGATGATGTTGAGATGCACTCCATCGGGGAGATATTGTCCCAGACGGTCGAGCTCAGCAATTACACCCTTGGCCACATCGAGCGCATTGGCGCCTGGAAGCTGGTTGATACCGATGGCGCATGCTGATTTTCCATTGATGGTAGAGGTATTCGAATAGCTTTCCGATCCAAGGTCGATTTTCGCTACGTCTTTAAGCCGGAGCATGTTGGTGCCGTCGGTCTTGATGACGATATTGCCAAACTCTTCAGGAGTGGTAAGGCGTCCGTGGCTTACGAGAGTATACTCAAAAGCAGAGTTGTTGTCCTGTGGCGGTTGGCCTACCGAGCCCGCACTGACCTCCATGTTCTGGGATTGGATGGCGCTTGAGACGTCGGCTGGAGTCAGTCCGCGTATTCTTAGAGCCTCCGGGTCAAGCCAGATACGCATACTGTATTCGCCACCACCGAATGCCTGGACACCTCCGACGCCTTCCACACGCGAGAGAGGATTTACGAGGTTGAGCTGGGCATAGTTGGTAAGGTAGAGCGCGTCATATCTTTTGGAGTCGTCGGCTGTCAGCGAGACGAACATAATCTGGTCGCTTGACTCTTTGTTGACACTTACACCCTGTTGCGCCACTTCGGAAGGAAGCGTGGAGCTGATCATTGAGATGCGGTTCTGCACTTCTACAGCAGCCTGGTCAAGGTCGGTGCCGTTTTCAAAAGTGATAGTAAGGCTGTAGCTGCCATCAGAGTTGGAGTTACTGCTCATGTAAAGCATTCCCTCCACGCCGTTTACCTGCTGCTCGATTGGCACGCCCACGGTCTGGGCCACGGTGGAAGCTGACGCTCCCGGATAACTTGCGCTCACCATTACGGTAGGTGGCGTAATGTCAGGATATTGGGCTACTGGGAGCGAGAAATAACACATCGCTCCGGCCAACACCATCAGCACTGCAATGACAGTAGCGAAAATTGGCCTGTCTATGAAGAATTTCGAGAACATAGCAATTTCTTTTATGTGTTATTTCACTTCACTAACTCGGGTTTTACTGTCATGCCGTTTCGCACCGTAAGGAGAGCTTCGGTCACGTATTTATCGCCCGGCTTGAGTCCTTCATTGACAACTCTGAGAGAGTCTTGATATACCTCACCGATCTTGATAGGGGTGTATACAACTTTATTGGAATCGTTGACCACATAGACATACTTGCCAAGCTGGTCGGTGGCGATGGAAGCATCCTTGATAAGAATGGCCTTGGGATTGACGCCATATGGGAGCTCTATTGTCACATACATTCCATCCTTCAATTCATTGTCAATATTTGTTACCGACCCTTTCAGTTCAAGTGTACCGGTAGATGAATTGATAGATGGCGACTCATAAGAGAGGTCGGCAGTGTAGGAATGGGGTAGTGGCTGAGTAAACTTGAGAGGCACGTTTCTGTAGAGAGCATGCTTCATTCCTCCGTTTTGTCCTATCATTTCTTCATATTGAGCATCCTCAATAGTGAATTTTGCCGTCATCTTGGCATTGTCGTAAATCTTGCAGAGAGTCACAGGTGAACCCTCTCCGCTGATGTATTCCCCTACATTCGGAATGTTTGAGGTGATGTAGCCGGAAATCGGCGCCTTTACTGTGCAATAAGATAGGTTCAGGTTTGCTTGGCTCAGAGCGGCCTCTGCGTTTTTGATAGATGCAGCCGCCTGCTCCATGGTGGCTTTCGCTTGAATCACTTCGATTTGTGACACTGCATCGCTTTTCAAAGCCTCGCTCAGAGCCTCATAATTTTTAGAGGCGTATTCATACTGGCTTTTGGCAGTGGCCAATGAAGCTTGGGCCTGCTGCACAGCATCGCGGTATTTGGTAGATTCGATAATGAAAAGTACTTGCCCTTTATTGACGTAGGAGCCACTTTCATAATTTTTAGAAAGAAGAGTTCCATTTACTCTTCCCACTACCGCCGCATTGTCGCTTGCTCCGAGAAGTCCCGGATAAGTCTTATGGAGCACTATGGAGTCTACTACGGGGGTGGCGACAGAAATCGTAGGAACTTCGGATGCCTCCGATTCCTTTGCATTCTTTTTGCAAGACACTGCCGAGATAAGAAGGCAACCGGCAGAAAGTATGAGATAGGGTTTTAAGTTTTTCATATGTATTGGTATTATTAATTTTCAATTTCTTACAACTCACAACTTATAACTTTCAACTTATAACTGAAGACTCAAGACTGAAGACTAATTCCATCCTCCACCAAGTGCCTCGTAAAGGTTTACTACGGCCGTCAGAGCCTTTCCTTGTGCAGTGATTTGCGAGTCTTGATTTGTGAGATAGCTTATCTGGGCATCTACCACGTTGTTGAAAGGCGAGAGTCCTTTCTTATAAAGTTCTATTGAAAGGTCGAGCGACTGTTTGCTTTGTTCGATGACGTCGTCGGTAAGTTTGATTGTCTCCATTGTCGACTTGAAAGTTGTGGTCGCGTTGGAGACTTCCACTACTGCGTTCATGACGGTGTAATTATAAGAGTCTACTGCCGCCTCAAGTTGTGCTTTGGCCTCAGCCGTCTTATAGTTGCGTGCAAGTCCGTCGAAGAGAGTCCAGCTTAAGGTCGGGTTTACTTCCCAATACATGCTGTGGTCGCCAAAGAGATTCTTGGCATTATGAGCCTGCGTGCCTATCGAGCCAGTAAGTGATAGAGTTGGGAGGAAGTCTTTTTTTGCCATGCCTACCTGGGCTGCATATTCTGCCAGTTGGTATTCTGCCTGCACTATGTCGGGGCGACGTCGAAGAAGATCGGCCGGTACACCTAAATTAGCGCCATATACCACTCTTGGCATTGGAGCGGGGATGGAAAGCCAAGGATACACTTCTTCGGGATAAGAGGCTGTTAGCAATGCAAGAGAGTTGATTGATGATTCAATCATAGCTTGAAGTGGAGGAATGGAAGCTTTGGTGGAGGCCACTACTGTGCGTGATTGCGACACTTCAAGCATGCTGGCGAGTCCTGCTTTGAATCGGGCCTCAACTATTTTCAATACCTTTTCCTGTTCTCCCAGATGTCGGTTGGCAACTTCGAGCTCGTTTTGATAGGTTCTCAGATTTATATATGCCTTGGCTACATTGGCAGCTAAGCTCACCATTACGCCGTCATATTCAGCCTTGGTTGCATTGTATGCGGCTTTGTTGGCCTTTACATTCTGGGTGATTTTCCCGAAAATATCGATTTCCCACTGCATGGATGCGCCAAGCGAGAAGTAATCGTAAGGAGAAGACTTTGTCACTACCGGACCGCTTGCGCCTGAAGACTGACCTTTTGCCCAGCCGGCAGAAAGATTGACTGTAGGGAAATATGCTGCTTTTGCCACATCAAGAGTTTTCTTTGCGATTTCAATTCTCGACAGGGCAGCGGCAAGGTTATAGTTTTTAGTCTCCGCCATGTTGATGAGGGAGTCAAGAGTGGGGTCTTCAAATGTTTTCCACCAGTTGTCGTCCGTGGGGAGCTTCTGCGAGTAAGCTGATTTGTATTCCCATTGCTGAGGAATGGAATCAAGAAGCCAATCATTTGATTCTGAAGCGAAAGCTTGCGTCGCTCCGCTTGATGCGGCTATGGTCAATAAAGCGAGTTTTAGTTGTGTCTTCATAGGGGAATGCTTTGATATTGGTCAAGTTTAGATAGGGTGGATAAGGCCGTAAGGGAAAAGCATACAGCTCCTTATCCTTTGATATTGAAACACAAAACCCGCCATAAAGTTCATTCTTATGGAGTGCCGGCTTCCCAGCCGGCCATGGTGCTGTGGTGGCTGGGTAGCCAAAGTAGAGAGCCACCTCGGGGAGCGTTACCGCGCGTCCAGTTGGTAACTTGAGTTGTGACTTGTTCATGATGAAATGTCAAATTGATTGAAATGTCTCAATAAATTCGAGAGTGTAGGGTGATTTTTATGGAAAAATGTTGTGTCTTACATTTTTTTTTGTTATCTTTGCGCATCGAAAAGAAATATCATATGTCTGCTAAAAAACCGAAAATACTGCTTATTTATACCGGAGGAACTATCGGAATGATAGAAAATCCAGATACTAAAGCTTTGGAACCATTCGATTTCAATCATCTTCTTGACAATGTGCCTAAAATTAAGATGCTTGACTTTGACATAGATAATTTTCAGTTTGAGGTGCCGATCGATTCTGCCGACATGAATCCTTCGCATTGGGGGCAGATGGCAAAGGTGATTGAAGACAACTACCACCAATATGACGGTTTCGTGATCCTTCACGGCACTGACACTATGGCCTACACCGCATCGGCATTGAGTTTTATGCTCAATAATCTTACCAAACCGGTCATTATCACCGGTTCCCAACTTCCTATCGGCGAGGTGCGTACAGATGGTGAGGAAAATCTTATCACTGCCCTGCAGGTAGCGGCCGCCAAGGATACGGATGGCCTTCCTATGGTCAGGGAAGTTGCAATCCTTTTTCAAGACTATTTGCTCAGAGGCAACCGTAGCACTAAATTCTCCGCCGACAATTTCGATGCATTTCAATCGAGCAATTACCCCGAACTGGCCCACATTGGTCTCGACATCGCATATAATAAAGATGCCCTGCTTCGTCCGACGCAGGGCAAGGAGTTCAAAGTAGAGTACTTTATGGATACCAACGTGGCGTATCTCGACATTTTCCCGGGCATTCAGGAAAACGTAGTGCGAGCTACTTTCAATATTCCTGGCCTCAAGGGAGTAGTCATCAAGACTTTTGGAGTCGGCAATGGCCCGAGTTGCCCCTGGCTATTCGACTGTATCCGTGATGCTGTTGCCAAGGGTCTTCTTATCGTCAACATCTCGCAGTGCTCCAACGGCATGGTATCTCCGATGAAATACTCAGCCGGTGTCGGACTTGCCAATGCGGGTACCATATCCGGCCACGACCTGACCTCCGAAGCCGCCATCACCAAGATGATGTATCTCTTCGGAATGGGCGCCACTGCCCAGCTCGCCGGCAAATACATGGAAAAAAACCTCCACGGCGAACTAACTGAGTAAGTTGTAAGAGATAACTTACAACTTTAATACCCCAACTCCTGTCCCTTCCGGGTCATCGGGACGCCATTTTTCATCCATTCCGGCATGGGGGCTCCTTTCAAATAATGGTCAAAGAATTGCTGCAGTCTTACTGTTATGTCCTTACGGTTGCGGCGCTCCTTGAGGTTGTGAGCCTCTCCGTTGTATTGAAGCATCCATACAGGTTTCTGAAGTCGACGTAGAGCCATAAACATCTCGATACCCTGATACCAAGGCACTGCACCATCCGCATCATTGTGCATGATAAGAAGTGGAGTCTCCACTCTGTTGGCGTGGAATACCGGTGAGTTGGCGATATAGAGCTCCGTGGCATCCCAGAGATTGCGCCCGATGCGGCTCTGCCCGTGCTCATACTGTCCTTGACGGGAGTCGCCGCTTTCCCATCGTATGCCGCCGAATGCGGATGTCATATTGGCAACTGGTGCGCCGCTGCCGGCGCAGGCAAACATATTGGTGCGTGTGACGAGATATGCTGTCTGATAACCACCCCAGCTCTGGCCGTCGATGCCGATGCGCTCACGGTCAATCCAAGGATAACGGTCGCACATTGCCTCAGCCCCTGAGCAAACGTAATTCCAAGCGCTCTCTCCAGGCAGACCGGGAGTGTAGTGGATATCCGGAACGAATATCACATACCCTCTGCTGACGTAGAAGGGATAGTTCACCCAACTCCAGGAAGGCTCCATATTGAAATGACTATATAGTTTTTCAGAACCAGTCTCATAGAATACGCAAAGCATCGGATACTTCTTTGAAGGGTCCAGGTCTTCCGGCACGTAGAGCACACCGTCCGACGGTTTGCCGTCATAGGCATACCAGCTTACGAGATGAGCCGTACCCCAATTGTATTCCTTGGCCTGTGGATTTGAGTCGCTGACCTTCACAGCCTTTGAGAAGACACCTTTGGGAGCAATCCAAATATCAGGCATTACTGCGAAGTTGGCTTTTACGAAAGAGAAGGATGGCGCGTCGAGTGCCTGCTTTATTTGCGTGAAGCTGAGCGTGTCTACCACTACGTTTTCTGGCCTTGCAGGTGCCCCGTACTTCATAGAGGCAAGACCATTGCGCTTGTCTTTTGGATTATAGAGAGTAAGAGTCATCAGGTCACCCTTCGAAAGAAACCTGCGTTCTTTCCCATGAGTGTTGAGATAGCGTATCTCAAGATTGTTGTCGCGTCCATAACTCTTGGTCAGGCACAGAGGTGCCTCTTTGCCTGTTGGGTCGACGCTCCATATGTCGTAGCGGTCGTAAAGCAGCATGCGGTTGTCTCCTTCTGTCCAGGACGCAAACCCATAGTATCGGCGTTCCCCTGGATGATCATCAGTCTCGTCCCAGACTGGATAAGGGATGCGTTCGCTGACATTTACTATCTTGCCTGTTGCTATCTCATAAGCATGCCAGTTGCCATCTTTGTGCCAATAGACGTATTTGTCGGCGGGTGAGAGTCTTCCTGTGCTTTCATCAACTGTGGCAATATCTCTCTTTTCTCCGGTGTTGACATTGATTATGCTTATATGCTCAGGTGCGAAATAGTCCCATTGCTGTCTTACTATTTCTTTGCTTGGGTCTCGAAATAGAGCCCAGTCTCCATCCCAACGGTTTGGGCTGATGTAAGAGGCAAGGGGATTTGTGTCGAGGAGTTGGTAGTTGTTGCTTTCAAGGTCTATCACTACGGGGAATGTCAGTTCCTTCAGGTCGTCAAGATTGTGCTTCTCTTGCGGAGGAGTGAGAGGCGCATCCCAACGCCATATATCGAGTTCCGGACGCTCAAAGCTTACGAGGGTGGTGTCGTCGGGTGCCACCTCCGGTGCCACTCCAATCACCAAGCGTCGTCCATTGTAGCTGAATGCGGGCTTTGAATATTGGTTGATATAGAGTTCCGAAGGCGCGTTCTGAGCCATCTTCTCCTGCCATTCCTTCATCAGTTTCTCTTGAAGCTCAGGGTCTGATGAATGTGGTGGCTGAAGGTTCGGCCCTTTCCTTCCGGTAGTGATATCCAAAGCGAATTCCTTGGGTTCAGATGGCGAGTCGGATAGAGTTGAAAGCCAGAGCTGCATGCGGCGCGTGCCAGTCTCGTTGCTGTCGTTGGTGGCTGTATATGCCAGTTTCATGCCGTCGGTCGAGAATACCGGATTGCCGTAGTATTTCTTCCCCTCATCTATGATAAAGTCCTTCCCCTCTGGAAGATAAAGCACTCTTACTCCTTTATTATATACAGTGTCTTTAGGTGCGGGTTTACCTACTGCCACCAGCCTCTTTCCGTCTTCACTGAAGGAGTAGTTGCCGATGTAGGGAAACACTTTTGATTCGCCTGAAGCAAGATTTCGCACAACGAGTGGAAGCCCCGCTTCCTTCACTTTCAACTTCATGTCTTTAGTGGTGGCAGTGTCGCAACTGCTGTATGCAACCCACTCGCCGCCTTTCTGCCCAATCTTAAAACCCTTGACAAGAGGAATCTTAGTGACTGAACCATTCTTTAGGTCAACTATTGCAAGTGAGTCCTGTGGCATGTCATAGTTTTTTTTCTTGTCGATTTTCGCCTGGCGCGTATCCTTGAAGAGAGGCTTTATGTTGGCCACCGCCCAACGACTGTCGGCTGTGAATTCAATTCCGGCACCACGTGCTATATTGATTTCCTTGCCATTCTGTGTGTTACGCAGTGTCAGCACTCCGTCACCCTCCTGCGGATTGACGCTGAATGCCGCCCATTTGCCGTCGTTGCTCAAGGAGTGGTTGGTTACCTTTTTCCAGTCGTCGAAGCAGGTATGGTCGAGCACTTTCTTCGCGTTTGCTGAGAAAGCTATGCATAGAGAGAGGAGTGGAAGTATAAATTTCATTTTAAAATGCTTTTTGAGCAGTTATTGGAGGCTTATAAGCCTTCACTCCATAAATTAGCTAAATTTCAGGTAATGTCCCATGCGCTCTTTCTTTGTGTGCATGTAAAACTGGTTGTATTTGTTGGGTTTTACTTCAAGCGGCACGTTTTCTACGGTTTCAATACCGAAACCTTCCAGTCCGATGCGTTTCATAGGGTTGTTGCTCATGAGTCGCATTTTCTTGATTCCGAGAGCATGCAGGATTGAGGCACCTACTCCATAGTTGCGCTCGTCGGCTTTGTGTCCGAGGTGAAGGTTGGCATCTACAGTGTCGAGACCTTCCTCCTGAAGCTTGTAGGCCTTTATCTTATCCATCAGGCCGATGCCACGTCCTTCTTGGTTTAGGTAGACGATTGCTCCGCGTCCTTCCTTTTCGATCATCTCCATTGCTTTGTGGAGCTGTTCGCCGCATTCGCAACGCATTGATCCAAAAATGTCGCCAGTTGCGCAGCTGCTGTGTACTCGCACGAGAACTGGATCTCCATCTGCTACATCACCCTTTATCAAGGCGATATGTTCAAGCCCGTTGTCCTTCTGTCGGAAAGGAACAAGACGGAAATGTCCGTAGGCTGTAGGCATGTCCACTTCCTCTCCCTTTTCAAGAAGATTGTCGTTTTGCAAGCGATAGGAAATGAGGTCGCGTATGCTGATGAGCTTGAGTCCCCATTCGTCGGCAAGCTTGCGGAGTTTTGGCAGACGCGCCATTGTGCCATCCTCGTTCATGATTTCCATAAGCACTCCGGCCGGTTCCAATCCTGCGAGACGTGCGAGGTCAACGGCAGCCTCAGTGTGGCCGGCACGTTCGAGCACACCGCGGTCTTGTGCATAAAGAGGATTGATGTGTCCCGGACGTCCGAATGTCTCAGGAGTAGATTTGGGGTCAGCGAGAGCGTTCAGAGTTGCGGCACGGTCGTGTGCGCTGACACCGGTGGTGCATCCTTCGAGTTTGTCAACAGTGATTGTGAAGGGAGTGCCGAGCATCGATGTATTTTCCTCAACCTGATAGCCGAGGTTTAGCTCCTTGCAGCGTTTCATAGTCAGGGGAGCGCATAGCACTCCGCGGGCATGCTGGAGCATGAAGTTGACCTGTTCAGGAGTTATCTTCTCAGCAGCTATGATGAGGTCGCCTTCGTTTTCGCGGTCTTCATCATCTACCACTATCACGAACTGACCTTTCTTGAAATCTTCTATTGCGTCTTCAATAGTATCCAATTTAATGTTTGTGTCCATAATTTAAGGTGAAATTATATAATATAGGTAGTTATTTAGAATCAGTATCAGTAGGAGCAGGCACTCTAAAGAGTGAAAAATTCACCGACCCGTAAGCCCTGTGCTCCTCAAACCCAGGGAGACAGGAGAAGTCATGCTTGGCGCTGTGCTCGATTATGACGAGTGTCCCTGGCTTGACAGCTCCGGAGCTGAGGATAAGAGAAGGTATCTCATCAAACCTCGGATGGTCATATGGAGGGTCAGCGAAGACAATGTCGTAAGGTTTTCTTGCCGATGCAAGAAACTTAAAGACATCTCCTCTGATTACTCTTAGCCCTTCGTCGCCAAGTTTCACCTTGACGCTTCTTATGAAGTTAGCCTGTGTGGCTGCCATCTCTACCGAAGTCACGGAGCGTGCTCCACGCGAGAGAAACTCGAGGCTTATGGCACCAGTGCCGGCGAAAAGGTCGAGCACGTCTTCCCCCTCGATATCCTCGATATTTTCAATTACGTTGAATATATTTTCTTTGGCAAAGTCGGTCGTCGGGCGTGCCGTGATGTTGTGAGGCACGTCAAACCTTCGTTTGCCATATTTACCTCGTATGATACGCATATTTTTTCTTTCTGTTGATGGCCAGATAGACTGCAGTCGGGATTTCCTTCCCGTCAAGATCGTGGTTTTTCTGGCTGATTGATTTAAAATAGGGAGTGAGTGTCTTGCCAAGACTCTGCCTTACTTCTCTCTGGCCGCTGAATACGATGTCGGTGTCGGCAGAGGGTGCGTCGTAAGTCTGGAGTATGTTAAGCAATACATACGCGATGTCGGTTTCGGTCTTCCAAGGGTGGGTGGAAGCGCAGAGAAGTTCGCCGCGGCAAAAGAGCACGATGTCCATGGAAGCTTCCCTGACGTCGATAAGGCATTTGAATGAGTCGTGGGGTTGCGTGGCAGTTTCTTTAAGAAGCGATTGCTGGCTCCATATCCTGGCTCCTGGAAAAGACCGTTGCATAAACGACTTCAGACCGGGTGTCAGCAAGAAAGCGCATTTCTCTTTGCCAAGGTCATTGACCATGACATCGAGGATATCTCCTCCATATATCGACACGTACGCCTCGGCGCAGTCATCGTCGGATGTGTATAGCTCAGTCGGCAACCACAGCTGGCGGTCGCTCTCCACGATAATGTCGGCCGAATAGTCGTCGAGCACTGTCGGGTTGTCGTAGACGGCGTCTTCGATGCGGTTAAGCAGGCCCTCTTCTGAGGGTTGCCAATGCTGACGGATTATGGTGCGTGGTGCTCGACCGAGCGAGGCATCGGGTAGAAGCCACGCCCCGAAACCATACTTTGATATGTCGACGGCGAGGTGCCACTGACCGGTATCTGTGAGGTCGGAGTAGCCGCCGTAAGGGGGTATATTTTCACTCATAGTGCAAAATTAACAATAAATCCGACTAAAAACAATAAATTCCTTGGTCGTTTCACATTTTTTTTTCAACTTTGCACTATGATAAG
>CAZIAX010000034.1:0-6147 GCA_964537745.1 uncultured Sangeribacter sp.
GAGCGACTGAGGGTCGGTGGGGAAGTTGTGGATGTAGAGCCAGACGTTAAGGTGCGTCGCGGTGATGTCATCGTCATCGGAGGCCGAAGAGAGACCGTCGTAAATGAAGCCGGTATCATCGGGCAGGAGGTCGTAGACCACGAGCTCCTTAACTTCGAAGCCGAAAATCTCCCTGTGACAGTCTCCAAGAATGGCGCAGCCGGAATGACTTTCCGTGAACTCCGCAAATCCGACTATATGAGCGGCGTCATGGTGAAAAGCCTTGTACGCGACGATGTCAAGATACCACTCCACAGCAACACGGTGCTTGAGGCCGGCGACGTGCTGACGCTCGTCGGACTCCAGAAAGACGTGGAGCAGGCAATAGGAGAAATCGGATATCCTGACCGAAAGACGGAAACCACCGACGTGGCATTCCTCAGTTTTGGTGTGGCAATCGGTTGCTTCTTCGGAGCGCTCTGCTATCATTTCAAGGGAGTGCCAATCTCGCTTACCACCAGTGGAGGCGCACTGCTCGCCGGTCTTTTCTTCGGTTGGCTCCGCAACCGTCGCCCGACCCTTGGGCGCATCCCTTCCTCCGTGGTATGGGTGCTCGATAACGTCGGCCTCAACCTCTTTATCGCCATCGTTGGATTGGCGGCTGGACCTACCTTTATCTCGGGACTTCAGGAAGCCGGTATCGGACTCTTCTTTGTAGGACTCGCCTGCACTGCAATTCCGCTAATACTCTCTACCTTCATAGGCCACTACATCTTCCGTTTCCCGATAGCTGTTACTTTGGGATGCGTTGCTGGCGGACGAAATGCAGTTGCGGCATTGGGTGCGCTTCAGGATAATCTTGACAGCACACTGCCTGCGATGGGATATACGGTCACCTATGCGGTCAGCAACTTTTTGCTGATTTTTGGCGGCATAGCGGTGGCATTGATGGTTTAAGTTGTAAGTTGTAAGTTGTAAGTTGTGAGTTGTCAATTTGACAATTTGACAAATTGAAAATTCTCAATTCTCAATTCTCAATTCTCAATTCGATAATATTATGAATTTGGATAAAGTCAAGGGATATGGATTGGCAGCCTTGGCAGCGGCTGCTTACGGTACGAACCCGGCGTTTGCCGTGCCTCTTTACGGGCAGGGGATGAACCCTGTGTCGGTGCTCCTATTCCGCTATCTTATGGGTCTGCCTCTCCTTGCTATCATCATGGCCATACGCGGAAGGTCACTTTCGCTAAAGAAGGAGGAGATAGTGCCGACGATGATACTCGGCATACTTATGGCAGTGTCGTCGCTTACCCTCTTCGAAAGTTATAACTATATGAATTCTGGAGTGGCTTCGACGCTTCTTTTCGTCTATCCGGTGATGGTGGCTGTGATGATGATAATGTTTTTCCATGAGAAATTCAGTATCTCCACTGTAATCTGCCTGGTAGTGATGGGAGCTGGCTTGATGCTCTTGATGAAGCCTCAGGGTGGGGAGACTCTGAGTGCTTTCGGGTGTGTGCTTGTGATGGTCTCAGCTCTGACCTATGCCATTTATATTGTGATGGTCAATGTCTCGAAAAGCGTACGAGGTATGCCCACCACCAAGCTCCTCTTCTATGTGCTCGCATGGGGAAGCCTTGTATATGTGGCTATGATTAGCTGCGGGTCGCGGCTCACACTTCCCTCGGAAGGGTGGGGATGGCTCAACCTGCTTGCGCTTGCTGTGATACCAACAGCAATCTCGCTTGCCTGCACCACGCGGGCTATCCAGCTCATCGGGTCGACGCCGACGGCTATTCTGGGAGCCTTGGAGCCGGTGTCGGCTGTCGTCTTGAGTGTGGTGGTGCTCGGGCAGGCAATTACAGCTCAGGATATCATCGGAGGGTCGCTGATAGTGGTGGCTACAATCATTGTGATTTGTGCGGGCCCAGTGGATAAGGCCATACTTCGGATGCGGAAGATGTTTCCCAAGAAGAAGTGAGAATTTAGAATTGAGAATTTAGAATTGAGGGGCTACGCAGTGTGCTGACGGCTTGGCGGAGGAGAGGACGCCTCCATTCCATGGCTACGCAGAATGGGGCATCTGCATAATCAAGAAAAATATTATATTTTTTGAGGAAAATATTTGCAGTTTCAGAAAAAATCTGTAATTTTGTGTATGTAACACAAAGCGGCCTCGGTCGCTCCTCAATCCTTGACAACAATGACAGACCCCGACATCCTCAGGAAAGCCCTGAAGCTACATTTTGGATTCAGCACCTTCAAAGGACAACAGCAAGAGATAATCACTTCGCTTCTTGACGGCGATGATGTCTTTGTGCTTATGCCCACCGGAGGTGGCAAATCGCTATGCTATCAGCTCCCGGCCCTTATGTCGGAAGGGACTGCCATTGTGATCTCTCCTCTCATCGCACTGATGAAGAATCAGGTGGATGCCATCCGTAACTTCGCTGAAAACGACGGAGTGGCCCACTTCCTCAACTCCACGCTCACTCGCGCGGCAATCGAAAGCGTAAAGAAAGACGTGGCAGAAGGACGCACGAAACTCCTATACGTGGCTCCTGAGTCGCTGACGAAGGAGGAAAACGTAGAGTTTCTGAAAAGCGTGAAGATTTCTTTCTTCGCAGTAGATGAGGCCCATTGCATCTCGGAGTGGGGCCACGACTTCCGACCAGAATACCGGAAGATTCGCCCCATCATCTCCAAGGTCGGCAACCGACCTGTGATCGCGCTCACGGCTACGGCAACTCCGAAAGTGCAGCACGATATCCAGAAAAACCTCGGGATGCTTGAGGCAAAAGTATATAAATCAAGTTTCAACAGAGAAAATCTTTATTATGAAGTAAGACCTAAGACAAAAGACATCGACGCCAACATCATCCGCTACGTCAAGCAGCAGAAAGGAAAAAGCGGCATTATCTACTGCCTGAGCAGAAAGAAAGTGGAAGAGATGGCGGAGCTTCTGAAGGTCAATAATATCCGGGCCCTTCCTTACCATGCAGGCATGGAGGCGGCCGTAAGAAGCGAGAACCAGGATGCATTCCTGCATGAGAAGGTAGACGTAATCGTAGCGACAATCGCATTCGGCATGGGCATTGACAAGCCCGACGTCAGATACGTGATACACTACGACATCCCCAAGAGCCTCGAAGGCTACTACCAGGAGACTGGCAGAGCTGGACGCGACGGCGGCGAGGGGCATTGCATCGCTTTCTACTCCCGGAAAGACCTCCAGAAACTCGACAAACTTATGCTCTCTAAAACCCCGGCCGAACAGGAGATCGGAAGGCAGCTCCTCGCGGAGACTGCCGCCTACGCCGAGTCGTCGGTCTGCCGCCGACGCATACTCCTGCACTATTTCGGCGAGAACTATGAAAATGACAATTGCGGCAACTGCGACAATTGCAAACACCCAAAAATATTAGTGGAAGCTACAGAAGAACTTTGCGCCGTCATGGAAACGGCCCTCGCACTTAAGGAAAAATACAAAGCGGAATATATCACTTGCGTCATGATCGGACGCGCTACTGATGAGATCCGCGAAAACGGACATGATGAAATCGAGATGTTTGGCTGCATGCCCAACACCGACGAGCGTGTGCTCGCCGCTGTCATCAGGCAGGCCGACATAGCCGGATACATCAAACGTGATCTTGAGAACTATGGTATTCTAAAGGTGACAGCCAAGGGTAAGAAATACCTCAAGAAGCCCACGCCACAGTTCAAGATTGTAGAAGATTCGGAATACACTGAGCAGGAACCCGAACCGAATCAGCTCTCCGGATCAGGAGCAGCCGACGAGATGCTCTATAATATCCTGCTCGACCTTCGCAAGAAGATAGCAAGGAAAAATGACGTGCCTCCCTACGTCGTATTCCAAGAACCCTCGCTCGAGGCTATGGCCACCACTTATCCTATCACTATGGAGGAGCTTGCCTTCATACCAGGGGTCGGAACAGGAAAGGCCAAGAGATTTGGCGACGATTTCCTGAAGGCCATCCGGCAATATGTAGAAGACAACGACATCGTGCGTCCGGAAGACTTCAAGGTGCGCATGATGCCCAACAAGTCGAAGCTGAAAGTATATCTCATCACCGGCATCGACCGCAAGATAGCCCTTGACGAGCTCGCCGAAGGGAAAGGTCTGGATTTCGATGAGCTCCTAACAGAGTTAGAGGCCATCGTAGAGGCCGGCATCAAGATAAATATCGACTACTTCCTGAAGGATGTGCTGGAGGAAGGAGTGGAGGAAGACATCATCGACTACTTCCAGGAGACTGAGGAAGACAATCTTGAGGAGGCTATCCAGGACCTCGGAGAAGACTATACTGAGGAGGAGATTCGCCTCGTGCGCATCAAGTTCCTTTCTGATATGGGAAATTGAGTTTAATTATTAATTATAAATGATTAATTATAAATGTATAATTGCTGTAGACCGGTGATTGACTTTTGATGATTAATTGTGAAAGACAAAAATAAAGGGTTGGAAATTTTTTCCAGCCCTTTTTCTGTTATGTTGAATAGTCTTATGGAATTATCAATTTATCATTAATAATTTATCATTTATCATTTGTAGAGTCGCTCGCGGGCTGCGGCTACCTTGTCGTCGGTGATGTAGTCGTCGTAGTCCATCATCTTGTCGATGATGCCATTTGGCGTAAGCTCTATGATTCGGTTGCAGACCGTCTGGATAAACTCGTGGTCATGGCTCGACATAAGGATGACTCCCTTGAAGTTTTGCAAGGTGTTGTTGAAGGCCTGGATCGACTCGAGGTCGAGGTGGTTGGTCGGAGAGTCAAGCACAAGTGTGTTGGCGTCGGTCAGCATCATGCGAGCTATCATACAGCGTATTTTCTCTCCACCGGAGAGGACACTTGCTTTCTTGAGCACATCCTCGCCGCTGAATAGCATCTTGCCGAGGAACCCTTTCAGATATATCTCAGATGAATCCTTTGAATACTGGCAGAGCCAGTCTACGAGGTTGAGGTCTGTGTTGAAGAAGGCACTGTTGTCGAGCGGGAGATATGCGGTGGTGATTGTCTGTCCCCAGGCATATTCGCCGGCATCCGGCTTGCGGTTGCCCATGATGATCTCGAAGAGAGCGGTCATGGCTCTCGGGTCACGGCTGAGGAATGCCACCTTGTCGCCCTTCTCAATCTGGAAGTTGACATCGTCGAAGAGCACCTCTCCATCCACGGTAGCCTTGAGGCCCTTCACCTCAAGAATCTTGTTGCCCACCTCACGGTTTGGAGTGAAGATTATACCCGGGTAGCGGCGGGTGGAAGGTTGGATTTCCTCAATATTGAGTTTCTCGAGCATCTTCTTGCGGGAAGTGGTCTGCTTAGACTTTGCGACGTTAGCGGAGAAACGGCGGATGAACTCGAGGAGCTCCTTCTTCTTCTCCTCAGCCTTCTTATTTGCCATCTGCTGCTGACGAAGCGCGAGCTGTGAAGACTGATACCAGAAGCTGTAGTTGCCGGCGAAGAGTGATATCTTGTTGTAGTCGATGTCGAGAGTGTGGGTGCTGACAGCGTCGAGGAAGTGGCGGTCGTGGCTGACGACAAGTACGGTATTTTCGAAGTTGCAGAGATAATTCTCCAGCCATGCTACGGTCTCGAGGTCGAGGTCGTTGGTTGGCTCGTCGAGGAGCAGATTGTCGGGGTTTCCGAAGAGAGCCTTAGCGAGTAGCACACGAACCTTCTCGTTGGCGCCCATGTCGCGCATCAGCGAATAGTGGGAGTCTTCCTTTATGCCGAGGCCGGAGAGGAGTGCTGCGGCGTCGCTCTCGGCGTTCCAACCCTCCATTTCTGCGAATTTCTCTTCGAGTTCGGCAGCACGGATGCCATCTTCCTCTGTGAAATCTTCCTTAGCATAGAGAGCATCTTTTTCCTGCATTATTTCCCAGAGGGTGGTGTGTCCACGGAGGACAGTCTCAATGACGGTGCAATCGTCATATTTGAAGTGGTCCTGCTCCAAGACGGAGAGACGCTCGCCAGGACCTAAGGTCACAGAGCCTGATGTGGGGGCGAGTTCACCGGAGAGGATTCTCATGAGTGTTGACTTTCCGGCACCGTTTGCACCGATGATGCCATAGCAGTTGCCGTGGGTGAAAGTTAGGTTTACATCCGAGAAAAGCGGTTTTTTGCCAAACTGGATGCTGAGGTTGTT
>CAZIAX010000034.1:6247-17460 GCA_964537745.1 uncultured Sangeribacter sp.
TCCATTGGCGAGTCATGCCGTCGTAGCGGGCCTGGACACTCCAGTGGTTGAATAGTCCTAGTTTGGCGGCGCGTCCATAGTCGCCCCACGCCACCCATGAATGTGCATCTTTGTGAGCCGACTTTACGTAATGCTCATTCATATATTCCAATCCACCACGCCAGTCATCATGCTTCCATGTAGTGCCGATATCATATAGCATGATACGTGTGACGTCAGGAAGGATATCCATCACACCTCCGCAGATGTTGAAGTCGCCAGCTTGAAGCGTAATGCGTCCGCATCCCATATAGGATTTGCTCCAGGTGTTGTGGTTGCTCACACCACCGGCATTCCCCACGGCAGCCTCTATGGTGAGAGGGAGGGTGACGGGGACATTATAAGTGAGTTTTGCTCCTACTTTGCGGTAATTGCACATCTGCTTGCCCATGAAGGAACGGTTGGCGAAGACATAGTTTTGCGGAGCCATGAATGGTTCGCGGCCAAATGGCATACGGAACTGACCAGCCTGCACCTCAAGCCCTTTCGCCACACCCAGCTTCACGTAGGCGTCGTGAAACTTGAAGACACCTTGGTCGCACAAATCGACTTGAAGGAAATATCCGATCTTAGGGGCCACTTTACCTTCTGCAGTGAAGCGTGCCCAACGGACCTCAAATCGGCTTTCACCCGTCTCTGTGTCAATTTCCCAACGTGGACGAACGGCCCCGTGAAATTCAGGGACATAGCTAATCTTGTCAGCTCCTTCAGCGGGAGCTGGTGTGACGTCTTCAGCCGAGGCTGGGAGAGAGATGAAGCATGCGGCGATGGCCAGGGCGATGGCGAATATATGCTTTTTCATGGGGTATTATTGTTTGAAGGTGCAAAATTAGGATTTTTTTATTAACTTTGCAAAAAAATAAATATTCGCAAGCGAATATTTAGGTTAAGTTGAGCTTGCGAAACTTAAATAAATGTATATATGGTAAAGCATATTGTGACGTTCAAGCTTCATGGAAGCGATGAACTGAGAAAGAAAATTGCAGAGGATTTCAAGGCTGCCTTGCTTGCGCTTCCTGAGAAGATAGAGTGCCTGCAGAGCATGGAGGTAGGCATCAATGAGAATCCGGCAGAAGACTGGGATGTGGTGCTGACAGCCGTAGTGCCTACGATGAAGGATGTGGCCATCTATGCCAAGCATCCAGCCCATGTGGCCGCAGCTGCCATACTCGGCCCCTACAAAGAGGCTCGCGCCTGTGTTGACTACGAGGTATGATACGGCTTCAGATAGAAGAACTCACTAAGTCGATAGGTGACCGGATGCTCTTCTCCGACCTCTCGTTGACGGTAGAGGAAGGCGACAAGATAGGCATAGTTGCCCGCAATGGGTCGGGAAAGACTACTCTGCTCAATATCCTTTGCGGCCTTGATGATTACGACTCGGGAAAGATCACCTTTTCCGACGGATGCCGTGTGGGCTATCTCTCGCAGAGTCCAGCCTTTGACCCTGAGATGACTGCTTTGGAATATGCCAAGCCCACCCCTCATGACAGTGAGGATTATGGCGCGGAAGACCGTGCAAAACAGATGCTCTCGCAACTCGGGATAACAGATTTCGGCCAGAAACTGGGCACGATGTCGGGAGGACAGTTCAAGAGAGTCTCCATTGCCAAGGTGCTTCTTCAGGAACCCGACCTGTTGGTGCTCGACGAGCCCACCAATCATCTTGATATAGCAATGGTGGAATGGCTTGAAGCATATCTCTCGCGCCTGAGGACTACGCTGATAATGGTGACCCACGACCGCTATTTCCTCGACAATATCTGCACCCGCATCCTTGAGATAGACAGGGAGCAAGCCTTCATCTACGACGGCAACTACGACTACTATCTCCGCAAGCGCACCGAGCGGCACGAAGTGCTGAGCGCAGAACTTGCCAAGGTGAAAAACCTCCTGCGCACCGAACTTGAGTGGATGCGCCGGCAACCTCAGGCAAGAGGCAGCAAAGCAAAATACCGCATCGACTCCTTCCACGACTTGGAGAAGCGCTCTCATATCAACCTTCAGGAGAAAGACGTGCGCTTGGCAGTCAAAGGAAGCTATATTGGCAATAAGATATTTGAGGCTGTACATGTAGCCAAGAAGTTTGAGAAGCAGGATACTGACGGAAGCATAAGGACTATACCTATTCTCAATGATTTCAACTACAACTTCGCCCGCTTTGAAAAAGTGGGGATTGTAGGCGACAATGGTGCAGGCAAATCCACATTTATAAAAATGCTTCTCGGGGAGCTTCAGCCAGATTCCGGGCATTTCGACGTAGGAGAGACCGTAAGATGGGGCTACTACTCACAGGAGGGAATGACCGACTTCGATGAGAAGAAAAAGGTGATAGACGCCGTCAGAGAGATAGCTGAGACTGTGCGCATCGACGACAAGACCACGCTCACTGCCCAGCAGTTTCTGACCCATTTCCTCTTCGAGCCGGCTACGCAACAGAAATACATCTACAAGTTGAGCGGCGGAGAGCGAAGGCGACTTTACCTGGCGACGGTATTGATGCGTCAGCCAAACTTCCTCATCCTCGACGAGCCGACCAACGACCTTGATATAGTCACATTGACGGTGCTGGAGAATTATCTTGCCGACTTCAAGGGGTGCGTGATTGTGGTGAGCCACGACCGTTTCTTCCTCGACAGGATTGTAGACCATATATTCGTGATGAAGGGAGACGGCGAGGTGCGCGATTTCCCTGGCGACTACTCCACCTATCGCCATTGTATGCGTCAGGAGGAGAAAGAGGCTAAGGCTGCTGCCGAGGAGGCGAAGAAGATAGCAGCAAGCAAGGGGCTTGCTGAGTCTGGGCCAGCAAAGCAAAAGACCGAGCGAAAACCTAAGCTATCCTTCAAAGAGAAGAAAGAAATGGAGGCGCTCGAGATAGAACTCGAGAGTCTTGAAAAAGAGAAGGGTGAGCTTGAATCTGCGATGTCGTCAGGCTCTATGACGGTAGAGGAGATTACTGCCGCAGGGGCCAGAATGGAGGAGATAATCGGCCGGCTTGATGAAGCTGAGATGCGGATGCTGGAATTGATGGAAAAAGAAGGATGAAGCCTTGTCAGGGGCTTCATCCTTCTTTTTACGTTATTAAGTTGTCATTTTGACAAATTGACAAATTGACAAAGAAAAAATTCTCAATTCTCAATTCTCAATTCTCAATTACACGGCGGCGATCATTTCGATTTCTACGAGGGCCTTCTTGGGGAGCTCCTTTACTGCGAAGGCGCAGCGTGCGGGATAGGGGGCTGAGAAGTATTCAGCGTATACCTCGTTCATCTCTCCGAAGAGGCTCATGTCGGCGAGGAAGACGGTGGTCTTAACTACGTCGTCGAAGGAAGCACCGGCTGCCTCAAGTATAGCCTTGGCGTTTTCGAGGCTCTGACGAGTCTGGCATTTGATGCATTCGCCCATTGTGCCGTCAGTGGGATTGATGGGAAGTTGTCCGGATACGAAGATAAGGCCGTTGGCCTTCACTGCCTGGCTGTAGGGGCCGATAGCTCCCGGAGCCTTTGGGGTGTCTATTTGGGTTTTCATCTAATGATAAATGATAAATGATAAATTATTAATTATAAATTATTTTTGGCGGCGGGGAATGCGGACGTTTTCAGCGTCGAATACCTTGGAGGAGGAGCGGTCGAAGATGAGCCAGTTGTTTTTCTGAGCTGCCGGGATGAGGTCGGGACGGTCGGATGGGATGACGGTGAAGTTTGTGCCTTTGCCAGTGGGTTTGGCGCAGAAGAATGTGTCGTAGTCGGCCCATTTCACCTTTGCCTTGCCGTCGGCGTCACGCTCCACACGCACGCGCATGTAGGCTCCTCCTTGGGTGTCGCCGGTCTTCATATTCGAGATTAGATTGCCGAGAGAGTAGACTACCGGGACATCCTGCTGGCGACGCTCATCGCGCACCATTTTCATGGGCTGGATGACGTGGGGATGGCTGCCAATCACCATGTCGGCTCCCTGCTCGATAAGGAAATTGGCCAGGTCACGCTGCACGGCATTCTCACGGAGCACATACTCTATGCCCCAATGCATTGTCACCACCAGAATCTCAGCACCGGCATCTCTGGTGCGTTTCATCTCGCGCGCTATCTTGTCGCGGTCGATAAGTGCCACTTCCATTCCGTCGCGGGCAGGGATACCGTTGGTGCCGTATGTGTAGTTGAGAAAGCCAAACTTTATGCCGTTGATGTCTTTTATGAACGGGACCTTAGCCTCGCGGTCGGCTGCATTGTGATATGTGCCGATATGGTCCACGCCAAGCGAGTCGAGAGCATTCAGCGTGCGTCGGGCAGCCTTCATCCCGGAGTCGAGGCAATGGTTGTTGGCTGTCAGCAGAAGGTCGAATCCTGCATCTACGAGCGCCTGTGCGTAGCTGTCGGGAGCGCTGAAGCAGGGGTAACCGCTATAGCGAGGACCTCCTCCAAGAGGCACTTCAAGGTTGACCACAGCATAGTCGGCCTCAGTCACAGCAGGTGCAATCCAACGGAAGCACTCAGAGTAGTCGTAGCGTTTGCCGCCACCTTCAAGAAGAGCTTGGTCGAGCTGGGCCTGATGCTGCATTGCATCGCCAGCAAATAAAACAGTAGCTCCTGCAGGAGCCATGGCGGAGCTGTCGGCGGGAGTTGCCGAAGCTCCAGTGATCATCTGCAGGAGGCTGAACGAGAGAATTAGAGTGGAGAGACTCATGATTATTTCAATTCTTGGAGGGAGTAAGAGAAAATCGTGCGTGCCTCATCCATCTTGAGGCGGCACATTGTCGGCTTCAAGATGTAAGGAGTGCACTTGATAGGGTCCTTATTAGTTGAGGAAGAGGATGAGGAGTAGTAACCGCCATAGAGAAGAGCCAAATAGCTGTTGTAGGAGTTGGTCGATGCGGAGGAATTGTCTTCCTCAAACTCTATATTAACGGGAACGATTGTGAAGTCAGTGTCTTCAGCTGTGATACTTTCCTTTTTAATAAGGTCGAGAATATAGTTTCTCATTGAAGTGAATGAGTAGCGCTTGAGCGAGGAGCTATAAGCAGCATAGAAAGAGTCCTTCCCGTCGGGGAGAGAGTTGCTGTCGAGGAATTCCTTAAGCTTCGAGGTCTTGACCATCACGAGATAAGGAGGAGGGGTAAGGCCGTAGTCGTTTTCAATTTCCTCAACAGGGATGCTGAAGAGAAGGTCGCTGACTACAGAAAGCTTCGATTGAGAGCGCTTGTAGATATCGACGAGTTCCTTACCGGGGAACTTCACGTTGATTCGATAGCCACCGGGAGTGGTCACGAGGGCCTCGTTGGCGGCCGCCTTAGCCTGAAGGAAAGCAGATGGGCGGTAGACCACGTTGTTGCTGCTGAGCACAATCGGTGAAGAAGTGAACACACCAGCTCCTCCAATCTCTTTCTTATATGTGACGGTGACGTTACCTGCGGAATCCGTGGAGTTTTTAGAAGTCATGTAGTTGTAGTAGATTACAAAATCCGTAAATGCGATGTTGGCAACGCATCCTCGGCCGAAAGAAGGCTCCACGTAGATGCCATGGAAATATTTTTCAAACTCCTGCGGCCATGCGAATATGGATTTCTTGCTCGGGTCGCGGTAAGCCCTGACGGTCTCAAGCGCCATTTCGCGTGGCAAAGGGATGGCGATGCTAAGCACTTGAGTGGAAGAATATAGCGAATCGCTCATGCCGAGAGCCGAAAGCGTGTAGGTGCGGCTTCCGAGTGGTTTGGCAGGGTCGTAATAACCAGTAGGGTCAAAGCGGTTGGTGATGTCGGAAGGAAGGCTCTTGGTCAGGCGGAACACTCTCAGCTGCTGAGGAGCAAGCGAGTCGCCAGTAAGGGCACCACGAGGGACTGTCAGGACCACCTTCATCGAATCGATCTGTTCCTCCTTGATGGAGTCGGGAATAGCGAGCGAGGTTGTGCACATCATGCGGCTGACAAATGAGCAGTTGAGGTCGCCGTATTCCGGGACGCTGATGCGTCCGATGAGGTTGGTAGTGCTCCGGGTGTCGACAGCATCATCAAAAATTGTGGTGTAAGAGAGTTTCGGACACTGGTAGGGTGTCTTCTCGTCGCCACGGAATATATACTGCTCAGAGCCATCCCAAATGAGGGAGTCCAAAGCAATCTTGACCTCGCCGTAGGCGAGCTGACCGCCAACGGTAGGAGTCTCGTTTTCGCAAGAGAGAAGAAATCCCCCGGCAGCTATAGCCAGGAAAGGAGCTGCTAAGAGCCCGAGGCGCTTGCGCATGGAGTCGGGTAGATTCATTTGTCGGAAAGTTTGTCGTAAAACTCAATGTAGGCCTCAAGATTTCCTTCGGCCTCCTCTTTAGTCATATAAGGAATTCCCTTCTCCTCGACAGCTGCGAGGAGCTCCGGGTCGGGGGTGTCAGTCATGAAGATGACGCCATCAGAATTATCGATGGCCATGCGATGGAGCAATTTGGAGTTTTTCTCCAATCCCTCATACTGGCGGAGATAATCCTCCCTCACTCCGTCTTCCTTCAGGCGACGGAAGATTTCGGCATCGATGACAACCTCGTTGTCTTCCGGGAGGACAGTGTAGACCACCTTGGAGTCTTCAAACGAAACAGAGTCTTGGAGCTGTCGGAGATAGACGGGAGTGAGGGCTGCCACCCAGCCTTGTGAGTGGATTACAGCAGGGTCCCACTGGAGTTTCTTGGCGGTCTCCAAAGTGGATCGCGTGAAGAAAAGGATGCGCTTGTCGTTGTCGGGACGGTTGCTTCCGACCTCGTCGATATCTGAATCGAGTTTCTGGAAGAAGTCATCGTTGTCGATAAAGTAGACCTGGGTGCGGGAAGGGTGTAGGCTTGCGACCTTGAGGAGCAGCGGATGGTCGTTGTCGTCGATAGTCACGTTGAGCCCGCTGAGGCGTATTACCTCGTGGAGCTGGTTGCGGCGCTCGTTGATACCGCCCCATTTCGGGGTAAAGGTGCGCACCTCATATCCTCTCTTGTGGATGCCGGTGGCAACCTCCTTGCCCAGTGAAGATATATGTTCCGGCGGAAGGTAGGGCTCAACCTCCTGCGCTACAAAAAGGAATTTTTTCTTGGCCATATTACAGAAATTAAATGGGCGAGAAGAAACGCTTCGCACGTCGCAACAAGCCCAAGTGCAAAATTACAAAAAAAAATCCACATAAGCCTTAAAAGGGGGATGCTTTTTGATACTTTAGCATTTTCGGGGCTGAATTTTCGAATTTTTTAACATTGAGTTGAGTTTTTTGACTGAAATACTTGGCGCGTTTCTGACTTATTTATTAACTTTGCAAGTTGAAACCCGCAAGTGGGTCAGCAGTGCCCTGCGAAAGGGCCAAAATCAGACAAGAATATCATTCTAAAGCAATGGCAATGCAGATAATTCGAACTGTCAGCGATCTGGAGACATTCGTAGCCACGACGCTTGACAAAGGAAAGACGATAGGATTCGTTCCTACAATGGGAGCGCTCCATGAGGGGCACCTCTCGCTCGTGAAGAGGGCAGTCGCAGAAAACGATGTAGCCCTCGTCAGTGTGTTTGTCAATCCGACTCAGTTTAACAATCCCGATGACCTCGCCACATATCCGCGCAACGAGGAAGCGGACTTCAAGCTTCTTGCCGGCGAGGGGACTACGGCCGTCTTTGCTCCTTCGGTAGATGAGATGTATCCGCAAGGCACTACCTCCGACCATGAGTTCAAGCTTGGCACTGCAGCCGAGGTGATGGAGGGAAAGTTCCGTCCAGGACATTTCCAGGGAGTAGCTCAGGTAGTGAGCCGCCTTTTCAGGCTCTGCCGCCCTACACGCGCCTATTTTGGTGAGAAAGACTTCCAGCAGATAGCTGTGATAAAGAATATGGTGGAATCTGAGCATATAGATGTAGCGATAGTGCCCGTGCCTATCAAGAGGGCTGACGATGGTCTGGCCCTGTCATCGCGTAATGCCCTGCTGACAGAAGAGCAGCGTAAGGTTGCGCCCGGCATCCATGAGGCGCTCGCCTACAGCGTGGAGTATGCCAAAGACCACTCGGTGCGTGCCACTCACGACACTGTTGTAGAGAGAATCGATGCTATCCCGCATATGAATGTGGAATACTTTGAGATAGTCGACGGCCGCACATTGCTCCCGGTCGAGGAATGGTCAGAGTCGCCCGACATCGTAGGATGCATCACTGTCTATTGCGGCAAGGTGCGTCTTATCGACAACATCAGATATAAATAAGACATAGCTAACACTCTTGAAGCAATGCAGATAGAAATGCTGGCCTCCAAGATACATCGGGTGCACGTCACCGAGGCCAATCTCAACTATATCGGAAGCATAACCATCGATTCAGCTCTTCTGGAAGCGGCAGGCATCCTGCCAGGCCAGAAGGTGGCGATAGTCAATAATAACAATGGCGAGCGTCTGGAGACATATGTCATCGCTGGAAAACCGAACACAGGCATCATATGCCTCAACGGGGCAGCAGCCAGGAAGGCACAGGTAGGCGATATCATCATCATTATCGCTTATGCGCTGATGACACCTGAGGAGGCAAAGACATTCGAGCCGAAGGTGATTTTCCCGGACACAGCCACAAACCTTTTGAAATAATAATAATCAACTTTCGTAGGCGAAAGTTGGAGATTATAAGTTTATGAGGTTATAAGGTTATAGCCAAATAAGCTTTTAACTTTAACGCTTAGCTTGCGAGATATAAATAGACAATATATGTTTAACAACCTTTCCGAAAGACTCGAGCGATCGTTTAAGATCCTGAAGGGTGAGGGCAGAATCACCGAGATCAACATTGCCGAGACCATGAAAGACGTGCGTCGGGCGCTGCTTGATGCCGACGTCAACTTTAAGGTGGCGAAGACGTTTACCGACACCGTAAAGCAGAAGGCCCTTGGCCAGAATGTGATCAATGCCCTGAAGCCCAAGGAGCTGATGGTAAAGATTGTCCACGACGAGCTTACTGCCCTAATGGGTGGCCAGGAAGCGCCGCTCGTGCTTGAAGGAAAACCTGCTGTTATCCTTATGTCAGGTCTGCAGGGTTCCGGTAAGACCACATTCTCAGGCAAGCTTGCTCTGAAACTTAAGAAGAAGGGCAAGAAGCCATTGCTCGTGGCCGGCGACGTATATCGTCCTGCCGCTATCGAGCAGCTGAAGGTACTTGCCCAGCAGATAGACGTACCTGTATATACAGAGGAAGGCAACAAGAATCCTGTAGAGATAGCCCAGAATGCAATCAAGTATGCCAAGGACAACAAGCTTGACCTTGTGATTGTCGATACTGCCGGCCGTCTTGCTGTCGATGAGGAGATGATGCAGGAGATAGCCGCCATCAAGAAGGCTGTCAATCCCGATGAGACACTCTTCGTGGTAGACTCCATGACAGGTCAGGATGCAGTGAACACAGCCAAGGAATTTAACGACCGCCTTGATTTCAACGGTGTTATCCTCACGAAGCTTGACGGTGACACTCGCGGCGGTGCCGCTCTCTCTATCCGCTCGGTAGTAGACAAGCCTATCAAGTTTGTGGGTATCGGCGAGAAGATGGAAGACATCCAGGAGTTCAATCCTGAAGGTATGGCCAACCGTATTCTTGGCATGGGCGATATCGTCGAGCTTGCCAAGCGTGCGCAGGAAATCTACGACCAGAAGGAGGCTGAGCGCCTGCAGGAGAAGATACGCAAGAACAAGTTTGACTTCGACGACTTCCTCAAGCAGATACAGCAGATCAAGAAGATGGGTAATATCAAGGACCTTGCTGCGATGATACCGGGCGTAGGGAAAGCCATCAAGGATATCGATATCGACAACAATGCCTTCAAGGGTATTGAGGCCATAATCTACTCGATGACTCCATACGAGCGTCAGAATCCTGAGATTATCAATGCTTCACGCCGTCAGCGTATTGCCAAGGGCAGCGGCACCTCACTGCAGGAAGTCAACCGCCTGCTGAAGCAATTTGAAGAGACACGCAAGATGATGCGCATGGCTACAGGCGGCATGAAGAATCCTATGGCTATGATGCGCCAGATGCGTCAGAAAACCGGCGGACGCCGATAGTGTTAAAGGTTCAAGAACCAAGAGTCAAGGACCAAGAGTCAAGGACCAAGAGTTAAGGGTAAGGACTAAGGACCAAGTTGATATAAAAAATAAAGGCATCTCATTTTGAGGTGCCTTTATTTTTATATTTGGTTCTTGACCTTAAAAATACTTGGTTTTTGACTCTTGAACCTTAATCACTTCTTTATGTCGTAACCCTGGTCTTTGAGATACTGGAGGATGTTGTATTCCATCGCGTGGTCGTAGTAGTTGATGATGTGGGCACACCAGTCGTTGTCGGAAGTGCCACCGGCACGGTGCTGGTTGTAGTCGGTCACTACGTTGTCATACTCCACGAGTTCCTCTGTGAGTTTCTCGGGGTCTTGGCTATAGCAGTTTTTCATGAATACGAGATCTCTCTGCTGCTTCGGCTTGAGGTCGGGATGTTCGCGTGGGATACCAAGAGCGAGACCGCAAACCACAAACACGCCTTTCGGGAGTTTCAGAAGTTCTGACACTTTCTTTGGGTCTACAGTACGGAGATAACCGACGCAGTTGCATCCGAGGCCACATGCTTCAGCAGCAACTACAGCACTCATCATTGCGAGGGATGCGTCGATGATGCCAATGATTGTGCCATCCATGGTGTCGGTGAATGCCGGCATGTCTACGCCTTTCTTTTTGGCGAGGAGCGTCATCTTATTGTAGTCGGAGCAGAAGATGAGAAGACGGTTGCAGGTCTTGAGCTGTTTCTGGCCAGTGAGTTCATAAAGTTTTTCTTTGAGTTCCTGGTCGTCGATATCGATTACGGAGTATTGCTGACCGTTGTAGCTGGTAGGGGTGTTGCGGACTGCATCGTAGATGAAGTCCATTGTCTCCTGAGGGATTGCTTCGCGCTCGTAGCGGCGGATAGATACCCTGTCGAGCAGGGTTTGCTTTACGTCTTTCATATTTTGGGTTGTTTAACTTAAGTTTCGTTCCTCAACTTAAAGGTTATGAGGTTACAAGGTTAAAGGGTTATGAGGGTTTGAGACGAAAAAAGAAGGAGGCGGAAGGCAAAACTGCCTACTGCCTCCTTTATAAAAGCCACACCAAAGGCTTTGTGATGAAACTCCGATAGACAGGATTTGAGTTCCATCGGCACTTTGTAATCC
>CAZIAX010000035.1:0-17456 GCA_964537745.1 uncultured Sangeribacter sp.
GTATAGAGGCATTTTCATCAACGATGAGGATTGGGGTATCCTTCCTTGGGCTGCTTCCGGGCTTGACAAGGACGTTAATGATATCGGACCGAATACATATGAGAAGGTGTGTGAGCTCCTTCTTCGTCTCAAAGGAAATATGCTTGCACCAGCTATGCACTCTTGCACCGGTGCCTTCTACTCTCATCCGGAAAGCAAGAAAGTGGCAGATGACTACGGTATCATCATCACTACATCCCATTGCGAACCGATGCTCTTTAACAACGCTGCCAAATCTGAATGGGACTCGGAACGTGATGGTGTATGGGACTATGGTATGAATCGTGATGTCATCTATGGAAAGTTTGCTGACCGCCTTGAAGAGGCTGCCGATTTCGAGAATATTTACACCATTGGTATGCGTGGTGTGCATGATGAAGCAATGAGTCAGGAGCGTCCAATGGAAGAGAAAATTCAACTGCTTGAGCAGGTTATCGCTGACCAGAGAAACCTTCTTGAACAGCGTCTCGGCAAGCCAGCTTCGGAGATTCCGCAAATATTCGTTCCTTATAAGGAGACTCTTGATCTTTACCGAAACGGTCTGAAGATACCAGATGATGTGATGATCATCTGGCCCGACGACAACTACGGATATATGAAGAGTCTTCCGACTCCGGAAGAACGGAAACGCTCAGGAGGGTCTGGCGTATATTACCATACATCTTATCTTGGCACTCCCCATGACTATCTATGGCTATGCACTACACCCCCTACTTTCATGTATAGCGAGCTCCGCAAGTCTTACGACATGGGCGCTAATAAATACTGGTTGCTGAATGTCGGGGATATTAAACCAGCTGAACTTGATACTCAATTGTTTTTCGATATGGCGTGGTGTCTCGATAACTTTAATGATGAAAACACCAATACTTATCAGGCTGAAATGCTTGCGAAATGGTGTGGTGAGGAATTGAAACCGGAATTCCAACACATTCTCGATGAATACTATCGCCTGGCATGGATTAGAAAACCGGAATACATGGGATGGGAAATCGAATGGGACACTCCTGATGCTAAGGATATTCGTCCTACAGAATTCAGTTTTTCCAACTATGGGGATGCTGTGAAAAGAATTGATGACTATGCCGAGATTGCAATCAAAGTAGCAACTCTGAATAAAGCTCTTCCAGACTCATTGAGAAATCCTATCTTCGAAACGCTTGGTTACCCGGTATTGGCTTCCAACTTTATGAACCGTAAGTTCTTGTTTGCCCAACTCAACAATGAATACGTAAAAGCTGGCAACAATGAGAAAGCCAACTATGCAGCTTTCGTTTCTCAATCTGCAGCCGAATCGATAGATTCCCTTACAAACCTTTATAATACTCTTAATGACGGTAAGTGGAGTGGTATGATGTCTATACCGCCTGGTTTCTGCGCAAAGTATCAAAATTTGCCTCCACTCTATACCTTTAAAGAAGTAGGAGCCAAAGCAGTATGGCTCACCTATGATGCTAACCGCTCAGCATGTCGCACTCTTAATCTAAAGGATGCCGTGATCAGCGAAAGTGCGCAGAATGCAGGGACTAAGTTTATCGAGGGTTTCGGATATGATGGTCATGTGTTGCGACTTGGAAATGCCACCGAAAATGTTCCTTCAGAATCAATCCTTGAAGCCATATTAGATCTCGGAGAGCTCAAAGGGGATTCCGTGACACTTCAAATTTTCCATCTTCCCTATTTTCCTCTTCATGCCGGAAAAGGTTGTAAGATTGGAGTAATCGTTGATGATCAGGAAGAGCAAGTGATTGAATTCCTGCCTCAAGAATGGTCAAAACCATGGAAAGAGAACGTAATGAGAAACTCCGCTTTGAGTAAGACCACCTTCAAAGTTGACCAAAATAAAGACCGCCACATCTTACGTCTACGTGGAATAGACCCAGGCATGGCAGTACAAAGAATAGTAATAGACGAAGGCGGTTTCAAGCCCGGTTACGTGGGCCCCGAACCATAATAATACTGTGAAGCTGATTCTTAATTTACAGATTCTCCTTCATCCTCTTATACACATAATATTTCCCGCGAGCCATCTGCTCACCAGTCGGTTTTTCATACCCTGGCAGAGAGATGGCTCCATCTGTCTCCAGCCAGTTTACTACGTTGTCCATCCATTTGCTAATTCCTTGACGTGTGGGATGAGGATTTGAGCTGCTCTGACGTTGCAACTCCAGATTCGAGCTATTGAAGAAGTGTCCTTCTCCGAGTTGTTTGGAGAGCCATTCGTTCAACGCCTTGCCAGTTCCTTTTCCTGGCCATGATGGAGGACCAACCCAAATGATTTCTGCATCTCCAGCTGCCTGCTTGATTCCTTCCAAAGAAGACTTGCACCGTGCCTCAGGATTAGGTTCGAAGAGATCATTCATCCCTAGGCTCACAAAGATAGCATCTGGATCCTGTTCGCTTACGATTGTGCTCAGTTTCGGATTGGTGCCCCATTTCTTCAGGGTCGAACCGTCCCAAACTACGGTTGATACCTCGAAACCGTTCTTCTTTCCGTAAGCCTCAAGACGCTCCGCGAGCCATCCTGTCATTGAGTCACCGATAAAGAGAATTTTCTCAGCTACAGGTCGTTCACCCACCGACTTCTCTATCTCTTGAGCACGTCCAGTGAAAGGCATTAGCAACATCAAAAGGGATAAAATAGTGATTATCCGTGTCTTCATATTTCTATCAAATTATAAATTTCTATCATTTGTAACTACACAAACAGATACTCCTAAAAGAGCATCCAAAGCAATAACAAAATTCCACCCCCATAAGTTCCAACCACCTCCTAGTTGCCCAATACTGCGTAGCCTTGGACTGGAGGTAAGTTATGACCGAAATTTTTTATTTGTTTTTTAAGCGTGTATAAATTTTATCAATTATTTCGCCATCTATAGTCTCATCAAATTTCCTTGCCCATAGATATTCCGACGACATAAGAAGTTGCTCATCATTAGCTCGGAATGTCCAAGGATGGCGCACGCTTTCCCCACGTGTCCAGTCGATCAATCGCATATTGCCAAGTGTTGAACCTCTGTTGCTTTCCACTGGCTTAGTGACAAAAAGTCTTTCCTTGAATTCGGAGTTGCACACAAGCGTCGGAAGGAAAATCTCATCGCAAGTGCTCGTATGCCTGAATATCTTTTCAAGCCAATCCTCCTTGCTTACTACGTAGCGTGCCAAATCATCTGTTATGCTAAACCATTGAGATCCGAAATAAAAGTCCACCTTCTTGTTGATTCGAAATCCAATGGCCATCTGAAGTCCCTTGAAAATGTGGTTTACTATTCTGGTCCTGAATTTTGACTCACCTTCCGGAAATATTGTATAGTATCTGAATCTTGAGAGATTACTCTTTTTGAATTCCCATAGATTGATAAATTCCTTTCCATGATGCTTATCAAAAAATCGGTGTATATCTTCTTGACTTTTTAGTGGAAGATCCATACCTGACAAAAGATGATAGTAATCATACTTCTCTTTTGAAGTCGCGGATTTCAGTAATGCAAGTTCAGCCCTCATTATGCTGACACCACCCCAATTTACTTTGATTCGTTCAGGAAGTATCGTTAGTGAGGAATACTTGCACACCCCTTTAAACAATTCCGGATTAATGTCAGCAGCCTTAGAGTCTATATGGAGAAAAATATCATTCCGCAGACTGTCAAGCATCTCAATCAGTTTTCGCAACTGATTAGGATTCTTATGGGCCAAGATGAGATAGGCATGTCTTCCCATAGTTTATAGATTGGAGTCAAGTACATGTTGTGCAACTGTTCCAGATGGCACGTTGCGCAGCCTTTTGTCTTTAAAATTAGTCTTTTGGAAAAATGAACCGCTACAAATTCTGTCGAACTCCTCTTTGACATAGACATCCCCAGCATGGGCTTCCCAAAGCTCATGCGTAGGATCCTGATCTATTTTGGGCATCTTAGTAAATTCTCGCTTGGCAACCTCATTGTTTTCCACGACAAGCCTTAAAAGAAAATGCATCCAGAAGTAATTAATCTTACTTTTCTCATTCTTCCAATAGTGGAAGATAGCTTTTCTCCACACGCTTAGAATTGGATTCCCTTTTCTGCCACGCATGAAGCAACTTTGAATCTTGGCGTAATTGCCACGGACCTTATTGCCAGCCATAAAGACGAAGAAATCCTCATCCATTATGAATTGGGGTACGGGGGACGTTACAAAATCTGTCGCGTCAAGCCAGACTCCTCCGTGCTGATACAGAAGTTCAACTCGGCAGATGTCACTGAAGGCGGCATGGGTAATAGCTCCCTTTTTCCACTTTTCTATGATATAAGCAGGCAACGAAATCCATTCAAACAGCGACTTTCCATCAAGAACTACGAGTTCCTGCTTCAGATGCTTACGCATGCTGCGGAAGCATGCTTTCACCAGTGCCGGGGCATTTTCTTCGCCCTGCAGCCATAATGTGAAAGCTCTTTCAGGCTCTTCTGCACCAATTACTTTATCGGCATTGAATTTTCTTACCTCCTCAGCGTATCTCTGAAGATAACCCATAACAAACTTGTATGTGGCCTCATAACGCGTTTTTCGTCTGCTGTCACGGTCCTTCCATATCGGATTAAAGATATGGGCTTTTAAGATATATTCTGTGTTAAGCCATAACTTTGAATGCTGGCTATGGTTCTTGATGGTGTCCGGATTATTCATACACAGTCATGTTATGATTCCATTGTTTGGGTGTCATATAGTCTTCTCCATATTCCGTGATTAGATAGTGATGAGTATCTGGAACTGTCAGGAAATCATAACCTTCAAATTTTATATTTTTGAGATTTGAGAATTCTGTACGAGGCATCACTACTTCATATTTTCTCGATCCTACGGCATGAGCTACAATTTTACTATCGTAGTAGCTCTTGTCATGGACAGTCTTGTCGAATTTGTCTATCCACCATGCAAGGGAGTGTCGATAAGACTTTAAAATGGATATCAAATCCGTACGCCGACGATGGAAAATACGATTCTCAAGTTGGGCGATACGGTGCATTCTTTTTCTACATTCCTTTGTGTCTTCCGACACTCCGTCCATAGGAAAAATGTCTACAAAAATACCCGCATGCTTAAGCTTACCGTCTTTGTTGGTATGCGCATTGGGGTCGATCACTTTTGCGAAGCAAAGACCGAAGTATCCGTCTTCCTTGTCAAGTATGTAGCTCACTTGATATTTGTCGCTCTTATAAGTTTTGACGAAGCGGTCAAAATCCTCGCGCAACATGAATAAGTCTGCATCATCATCCCAAGGTATAAAACCTCCATGTCTTACGGCTCCCAAAAGCGTCCCGCATGCAAGGGAATATGGTATGTCGTTGGCACGACAAAAGCGATCGATGTCAATCATGACGTCGAGCATTTTTAATTGTAATTCTCTAATCGACAGTTGCTTTTTCTCACTCATTATCAAAAACTTTTTAAGCTCATAATATATGTATAAGCTTATAATATCTTTCTGAATCGTTCGGGTATCTTCACCACAATCACGCGTCCAAGCATCGCTGGCTTGTTCCAAGCATAGACTGGACGAATTAACGTCTGCATCTTTCTTGCTGTCTTCGTCCCCTTGTCGAAGTCACGAGCCTCGTTGTTGGTCACAAGGTGAATCGTACGCGTGCGTTTCTTGAAATGTCTCGTTGAAGAACCTCCGATTCTGTCTGGATTCATAAATCGTTCTCTCATCCTCTTCATGTCGATGCATCCGAAGTGGAAAAGATAAAGATCTGGGCAAATATGGAAATTATGTCCTTTCACTCGATGGAATCCGCGTCCCCATCTTACGGGCTTTGCTATTATTGACCCCTTGGTGTAGCGGGTGTCAAGATATCCGTATTTTCGCTGTTCAAGAAATCCTTTGCTGGCATCTATTTCAGATTCCTTCTCCAGGTGCTGACCTACGTCAACACCTAAAGGAGAAATCGTAAAGTCTATTTCTTGCTCTGAAAGATATTCCCTCAAGGATTTACCTACCTTGGGGTCCACCACAATGAATTCATCACAGTCCACACCAATCACAAGGTCGTAGCCATCTTTTTCAAGAAGTTCTGCGGCCTTGTCGCTGATCAGACCGAGTCGCACACGTTCTCCTTCTACAATCCTGTTGCTCAGACGTTTGTGGATATACGTGTGTGTGCCTTCGCAGAAGTCTGGCACTATCTGGTCTTCTCCGTCGAAGAGTATGTAAAGGTTGTCGCGTCCGAGCTCACGTCCGTAGTAGTCTACCCACTTACGGAGAAAGAAGTCATCGTCGCGGACCATTGTGATGGCTGCTATCTTTTTCATGCGTTGTGACAAGCTGAGAGGATTACTTCTGATACAGTTGGGTGTCCGAAGATGACATTCTCTATGTCTTCAAGTGTCATTCCGGCATTCATGAGATCGGCACACTGCTGTGCAAGATCGGCTGCCTCGACTCCCATTATGTGGGCTCCGATAAGTTTGCCGTCGTCCTTGCGGAAGATAAGTTTGCAAAGACCGTCTGGTTCGGCCATGGCGAGTGCCTTGCCGTTGGCACGGAAGAAACTCTGGCCTTTACGGATTTCAATCCCTTGAGCTTTGCATGCTTCTTCAGTCAGGCCTACCATTCCGCATTCAGGTACTGTGAAGACTGCACTCGGTACGATTCCGAAGTTAATCTTGTCTGCCTTTCCGTCGATGGCATTGAGAGCGTGTACTCCCTGAAAAGTAGCCACATGAGCAAGCATCATCTTGGCATTGACGTCGCCGATCGCATAGATGTGCGGCACATTGGTGCGCATCCAGTCGTCTACAACAATTCCCTTGGGAGAATACTCCACTCCCGCTGCTTCAAGGTTCAGTCCATCTACGCGGGGAGCGCGTCCTACGGCCATAAGAAGGTCTGAGCTGACTGCGGTCTCTTCCTTGCCTTTTACATCGTAGGTGACCACAACCTCATAGTCAGCATTCTGTTCGATTTTCTTTGCAGCTGCTCCGGTGACAATCTTGATGCCTTTCTTCGTGAGTGTCTGCTTGAGACGCTTTGCGATGTCGGAATCAAATGGCGGGAGAATCTGCTTCATATATTCTATCACAGTCACTTTCGAGCCGAAAGATGCGAAAATATTGGCAAATTCCATTCCGATGACTCCTCCGCCAATGATGGTGAGAGACTCAGGAATATACTCGATGTCGAGCATTTGCGTAGAATCCTTCACACATTCGAGGTCATGCCCTTCTATTGGAAGCGAGCGTGAGGAGGAGCCTGTTGCAATGATGATATAGTCTGCCTGGTAGTCCTCTCCTTCAGCGGTGACGGTATGGGCGTCTTTGAACGAAGCCTTTGCGTTGACCACATTCACCTTATCGGTCTTGAGCATCGAGTCGATGCCCGAGCGCAGAGTGTCTACGACTTCCCTCTTTCGCTCGACTACTTTATTGTAGTCGAGCGTGAAGGTGAAGTCATCAACTCCGAATTTCTCAGCTTCCTTGAAGGAAGCGATCATCTCGGCATTGCGGCAAAGGCATTTGGTTGGTATACACCCTTCGTTGAGACATGTGCCTCCGAGGCGGTCTCCATTGAAGAGAGTCACTTCATGCCCCCTTTTTGCGGCTTCAAGAGCGGTCTCATATCCTCCGGGGCCTGCGCCGATTATGATGATTTTCATGAGTTCTTAAGAGCTTTATAATTCAAAATTGGATTCTTGGCTGCTGTAGTCTCGTCGAGTTTTCGAACGATGGTCGTTAGAGGTGCATTCTTGACTTCTTCCGGAGTCTCTCGTGCCTCTTTAGCTACCTTGTGCATTACGTCGATAAACTCGTCGAGTGTCTCCAGACTTTCTGTCTCAGTCGGCTCAATCATCATTGATTCGTGGAAGAGCAGCGGGAAATAGATAGTCGGAGCATGGAAACCGTAGTCAAGCAGACGTTTTGCGACATTGAGGGTCGTAACGCTGGTGGATTTGTCTTTCAGGCCGTCGAATACAAACTCATGCTTGCAAGCGCCCTCGATGGGAAGAAGGAAGTCATCTTTCAGGCTCTCCTTAATGTAGTTTGCATTCAAGGTAGCCATCGGTCCTACTTCTTTTATACCTTCTTTGCCAAGGCTGAGGATGTAGGCATAAGCCTTCATCATTACGCCGAAGTTGCCGAAGAATGTAGATACGCTTCCGAGAGCTTCATCACCGTTCTCTACATAGAACTTACCGTCTGCATCTTTCTTCACGTGAGGATTTGGCAGGAACTGAACGAGATGTTCGGCAACGCCTACAGGGCCGCTGCCGGGACCGCCACCACCATGAGGTGTGGAGAAGGTCTTGTGCAGGTTGATGTGCATGATGTCAAAGCCCATGTCGCCAGGACGCACCTTACCCAAAAGCGGATTGAAGTTCGCTCCATCATAGTAAAGCAGACCTCCAGCGTCGTGCACGAGTTTTGCAATCTCCACAATCTCAGTCTCAAACATACCGAGTGTGTTGGGATTGGTCATCATGATGCCTGCCACTTCATCGTTGAGAAGCGGTTTGAGGTCTTCGATATCAATCGATCCATTGGGACGGCTCTTCACTTCCACAACCTCAAGACCAGCCACCATTGCAGATGCCGGATTAGTGCCATGAGCGGAGTCGGGAACGATAATCTTTGTGCGTTTGTGGTCGCCACGAGCTTTGTGGTAGCTGCGCATCACCATCAGACCTGTCAGCTCACCATGAGCACCTGCATATGGATTAAGCGTGAACTCTGCGAAACCAGCGAGGTTGGCAAGGGCTTTCTGTAGATTCCAATAAAGTTCGAGTGCACCTTGGGCGGTCTCCGCATTCTGAAGAGGATGAAGGCCAGCAAATTGAGGCATGGCTGCTACTTCCTCATTGATTTTTGGATTATATTTCATGGTGCAGCTGCCGAGAGGATAGAAACCTGTGTCTACACCGAAGTTCTTGTTGGAAAGATTGGTGTAGTGGCGCACTACGTCAAGTTCCGAAACCTCCGGGAGTTCAAGAGGAGCTTTACGAAGAAGATCGGAAGGTATTTCTTTCTCCCCATCGGTCGCAAAATCATTGTTCGGCAATTCGTAACCTACACGGCCGGGACGTGAAAGTTCAAATATCAATTTATCGTAGTATTTCATCTTCTTAAGCCTCCAGCATTAAAGTTACCAATTCGTCGATTTCTTCCTTAGTTCTCTTCTCTGTCACAGCAAACTCTACCAGTCCATCGCCAAGGTCGATGCCGCCCATATATCCTTTTGATGCAAGATATTCATTCACTTTCTTCACATCAAGGTCTGTGCGAAGTGTGAATTCCTTAAGGAATGGCTTGTCGAATGCTTTGTGGAATTTTCCAGTTGCAAGCAGCTTATTATAAAGGTAGTGAGCGCCATCGCAGCTAAGCTTATTGACTTCTTCCAATCCCTTCTTGCCCATCAATGCCACATACACTGTTGCATAAAGAGCCATAAGACTTTGGTTGGAGCAGATATTGGAAGTTGCTTTCTCGCGGCGGATGTGTTGCTCGCGTGCCTGAAGAGTTAGCACAAATGCGCGCTTGCCATCGGCATCCTTAGTAGCACCAACAACGCGACCTGGCATCTTGCGAAGCTGAGCCTTTGAGCACGCCATAAAGCCAAGGTATGGACCACCAAACTGCATCGGCATGCCAAGAGTCTGGCCATCTCCGCAAGCAATGTCTGCGCCCCACTCTGCCGGAGTGCGGAGCACTGCCAATGTAGACGGATCACAGTTCATCGCAAGAAGAGCCTTCACAGCATGCACTTTTTCTGCAAGGCCGGTGAAATCTTCAATAATTCCATACTTGTTAGGGCATGGAACTATCACACCTGCTACATCGCCTGCATTCATAGCCTCATATATAGCATCAAGATCTGTGACTCCATCCTTTTCTGGGATAACTGTCAGATCAATGCCATGGAATTTAGTGTAAGTCTTCACTACTTCCACAACTCTTGGAGCAACTGTTGCAGAAATCAGTACACGGTTTTTCTTCTTTGCAGATGCCACCATCATCATAGCAGCCTCTGCAGTTGCAGTTGCGCCGTCGTACATTGATGCGTTGCTTGCCTCAAGACCTGTGAGCTCACATATCATGCTCTGATATTCGAAAATATACTGCAGAGTGCCCTGAGAGATCTCAGGCTGATAAGGAGTATATGCAGTGTAGAATTCGCTGCGTGCAAGAAGATGAGCGATTACAGATGGAGAGTAGTGATCATAGGCTCCTCCACCTGCAAACACTACAAGATTGCTATTTTTGTCGCCGAGTTCCTGGAAATGCTTGCGGAGCTCCACTTCCGACATAGCAGACGGAATGTCGTATTCCCCTTTGAATATCACATCTTCAGGGATATCGGAGAAGAGGTCATCGGTAGAGTTCACACCGATTTTCTCCAGCATTACCTTTATATCTTCCTCGGTATGCGGAATATATCTATTCATTTCGTATTATGCAAAAGATTATTCCTCACAAATCTTAGCGTAAGCTTCAGCGTCGAGAAGAGCTTCCACCTCGGAAGGATCTGACACCTTGACCTTCATAATCCAGTTCGCAAATGCATCCTGGTTGATAAGACCCGGTTCGTCTTCGAGAGCTTCGTTGATCTCTACAACTTCGCCGCTTACGGGAGAATAGAGGTCGGAAGCAGCTTTCACTGATTCTACTGCGCCAAACTCCTCGCCGGCTGTCACTTCGTCGCCTACTTCAGGCATGTCGACATATACGATATCGCCAAGAGCGTGCTGAGCGTAGTCTGTGATACCAACTGTTGCGATTTCGCCGTCAAGGCTTACCCACTCGTGAGATTCCGCATAGCGGAGATTGTCTTTGATTGTCATAATATTTAGTGATTAATTAAGTTTCATTAAGTTTGAATTTGTCAAATTGACATTTTGTCAAATGTCAATTTGACAATCTAAGTCTCTTTTACTTCTTATAGTTTTTGTCGTAGAAGCGTTTCTTCACGACCTTGCCTGGGAAGGTCTTCTTGCGGATACGTACTTCTACTTCTGTGCCAAGTTTGTCGAAGGGTTTCTGAATCATTGCCATCGCCACTGACTTGCCTGTTGAGATGGAGCGATAACCTGTAGTGATCTCTCCTACCACTTCCCCATTCACTTCCACTGGATAGCCATGGCGGGGAATTGCATTGCCTTCGAGTTCGATGCCTACGATGCGGCGCTTCACGCCTTCTGCTTTCTGAAGAGCAAGAGCTTCTTTGCCGATGAATTCCTCTTTGTCGAGTTTCACAAACATTGAGAGGCTTGCTTCAATCGGAGTGATGTCGTCGGCGAGTTCGTCGCCATAGAGAGGCAGACCAACCTCGAAGCGGAGGGTGTCACGGCAACCGAGACCGCAGGGCTGTACGCCTGCTTCCATCAGTTTGTCCCAAAGACGCACTGTGAAGTCGTGAGAACCGTAGACCTCAAAGCCATCCTCGCCAGTGTAGCCAGTGCGGCTGATGATTACGTCCTCGCCATCGAGATGGTAAGTCTTGAAGTTGTAGAAAGCGATTTCCTCAAGAGGAAGACCAAGAATCTTAGAGAGCACTTCCTCAGCTTTCGGGCCCTGCACTGCGAGTTCGCCATAGTAGGGGCTTTCGTTTGATACGTTTACGTCGTAACCTTCAGCATTATCGAAAATCCACTTCACGTCTTTGTCTATGTTGGCAGCATTGATGACGAGGAAATACTCATTGTCGTTTACCTTATATACAAGGAGGTCGTCGACTGTGCCACCGTTGTCGTAGCACATCATACCGTAGAAAATCTGTCCGTCGGGTGCACCGGCTACGTCGTTTACGAAGATGTGCTGAACGAATTTATAAGCTTCGGGGCCTGAAACGCGCACCTCGCCCATATGGCTTACGTCGAAAACACCCACTTCATTTCGCACTGCATTGTGCTCGGTGGTGATGTCCTTATACTGTATAGGCATATCAAAACCGCCGAAGGGCGACATCAGTGCCCCAAGTTTCACATGGCGGTCGTGAAGGCATGTTTTCACGAGATTTTCTTCCATTGCAATAGATAAAATATTAAGAATAAACTTCAAAAACGTTAGTTCGCTTGCAAATTGCCAAATCTAAACTTTGACATAAGCTACACGAATGTTCAAAATTAACAAAATGTCTCAAATCCCGCAAATTTTTCCCTACTTTTTTTTATGTATTTATGGAGAGCCCGCTAACCCGACCCTTACAGAGAGTGATTGACTCTGTTTATAACGTTTACTTAGACGAGTTTGCTCTATCTGTGCACGAGGTCAACTTTTAGTTACTTTTCCCTAAAGGTAAGACGATAGAGAGCGTCTTAACAATAACTTAAGAATAAAAATTAGCAGAAATTTTTAATATTGGGAAATTTTTATTAACTTTGCCACCAAAACACAATAATACTCCAATATTTCAATTGCATATTATGACTATAAATGACAATTCTAACACTCTTCAGTCAAAAAGATTTAACCCTCAGCAGAATCATTGTAACACTACAAGTTTGCGTGGCGATATAGACTATCTGACAAGAAATAGACTCACATAACTTGAGTGTAGAATTGATTAGGATAGTCATTATGTTATAAAACATATGCTGAAACATAAAAAACTTTGAGTAAAAGTTGGCAAATTGATAATAATTCCCTAAATTTGCACCTGAGAATAGAATTCCTCTCTTCATATCAATCACCTAAAACAGAAAAATGATGAAGAAACACAATTTCTATGCGGGCCCATCGATTCTGAGCCAGTACACTATCAAAAATACAGCGGACGCCATCATAGATTTCGCTGATATGGGTCTTTCGATCCTCGAGATCTCTCACCGTAGCAAGCAGTTCCAAGCTGTCGTAGACGAGGCTGTGGCTCTGGTTAAAGAGCTTCTTGAGGTGCCCGAGGGTTACAGCGTTCTCTTCCTCGGTGGCGGTGCAAGTCTCCAGTTTGCTATGGCCCCGATGAACTTCCTCAATACTAAGGCAGCTTACCTTGACACAGGTGTATGGGCTTCTAAGGCAATCAAAGAAGCTAAGCTTTTCGGTGAAGTTGACGTGGTAGCTTCTGGCAAGGAATCAAAATATACAGTAATCCCTCAGGGTTGGACTGTTCCTGCCGACATGGATTACTTCCACTATACCTCCAACAATACCATCTACGGCACAGAGATCCGCAAGGACCCAGAGGTTCCCGTACCGATGATCTGCGACATGAGCTCCGATATCTTCTCCCGTCCAGTGGACGTAAGCAAGTACGACCTCATCTATGCGGGCGCGCAGAAGAACCTCGCTCCCTCAGGAGTGACTATCTGCATAGTGAAAGATGCTGCTCTCGACAAGGTGAGACGTGTGATCCCGACCATGCTCAAATACAAGACCCACGTAGACAAGGGTTCAATGTTCAACACTCCCCCAGTGCTCCCTATCTTCGCAGCACTTCAGACTCTGAAATACTACAAGAGCCTTGGTGGCATCAAGGAAATCGAAAAGATGGATATTGCAAAGGCTGAGAGACTCTATGAGGCTATCGACACAAGCAAGATGTTTGTGGCTACTGTTCAAGATAAGGCATCTCGCTCCATCATGAATGTGTGCTTCGTAATGAAACCTGAATATGCAGAGTTTGAGAAGGACTTCATTGAGTTCGCATCTTCAAAAGGAATTGTGGGCATAAAGGGACACCGCGATGTAGGCGGTTTCCGCGCTTCTCTCTACAATGCACTTCCCATGGAGTCGGTAGATGCTCTCGTAGAGTGCATGCGTGAGTTTGAGTCACTTCACTAATAACCTAAGGAGATGGGCCGTTGATGGTCTGACTCCTCAACAATGAAAAAATTAAACTATGAAAATATTGGTATTTACCGAAAAGCCCTTCGCTGCGAATGCAGTTAAGGCTATTGCCAACACAGTCAATGCAAGTGGCAATGAATTGAAACTTGTAGAGATGGGTTCTCGCGAGGATCTTCTCGAGGCTGTGAAGGATGCAGAGGCTTTGATAGTCCGCAGCGACAAAATTGATGAGGAAGTGATGGCAGCTGCTCCCAAACTTAAGGTGATAGTTCGTGCAGGTGCAGGCTATGACAACATCGACCTCGAAGCGGCCACAAAGCACGGCATCTGCGTGATGAACACCCCAGGTCAGAACTCTAATGCAGTGGCAGAACTCGTGTTCGGCATGGTAGTGATGATGTGCCGCAATCAATACAACGGCAAATCTGGTTCTGAGCTCAAGGACAAAAATCTCGGAATCTATGCTTTCGGTCAGGTCGGTCGCAATGTAGCACGCATTGCGAAGGGCTTTGGCATGAAGATTTCAGCTCTTGACAAATTCGTAAAAGATGAGGTCATGGAGGCTGAAGGCGTACGCCCTGTGCATGATGTAGAAGCTCTCTTCTCTGAGAATGATTTCGTTTCCCTCCATATTCCAGCTACTCCTGAGACCAAAAAGAGCATCGGCTATGACCTCGTGATGAAGATGCCTAAGGGAGGAGTGCTCGTCAATACAGCCCGCAAGGAAGTAATAGACGAAGAAGGACTTATCAAGGCCCTTGAAGAACGTCCCGACATTCGCTATGTAAGCGACATCAAACCTGAGGCTGCTGAAGAATTCGAAAAGAAATTTGGTGCACGCGTATTCTTCACTCCCAAGAAGATGGGTGCCCAGACTGCGGAGGCCAACTTCAATGCCGGAGTGGCTGCAGCTGAGCAGTCTCTCGCCTTCCTTAAGGATGGCTGGAACAAATATCAGGTGAATAAGTGAGAGGTGAGCTTTGAGTTTTAAGTTGCAAATTATATGTTGTAAGAAGCGAGATATAAGTTGCATGTTATGGCTTTATGATAAAAGAGGACGCGCGATGCACGTCCTCTTATTATTGATATTGTTATCTCTTTTAGTTTACTTCTTTGAGATTTTCGGTATTTTTCTCAATTATTTCGTCGGAGACATGATAGTTGGCGAGGTCGCCTGAGATGTAGCTGTCGTAAGCTGCCATATCTATCAGGCCATGTCCAGAGAGATTGAATAGAATGACTGGAGCTGTGCCTTCTTCGTTTGCCTTCTTGGCTTCACGAATGGCTGCAGCGATGGCGTGTGAACTTTCGGGAGCAGGAATGATACCTTCTGTCTGAGCAAACAGTGTAGCTGCAGCAAAGGTCTCAAGTTGCGGGATATCCACAGCTTCCATCAAGTTCTGACTCTTAAGTTGGCTTACAACTGATCCGGCTCCATGATAACGCAGACCACCAGCATGAATGTTGGCAGGAGCGAAGTCATGACCCAGAGTATACATAGGAATCATTGGGGTATAACCGGCTTCGTCTCCGAAGTCATAACGGAGTTTGCCGCGAGTTAGCTTCGGACATGATTCTGGCTCAGCGGCAATGAAACGTGTGTTACGTTCACCACTGAAATTATGGCGCATGAACGGGAAAGAGATACCTGAGAAATTGCTGCCACCACCGAAGCAACCGATGACAATGTCAGGGTATTCGCCTGCCATTTCCATCTGCTTCTCAGCCTCCAGTCCGATTACTGTCTGATGCAGAGCGACGTGGTTGAGCACAGAACCGAGCACATACTTACAGTTTTCGGTAGCCATGGCGAGTTCCACTGCCTCCGATATGGCAGTTCCGAGAGAACCTTGATAATTGGGATTCTCAGTGATAATCTTGCGGCCAGCCTTTGTGGACATGGACGGTGAAGCAATCACTTCCGCACCGTAGGTCTGCATGATGGAGCGGCGGTAAGGTTTCTGATTGAAAGATACCTTCACCATATAGACGGCAAGATTGAGTCCAAAATGCTTGGCTGCAAGAGAAAGTGCAGCACCCCATTGTCCGGCTCCCGTTTCAGTAGTGATATTGGTGACACCCTCCTTTTTGCAGAAATAAGCCTGTGGAATGGCGGAATTCAATTTGTGGCTACCCACCGGACTTACGCTCTCATTCTTAAAATAGATGTGAGCTTTGGTGCCGAGTGCCTTCTCGAGTCCTCGTGCACGCACGAGTGGCGTAGGACGGTAGATCTTATACATCTCTCTCACCTCTTCAGGAATTTCGATAAAGCGATCAGTCTCGTTGAGTTCCTGTAGTGAAGCCTCCTTTGAGAAGAGTGGCATCAGGTCTTCAGCCTTAAGTGCCTCTCCCGTAGCCGGATTGATCATCGGCTGAGGTTTTACTGGCATGTCAGCCACTATGTTGTACCATGCAGTAGGAATATCCTTTTCTTGAAGTAGATATTTCTTAGAGTCCATGTAGAATCGTGTTATGCTATAAAATTATTGTTTTTATTCAAATATACATTATAATATTATAACAACTTCCCTACTTGTTTCTATCGTGAATAAAATAAATTTGTTTAGAATTGCAGATTAAGCGGACTTTTTGTAATTTTGCATCATGATAACCGCTTCACAGAAAAAACAGGAAAATATTGCGGAGTATCTGCTCTACATGTGGCAGATAGAAGACCTCATCAGGGCCTTCGGCCTTGACATAGACCGCATCAAGGAAAATATAGTAGACAAGCATGAAGGGCTCAGCGATGAGCAACGCAAGGAGATGTCCGAATGGTATGAGTCTCTCATCGACATGATGCGTCGGGAAGGAGTCATGGAGAAAGGACATCTCCAGCTTAACAAAAACGTCATCATTGCTCTTGATGATTTGAATGCCCGACTGCTCAAAGATCCAAAATACCCGAAGTATTCAGCTGAATATTACAAGGTGTTGCCGCTCATAGTTGAGCTTCGCGCCAAGGCTGGGGAGAACAAGGCAGGAGAAATTGAGACGCTTTTCAATTTCCTTTACGGCATTCTTATGCTGAAAATACAGGGAAAAGAAATCTCTAATGAAACCCTTGAGGCCGCTAAGGAAGTGTCGCACTTCCTCGGCACACTCGCCCATTATTATAAGAAAGACTTCAACAACGAGCTTGACCTCGAATAAACGAAAGACATGTCGGAAGAACTGAATAAAGAAATAGCAAGGCGACGCACATTCGCCATCATCTCTCACCCTGATGCCGGTAAGACCACGCTTACTGAGAAGCTTCTGCTTTTCGGCGGCGCAATCCATGTGGCAGGAGCAGTGAAGAGCAACAAGATAAAGAAGACCGCTACCTCAGACTGGATGGAAATCGAGAAGCAGCGTGGTATATCGGTTGCTACTTCGGTGATGGGTTTCAATTATAAGGACTATAAAATAAATATTCTTGACACTCCCGGCCACCAAGACTTCGCTGAAGACACGTTTCGAACATTGACTGCAGTTGACTCTGTCATCATCGTTGTAGACGTCGCCAAGGGTGTGGAAACTCAGACCCGCCGTCTGATGGAGGTATGCCGAATGAGGAAGACTCCGGTGATAATCTTCGTCAACAAGCTTGACCGCGAGGGTCGCGATCCTTTTGATATCCTCGACGAACTGGAGCAGGAACTTAAGATTGCAGTGCG
>CAZIAX010000036.1:0-17092 GCA_964537745.1 uncultured Sangeribacter sp.
TAGCAAAGCATAAATGCTCCGCCACCACACTCTCCAGCTTCGTATGGAAAACGCCATATGTTGCCCAATCCGACCGAAGAGCCAACAGTGGTGGCCACTGCAGCAAATCGGGAGGCAAATATTGCTCTTGTCTTAAATTTTTCAGCCATTATTCAAATATAAAAATCAAGCTACAGCTCGATATTAGATATAGTTTATATATTCGAAACAACTAAGATGGCTTTCTTCTTGCGTAGTTTCGAAAAAAATATTAATTTTGTATCCCGATTAATACATAACAGTATGGAGACAAAATATATTTTTGTTACGGGAGGAGTGGTCTCTTCTCTTGGGAAGGGAATCATCTCTTCATCTCTTGCCTGCTTGCTCAATGCACATGGCTATCGGGTCACTATCCAAAAATTCGATCCTTACATCAACATCGATCCGGGAACACTCAATCCCTATGAGCATGGAGAGTGCTATGTCACGGAAGACGGACATGAAGCAGACCTCGACTTAGGGCACTATGAGCGCTTCACCAACGTCCCGACATCGAGAGCAAACAATGTGACTACTGGTCGAATCTACAAGAATGTCATCGAAAAGGAACGTCATGGCGACTACCTCGGAAAGACAGTGCAGATAATCCCGCACATTACCGACGAAATAAAGCGTAATGTAAAGCTCTTAGGTGAGACTGGTAAGTTTGACTTCATCATCACAGAGATCGGTGGAACAGTGGGCGATATCGAGTCGCTCCCCTTCCTCGAGGCTGTACGTCAGCTTCGCTGGGAACTTGAAGACAGTGCTCTTTGCATCCACCTTACGTATGTGCCTTATCTCCATGCTGCCAAGGAACTGAAGACCAAGCCGACACAACACTCAGTGAAACAACTGCAGCAACTTGGCATACAGCCTGACGTGCTGGTGCTCCGTACAGAACATGACATCCCGGAGGGAATAAGAGCCAAGATTGCCCAATTCTGCAATGTAGGAAAAGACGCCGTAATCCAGTCACTCGACTGCCCAAGCATCTATGAAGTTCCTCTTATGCTCCATGCCCAGAACATGGACGAAATTGTGCTCCGCAAGATGCACGTGCCTACCTACGGCGAGCCTCTCATGAAGCCTTGGCTTGACTTCGTAGAGAAAATCAATACGGCGGAAAAAGAGGTTACTATCGGTTTGGTAGGGAAATACGTAGAACTTCAGGACGCATACAAGTCAATCAATGAATCGCTTTTCCAAGCTGCTACATACTGCCATCACAAGCTTAAGCTCAAATATATCCATAGCGAGAAACTGACTGAAGACAATGTGGCAGAAATGATGAAGGACCTTGATGGGGTCATCATCGCTCCGGGATTTGGCAACCGTGGAATCGAGGGAAAGTTTGTGGCTTTGAAATGGTGTCGTGAAAACGATGTTCCAACATTTGGAATCTGCCTTGGAATGCAGTGCATGGTGATAGAATTCGCACGCAACGTGCTTGGATATGCTGATGCTAACAGTGTGGAGATGGATCCTCAGACCAAGCACAATGTCATCGATATGATGGAGGAACAGAAGCATATCTCCGATATGGGAGGCACCATGCGACTGGGAGCCTATGACTGCCGACTGGCACCTGGAAGTCTCGTTGCCGAGGCATACGGCAAGAGCGAAATAAGGGAGCGTCACCGTCACCGCTATGAATTCAATGATTCCTACCGAAAGGAATTCGAGGCAGCCGGCATGCGATGCGCTGGTGAGAATCCTCAGTCAGGACTTGTGGAAGTGGTAGAGATACCCGGCAAGCGATGGATGGTTGGCACCCAGTATCATCCTGAATATTCGAGCACAGTGCTCAATCCACATCCTCTCTTCATGTCGTTTATGAAAGCGGCAATAAAATATCAAGAAGAAAAAAATTAAAACTCTAACTTAATATAATGGTAAGTGTCAACGACCTAACAATGGAATTTTCAGCACGTCCGATATTTTCAGACGTGAGCTTCGTCATCAACAAGACTGATAAAATCGGCCTGGCTGGTAAGAACGGGGCCGGAAAATCCACAATGCTGAAGATAATAGCCGGCCTACAAACACCTACTTCCGGAACAGTGTCAAAGCCGACGGAAGTCACAATCGGTTATCTTCCTCAGCAGATGAAACTGGCCGACGACACTTCCATTATAAATGAGGCCCGCAAGGCCTTTGCCCATATCGACGAGCACAAGGCTCGCCTTGAGGAGCTCAACAATCAGCTAGCCACGCGCACTGACTATGAAAGCGACTCATATGCAAAGTTGATAGAAGACATCGAGTATCTCAACGACCGCCTTTCGATGGAAGGAGCCGACAATATGGAGGCTGAAGTAGAGAAAACACTCATAGGTCTTGGGTTCAGCCGTGAGGACTTTGATCGTCCTACCTCGGAATTTTCCGGAGGATGGCGAATGCGAGTGGAGTTGGCTAAGATACTTCTCCAAAAACCAGACCTTCTTCTTCTTGACGAGCCTACCAACCATCTTGATATTGAGTCAATTCAATGGCTGGAACAGTTTCTTCAGACCAAAGCCAAGGCCGTCATGCTTGTCAGCCATGACAGGGCATTTCTCGACAACGTCACAAAGCGGACAATTGAGATTTCCTGCGGAAAGGCTTATGATTATAAGGTAAGCTACACTCCCTATACCGAATTGAGGAAAGAGCGAGTGGAGCAGCAGATGCGCGCCTATGAAAACCAGCAGAAGCAAATAGCCGACATCAAGGCTTTCATAGAGCGTTTCCGCTATCAAGCCACAAAGGCTATACAGGTGCAGAGTCGCATCAAGCAACTTGAGAAGATAGTGCCGATAGAAGTAGATGAGGTAGACAATTCCCGTCTTCGCGTGAAATTCCCTCCCGCTCCGCGATCTGGCGACTTCCCTCTTATACTTGAAGATGTCGGCAAGGCTTATGGCGACCATCAGGTGTTTGACCATGCAGATTTCAGAATCCGTCGCGGAGAGAAAGTTGCATTTGTAGGAAAGAATGGTGAAGGAAAGTCTACATTGGTCAAGGCCATCATGGGAGAGATTGACCATACCGGTGTGCTCAAATTAGGACACAATGTCAAGATTGGATACTTCGCTCAGAATCAAGCACAGTTGTTGGATGAAAACCTCACCGTGTTTGAGACCATCGATAATGTTGCAGTCGGAGATATCCGCCTTAAGATACGTGATATCCTTGGTGCGTTCATGTTTGGCGGAGAGGCCTCCGATAAGAAGGTAAAGGTCCTGTCCGGAGGAGAGAAAACCCGTCTTGCAATGATAAAGCTTCTTCTCGAGCCGGTCAACTTCCTGATTCTTGACGAACCTACCAACCATCTCGACCTCAAGACCAAGGACATTCTCAAGGATGCAATCAAAGATTTTGATGGGACGGTTATCGTAGTAAGTCATGACCGTGATTTTCTTGATGGGCTTGTTGAAAAAGTCTATGAATTTGGTGGAGGAAAGATTCGTGAAAACCTTGGAGGCATCTACGACTTCCTTCGCTCCAAGAATATTGAGAATCTTCGCGACCTTGAACTCACAAAGTCACCCACCACGGCAAAGCAGACTGAGCAGCTGACACAGGAACAAAGCCCAAAGTGTGAAACTACTCAACAGCAGTCGCAACCAGCCCCCAAGCTTTCCTATGCGGAGCAGAAAGCAAGAGAGAAAGTCGTGAAGAAAGCTGAAAAAAAGGTGAAGGAGGCTGAGGCTGAAATCACACGTCTTGAAACTCTTCAGAAAGAGATAGAAGACAAGATTGCAGCCGGCGACACCTCTCAGGAAACTCTTGATGCTTATGCCAAGGCTCAGAAAGACCTTGAAAACGGTATGTCGGTTTGGGAACTGGCTACTATGGAGCTGGAGGAGATTAAATAAGGGTGAAGAACCAAGAGTCAAGAACCAAGGGAGAAGGACCAAGGGTGAATAAACGAAGATTTAATGTAATAATTTAGAATTAGAATTGATATTGATGAATATGACGAAGCACGGTATAGATAAAGAGAACCTTGACTTGTCAATATCTCCTAAGGAGGATTTTTATAAATATTCTTGTGGAGGATGGATGGAAGCACATCCACTTACAGCGGAATATTCTCGCTATGGCACATTTGATATGCTGCGTGAGAATGCACGAGAGCAATTGAAAGATCTTATCCTCAATCTATCAGAAAATCCAGACTCTAAGATTCCAGGAACCATAGCTCAGAAGGTAAGCGACCTTTATGCTATGGGTATGGACGAAAAACGCCTTAACGAGGAAGGTGGCGCTCCAATCAAACCGCTTCTTGACCACATTGCGAATGCTGACACCTCAAAGATGGAGGAGCTGCTCGCTTGGCAACATGGTGGAATCGGCGGAAGTTTCTTTAACACCGGTGTAGGTCCAGACGCCAAGAATTCCGATATCAATATCATGCACATCGGAGAAGTAGGTCTTAATCTTGGCGACCGAGATTTCTATCTGGAGAAGAGCGAACGGAATGATGAGATTCTTGCTGCGTATAAGGTTTACGTAAAGCGTCTCATGGAACTTATCGGATACGACGAGGAAGCTCAGGAGAGGGTTTGGAATGCAGTCATAAAAATAGAGACGGAATTGGCTCGCAATAAGATGACAAGAGAAGAGCGTCGCGACCCTATGAACCGCTACCATATGATGAGTATGGATGAGATTAGGGAAAAATTTCCTGATTTCGGATGGGATACCTATCTTCGCCTGCTGAATATGGAAGGCGCTGACAAATCCAACGTTGCCAACCCAGCCTTCCTCGAGTTTGTCACTTCCTACATTAAGACACTTTCTGAGCAGGAGATAAAAGACTTCATGACATTCGAGACCGTCAGCGAAGCCACAGGTCTGCTCAGCGATGATTTCATCAATGCAAGCTTCGAACTTTTTGGTAAAGTAATGAGTGGCCAAGAGGAACTCAAGCCCCGATGGAAACGTGCGATGGCTATACCCAACTCAATGTTTGGGGAAGCTGTAGGAAAACTATACGTAGAGAAACACTTCCCTGAGGAGAATAAAGAATACATGCGTCATCTTGTAGATAATCTCAAGACTTCTTTAGGATATCATATCGAGACATTACCCTGGATGAGCGATGAGACCAAAGCAAAAGCGCTCGACAAATTGTCTGGCTTTACGGTCAAAATAGGGTATCCCGACAAATGGAAGGACTACTCTGAAATCTTGATTGACCCGGCAAGGTCGTATCATGATAATGTACTCGAAGCTTCCAAATGGTTTAACAGGGACAATCGCTCGAAGCTCAACAAGCCAGTCGACAAAGAAGAATGGTTTATGACTCCACAGACTGTAAACGCATATTACAGTCCTATCTCCAACGAGATATGCTTTCCTGCAGCAATACTTCAACCGCCCTACTTTGACCCAAAAGCAGACGATGCACTCAACTATGGAGCCATCGGAGTTGTGATCGGTCATGAGATGACGCATGGATTTGACGACAGCGGAAGAAAATTTGACAAGAACGGCAATCTTGAAGAATGGTGGACAGTAGAAGACGCTGAACGTTTTACCGAGATTTCCGACAAGCTCGTCAAGCAGTTTGACGAGATAGAGGTTGCACCCGGTATCCACGCCAACGGACGATTCACTCTTGGCGAGAATATAGCCGACCAAGGAGGTCTGCGAATAGCTTTGAGTGCTTATCTTGACAGCCAAAAAGGGAAGGAAACTGAAGATATAGATGGTTTTTCTCCCCTTCAGAGATTCTACATCGCTTATGCCAACGTGTGGGCTGAGAATGTCAGAGACGAGGAGGTCAAACTTCGCGTAAAGACCGACCCGCATTCTGGAGCTAAGGAACGAGTGAATGCCACTCTTCGCAACATCGATGAATTTCATGATGCTTTCGACATCAAGGAAGGAGATGCAATGTGGAGAGATAAGGATGAAAGGGTCGTCATATGGTAAGCATGGAATTTGGCCTAATTGGAAAGGTTCTCGGTCATTCTTTCTCCGCCAAATATTTCAATGAGAAATTTGAGAGGGAGGGTATTGATGCAAAATATGAACTTTTCCCGCTTGAAACCATAGATCTTTTTCCTAGGCTTATTGCATCCCATCCCCTCTTGAAAGGACTGAATGTCACAATCCCTTATAAAGTTGAGGTCATCAAGTATCTTGATGGCCTTAGCGAAGAGGCTCAGGAGATAGGGGCAGTCAACGTCATCAAGTTCATTCGCGATGCCAATGGAGAAGGTCTGCGTCTCAAAGGGTATAACTCTGACGCGTATGGTTTTTCGGAATCGATGAGGCAAGTGCTATCATCTATGGGTTATGAGCCAGAGAAAGATGAATGCAAACCCTTGGCTTTGATACTCGGAACGGGTGGCGCTTCAAGAGCAGTTGTGTGGTCAATGCGCAAGTTGGGTTTCGACACTCAGCTCGTAGGGCGCACACATCGTGAGGATTGCCTTGCCTATTGCGAACTAACACCTGAAATGGTCAATGGAGCAAAGGCAATAGTCAACTGCACACCGCTCGGAACAAGTCCTGACGTAAATGCGGCAGCGCCATTTCCGTATGAATATCTTCACGCCGGACAGGTATGCTTTGATTTGGTCTACAATCCCGCTGAAACACTCTTCATGAAGATATGCAAGGCCCATGGTTGCACGGTCAGCAATGGTCTGGAGATGCTGCGCCTTCAGGCTGTCGGAGCGTGGAAGATATGGAATGAGTAAAACCGAATTTTGATATGCGAAAGGGACCGTTGATTCCGACTTTAGCCTTGGCAGCCGGTATAGTGGCCTCTTACGCTTTCGGCCTTCCATGGTGGACAGGATTTATTCCTATAGCTGCAGCTATAGGAATATATTTATATCTCCTCCATGCATCTAAAGATCCTGTGTCGGCATTCCGAATAGGGAAATGGCATCCTGTGTGGGTGATATTGCTTTTCATTGGTATCGGTGTCACCGACATGGCACTCTCCCAACCAATCACCTTGACAGAGGCTTATGGACCAGAAGTGCCTGACTCAGTATATTGTGAAGTGCGAGCTGTGCTAACTAAGACCTATGGCGACCGCATAGATGCAGAGATCGACGGCACTAATGGAGCTAAAGTCAGGATCAGGAGTGGAGTGACTCAAGTTAAGGCAGGCGACATCATACGTATTCCTACAAAATATCTGCAAGAGACCGCATCTGACACTACAGAGATCGGGATGCGCCTCCGGCCTATGATGCAAGCATCCGGGATAATATATTCCGGAAGAATCTTGCCAAAGAGCATAGCCGTAGTTGGGAGAAGTCTTAATCCCAAATATTTTTTCATTGGGATTAGGGATAAAATTGAGATAGCCATAGAGAGGAGCCATCTAAGCAAGGCTACTTCCGACTTCCTCTGTGCAATACTTATGGGCGACAAGACTGGTCTTGATGAGCAGACTCGTCTCACATTCGCCAATGGAGGCATGGCGCATATGCTTGCTCTCAGCGGACTGCATATCGGGATACTTGCAGGATTCCTTATGCTTTTGATGTGGCCATTGAAACTCGCCGGAAGATACAAATGGGGATATGCAGCGGCAATCGTGATACTTTGGATTTATGTTGCGGTAACCGGTATGGCCTATTCTTCCGTCAGGGCATGCATCATGACCACTTTTGCCTTTATAGGAATAATATCTGAAAGGAAGAATTTTGCCGGAAATGCACTTTGCTCCGCTTGTTTGCTTATTCTTGTCGTTGACCCATCTGCATTGTTTGACGCAGGCTTCCAGTTGAGCGTGGTCTGCGTAGGAGCTCTGATTGCCTTTGCCTCAAAGCTCAATCCGATAGGGCATAGACATCATCCAGTTCTGTTCTATATTTGCGGCGCATTAATAGCTACGATGGTAGCCACAGCTGCATCGTGGGTTCTGACCTCTTATTATTTTTCACAAGTGCCATTGATGTTTCTTCCATCCAATCTGATTCTTCTGCCGGTGCTACCCTTCTATCTTTCATTTGCCGTGGTCTTTGTAGCGTTGGCATCAATAGGATTTGAAATAGGATGGATGGCACGAGTGCTCGACATTGGGTATGATCTTCTGCTCCGTGGAGTTGAAACCCTTTCATATGGCACAGAATTTGTAATCGAGTATCAGATACCCCTGTGGGGAGTCTTTGTGTGGCTTGCCATGTTGAGTGGGGCCGCTTATGCAATCAATAGAAAGGAAACGAAATAAAGATGAAGGCAAATTTAGAATTTTTGGCAGACAGATTCGATAAGTTCAATCACGAGATATTTCGCGATGAATTGCCGCGTCCGCAGATGCACATATCGTCAGCCCGCTCCTTCATGGGTCAGTTTAAGACCATAAAGCATCGTATGCTTCCAGAAAAGACTAAGGAATCATATCATCTCACTCTGAGTGACCGTTATGACCTTGATATTGACGTGCTTGAAGACGTCGTAATACATGAAATGATACACTACTTCATCCACTTCAAAAAAATTAGAGACTCTTCAAGCCATGGACTGCAGTTCAGAAAACTGATGAATGATATTAACCGCGGTTTCGGTCGCCATATTACTGTCAGTCATCGCTGCTCGAAGGAAGAACTGGAAAGTGACTCTTCAAAGGCTCATTCCATCATATGCTTATGCACGATGACAGACGGGAGGAAACTCGTATGCAAAGTCTCGCAAAGCAAAGTTTTTGAGCTTCACAGAGCTTTCCAGGATTGGGATAAAGTTGCTGAAGAAGAATGGTATTGGGTCTACGGAAGTTATTTCAACCGTTACAGAAAAGTTTTGACCCCACGCTTGTTTTCAGTAGATCAGGAGGGGTTGGACGTGATTTCCTCCGGGACCCGGCTTGAATTTGTGGAAGTGTCGGGAGGGAGTATGATTTTGCGACCAGCGGGCCGCAATTTGCGTTGAAATGAATTTTTGTTGTATTCCTCGCGACTGAAAGGTAGATGAATCAACTGAACGCTGTCGATCATCACGCGCCCCTCAGGGAATTCGAAGTCGGCGATGGCAAAAATTCGGGTAGCCTCAAGAATTGAGTCAGTTTGCAGAGAGACCTCCACCATACGGTCATAGCCTCTGTTTGACTGCTTAAAGATATCAGAGGTCCCATCGGCATAATCGACACCGAGAGTCAGAGTACGTGCCCCTGCACCCTCAACCGACATTTTCCATGTTAGGCGGTCGCCGGGAGCCAATTCAGTCGTCGGGATGTTGGCTATAAGGCCATTGGTCAGAGATTTGTCGGTGAGCACGTAATGGCGGCTATACGGCCAGAGGTCGGCGGAGGAACCTTCTTTCTCCGACTCCCCCGCCGCTCTTGCGTATTTCAATTGTCTTTTTGCGAGTTCCGCATCTATCTTTTTGTATAGTTTTGGATACTCATCCATATTTCTTCCATACCAAGCGAGAGTACTGTCCATCTGCTCAGGAGTGACTCCGTGCTGCATAAGGATGCCTCGACCAAGCATCTCGCGGTCGCGCCCTTGTAGGTATCCGTTTGCATCGCCCGACCTTTCGTAGGCCTCAGCAATCTGGAGGTCGGTCATGACGGCCACCATCTTGTCTTCGCTAAGGATATTTTTGGGTCTTTTCGAGCATCCGGCCGCGACGCAGGCGAGAAGCGCCATAATGGTCAGTGTTTTCTTAGTCATTGGAATGAAATATATTATTTATTGTCTGACTCCTTCTTGTCTTTACTATCGAAAACCCCATTGAAAGCTTTCGAGCAGTCTGAAGAGAAGAAAAAGATAAGAAGCGCAACACCAACGCAAATGGAAGCATCGGCAATATTGAATATATACTGGAAGAACTCATATTCCTTCCCTCCTACCCCAGGAACCCAGGAAGGCCAAGTGAAAGAGAAGAACGGGAAATAGAGCATGTCGACCACTCTCCCTTCAAACCATCCGGCGTATCCTCCACCCGCTGGGAAAAGCACCGCATGTTCGGGGGGAAAAGGATTGTTGAAAATCTCACCGTAGAAGACGCAATCGAAAATGTTGCCGGCTGCCCCAGCAGTAATCAGAGCTGCCGCGATGAAAAATCCCTTTCGCAGACCTGCTACTGAGAGAGTCTTCTTGATGAACCAAATGAAAAACACCACAGCAGCGATTCTTCCAAATGTGAGGATGAACTTGTTGAAAAGCTCCATTCCGAAGGCCATACCATTGTTTTCAATAAATTTTATCTGAAACCAAGGGAGGACCTCATATGCCTCACCAAGATAGAAATGCGTCTTAACATAGAACTTCACCGCCTGATCAAGGATCACGATGAAGAGCATAATGATAGCCACCAGCCACCCCGTAGAAATTCCGGAGTGGCGGGTGTCTTTATTAATTGTGCTGTCTGTCATATCTTTCAGCGCACTACGTTGGCGAGAATCTTCATTCCGTCGATATCGAGTTCCTTGGCGGGAGCGGGAACTTCTTCGGCAACGACGATAGAATCAGCGAGCACCTGCGATGCGATATAATCGCTATATTCATCGAGGCAAGCAGCTACTTCAGGATTGCTTGAAAGAGTAACTTTCACGCGGTCGGTGATAGCAAAATCTGACTCCTTGCGGATATTCTGGATGCGGTTGATGAGTTCACGGGCGAGACCTTCATTGCGGAGAGCATCGGTGACTGTCACGTCAAGAGCCACTGTCACGTTTCCTTCATTCGCTACGAGCCATCCTGGCACATCTTCCGGGATGATCTCGACATCGTCGATAGTCACAACAGGAGCACCTTCGATAGAGGCAAATGTTATCTTACCCTCTCTCTCGAGCTCAGCAATCTGGTCGGCCGTCATGTTGGTAATGGCTTTTCCGAGATCCTTCATCACCTTGCCGTAGCGTGGGCCAAGTTTCTTGAAGTCAGCCTTCACTTTCTTCACGAGTCCGGACTCCTCATTGTCGACAATCTTCACTTCCTTCACATTGACCTCAGCTGCAACAAGCGGAGCGATGGCCTCAAAGTCGGCCTTTTGGGAAGCATCGATCGCTGGCATGAGAAGCTGGCTGAGAGGCTGACGCACCTTGATATTGATCTTGCGGCGAAGAGCAAGCACAAGAGAGGTAGCAATCTGAGCAAGAGCCATACGGCGCTCAAGAGCCGGGTCAACAAGTGCGTCATCGCTGACTGGGAAATCAGCCAAATGCACCGAAGCATAGCCATTGACTTCATCTGCGGAGCCAGTAAGGTCGCTGTAGAGACGATCGGCATAGAATGGAGCGAATGGAGCCATGAGAAGAGCCACGGTCTTCAGACATGTGTAGAGAGTCTGGTAAGCAGCAAGTTTGTCGGTGTCCATCTCACCTGCCCAGAAACGCTTGCGGTTGAGGCGAACGTACCAGTTCGAAAGATTGTCGTTGACAAATGTCTCGATAGCACGGGCAGCCTTTGTAGGCTCGTAATCGTCGAGATCCTTCTCCACCTCGGCTACGAGAGAGTTGAGGAGAGAAAGCACCCAGCGGTCGATTTCCGGACGTTCAGCCACGGGCACCTGAGTCTCGTCGCCAGTAAAACCATCTACGTTGGCATACTGAGCGAAGAACTTATAGGTGTTATAGAGAGTCGAGAAAAGCTTGCGGCTCACCTCTGCCACTCCGTCTTCGTCATACTTGAGGTTGTCCCAAGGAGAAGAATTTGAAATCATATACCAGCGAACTGGATCGCTACCAAACTTCTCGATGTTGCCGAATGGGTCGATGGCATTGCCAAGGCGCTTGCTCATCTTGTTGCCATTCTTATCGAGCACAAGACCATTGGAGATGACAGCCTTATAGCTTACTGAATCAAACACCATGCCTGCGATTGCATGGAGAGTGAAGAACCAGCCACGTGTCTGGTCTACACCCTCAGCGATGAAGTCTGCAGGATAGATTTCGTGGCTATCAAGTGCCTCCTTATTCTCAAACGGATAGTGGCACTGAGCGTAAGGCATAGCTCCGGAGTCAAACCACACATCGATAAGGTCTAGCTCACGCTTCATGGGTTTGCCACTTGGCGAAACGAGAGTGATGTCGTCGACATAAGGACGGTGCGGGTCAATCTTATCGTAGTTCTCTTTCGAGTAATCGCCTGGTTTGAAACCTTTGGCAGCGAAAGGATTCTCAGCCATCACACCAGCTTTAACAGCCTTTTCAATCTCGTCATAGAGTTCCTGATAGCTTCCGATGCAGATTTCCTCCTTGCCGTCTTCAGTACGCCAGATAGGAAGCGGAGTGCCCCAATAGCGGGAACGGCTGAGGTTCCAGTCCTGGACATTCTCAAGCCATTTGCCGAAGCGGCCGGAACCAGTGGACTCAGGTTTCCACTTGATGGTCTTATTGAGTTCGATGAGACGTTCGCGAGCCTCCGGAGTGCGGATAAACCAGCTATCGAGTGGATAGTACAAGATAGGTTTATCTGTACGCCAGCAATGTGGGTAATTGTGGACATGCTTCGCGATGCTGAATACCTCCCCAGCCATTTTCATCTCCATGCAGAGAACGACGTTGAGATCTTCTGCTTTTGAAGCGGTAGCCTCATCGTATTTGCCACCCTCGTTAAACTTGGGATCGTAGGCATTCTTCACGTAATCTCCAGCATGCTTGCTATAGAGCTCGACGTTGACACACTTCTCAATGAATTCAGGAGCGAGTTCATCAAGAGTGTAATACTTACCGGTAAGGTCTACCATGGGTCGGGTATCACCCTTCTTGTTGATCATGAAGAGTGCGGGGATTCCAGCGGCCTTAGCCACCTTGGCGTCGTCGGCACCGAAAGTGGGAGCGATATGCACGATACCAGTACCATCTTCTGTGGTAACATAATCGCCGGGGATGACGCGGAAAGCCTCATCGGCTATCTCTACAAATTTATCAGAGCCTACCTCATAGCACTTCTCGGGATGAGCCGCAGCATACTCCTTCACGAAGTCGGCCGCATACTCATTTACCTTCTCGGTCGGTTTCACCCAAGGCATGAGCTGAGCGTAATGCATACCGACGAGGTCGGTACCTTTCCACTTACCCACGATTTCATATGGGAGCACCTTGTCGCCATGCTTGTAATCGGCGAGAGGCAGTTTTGCTCCTTCGGGCTTGAAATAAGAAGGCACGAGAACTTCGGCCATCACGACAGTGATGGGAGAGCCAGTATATGGGTTGTAGGTGCGGACAGCCACATAGTCGAATTTTGGGCCTACGCAGAGAGCTGTATTCGAAGGGAGTGTCCAAGGAGTTGTGGTCCAAGCCATGAAGTAAGGCTCACCCCAACCGGTCATCTCCGGTTTCGGCTCAAGCACCTTGAAAAGTGCTGTGGCAGTGGTGTCCTTCACATCGCGGTAGCAACCGGGCTGGTTGAGCTCATGGCTTGAGAGGCCAGTGCCGGCAGCTGGAGAATATGGTTGGATGGTGTATCCTTTATAGAGATATCCCTTGTCGTAGAGCTGACGAAGGAGCCACCAAACAGATTCGATATAAGAATTGTCGTAAGTGATATAAGGGTTGTCGAGGTCGACCCAATAACCCATCTTGTGGGTAAGGTCGGTCCACTCCTTAGTATATTTCATCACTTCGCGGCGACAAGCGGCATTGTATTCCTCCACTGAGATTTTCTTGCCGATGTCTTCCTTGGTGATTCCTAGGGTCTTCTCCACGCCGAGTTCTACGGGAAGGCCGTGGGTGTCCCAACCGGCCTTGCGCTTCACATGGAAACCCTTCATAGTCTTATAGCGGCAGAAGATATCCTTGATGGTGCGTGCCATCACGTGGTGGATACCCGGCATACCGTTAGCAGACGGTGGACCCTCGAAAAAGACGAATGTAGGACTCCCCTTGCGGACATCCATTGATGTCTCGAAGAGGTTATGGCGGTCCCAAAGCTCAAGGATTTCCTTGTTGATATTGGAAAGGTTGAGCGGGGTTGTGTATTCAGTGAATTTTTTCATATATGCGTTTTACGTTATACGTTTTACGTTGTAAGTTGTAAGATTCTTTAGAACTTGGCTCCTTTGGCACCTTTCACGCCACCTTTGCCGCCTCCGCCGAGGGCGAAGATGTTGCGGTCGTAGCTGAATGTCTTTCTCTCTACCTCGCGCTTGCGCTTAAGAGCGAGCTGGACGAGACGGTCCATCAGGTCGGCAAACTTAATTCCGGTTGCCTCCCAGAGATAGTAAGAGAGTGAGCCTGGAATGGTGTTGATCTCGTTGACGTAGATCTCACCGTCCTTCTCGTCGATCATAACGTCGACGCGGCTTACACCGTGGCAAGAGAGAACGCGGAATGTTTCGCACGCGAGGTGCTGGACTCGTTCGGCCACCTCTTTCGGTAGGTCGGCCGGAATGCGTTTCTCGCTGGCTGCCATACCCTCGTTGCCGCCACGGTACTTCTCATCGTAGCTGAGGAAATCACCTTTGGATATGGGTTCCTCGCAAACAGATGGTTGGTAGTCGTCGCAATCGCCGAGGACTGAGCAGTTGATCTCCTTCATTTTCTCAAGCATGTGCTCTACGATGATACGCTGGGAGAATCGGCATGCAGTGTCGACCTTATCGATAAGTTGCTGACGGTCGGCAGCCTTGCCTATACCTACACTCGAGCCGAGGTTTGCAGGTTTTACGATAACTGGATAACCGATTTTAGACTCAATGCGCTCGATAAGTTCATCGCGTTTGCGTCCCCACTCCTTATCAGTAAACCAAACATAGTCAACGACCGGGACACCCGATTCGCGAAGAATCATCTTCATGGTAATTTTGTCCATGCCGTTGGCGGAGCTGAGGGTGTTGCAACCGGCAAAGGGGATGCCGATAGTCTCGAGCAGACCTTCGAAGACACCGTCTTCGCCGTTAGTGCCGTGAAGAACGGGTATGGCCACATGGAGCTCGGTCACAACTGGGTCTTTCTTTGAGAAAAGGCCTCCCTTGGTGTTGACACGATAAAGGTTGAAGTCACCAAATTCGGGGCGCATGAAAACTTCTTCGGCATTTGCCACGAGGGTATTCATGTCTTTGTAGTTGCGAATGTTGAGCAAGTTGTCGCCCGTATACCAACGTCCCTGCTTGGAAATGTATATTGGAACAATGTTGTATTTTTCCTGATTGAACGCACTGATAGCCTGCAGGGCAGAGATAACTGAAATCTCATGCTCCACGCTTCTGCCACCAAAAAAAACTGCTACGTTAGTCTTCATAATCAGCTGAATGGGTTGTATATTCTGTTTGGGTCGGAGGGCTTCGACATAATAAATTATGTTTGGCCTCTAACAACTTGCAAAGTTAATAAAAATCGCGGAATTTTGGAAATTTTCTGTCAGTTTTCTTGCTATCGGGGGTGCACGCTGGGAGCGCATGGGTGGTGGGAGCGCAATGATAGTATTGGGATGAATAAACTTTAAGAGGGATTGGAGTGTTTTATTTGAGGAAGCAGAAAAAGCTCCGCGAATAGAAATAACTAATGTAAATATTAAAACTTTAATCAATAAAAATTATGGAAGGCACAAAACTTCATGCAGATAAAATCCTTGTTGCCTACTTCATCCAGAAGGGTAAAGAGACATCAGGCAGCAAGAAAATCGCTGAGCAGGTAGTAGCTGCTCTTAAGGAGAAAGGTAAAGACGCAACTGAGTTTGCCATCACTCCGACAGAGATCTATCCTGAAGACAAAGCTACTTTTGAGATGGTGACCAAGCTTGAGAAAGACAATCGTCATCGTCCGGAAATCGTAGACAAGGTCGGCAAGATGCAGGACTACAAGTATATAGTAGTGGTCGCTCCAAACTGGTATGACGACGTTCCTATGGCAGTCTACAAATTCTTCGACGAATATGACTTCGGAGGAAAGCGCGTAGTGCCTGTAATCAACCATGACGGAACTGGTCATGATAAGGTACGCGAAGCTATCCGTCATTTCTTGCCTCACACTTGGGTGACAGAAGGAGTTGGAATCTCGTCAGCTTCCGACGATGCAGCAGCAGTGGCAGAGGCTATCGAGCAGCTCTTTATGCCATCTACTTCAAAGTATTGAAAAGATAACACTTAATTGTGATTTGGCTGCAGAATCCTTGTGGGGTTCTGCAGCTTTTTATTTATCCAGCCAGATGGGGCGGCGGAGTAGGCGTAGATATTCGAAATAAGGGATGTGGCGCCCGCCCATCGACTTGAGGTGGGGAGTTTCAAACTGGCAGTCGATCATGGTGGCGCCAGTGGCTTCCATTTTGTTGGCGAGATGTATCAAGGCGAGTTTGCTGGCACCGGCTTCGCGGGAGAACATGCTCTCGCCGCAGAAAGCGGCGCCGACCGTCACGCCATAGAGACCACCGACCAACTCCTCCCCTTTCCAGACCTCAACGCTGGTAGCAAATCCTTGCTCATGGAGAGATGTGTAAGCTTCAATCATTTCCTTGCCGAGCCACGCTCCTTCCAAGTCTATACGGGATTCGGAGCATCCATTTATCACTCCTTTGAAATCCTTATTGAATGTCACGGTATATATACCTTTATTAATAAGGGACCGCATTGAGTGGGAAATGTGGATTTCGTCAGGGAAGATAACAAACCGTTGCATCGGGCAATACCAGTAGGGTTCATCCACGTCGCGGAATGAGAACCAGGGGAAGATACCGAGGCTATAGGCCAAGAGAAGCCTTTCAGTGGAAAGGTCGCCACCTACAGCGAAGAGTCCGTCGGGGTCGCCGTCGGTTGGGTCAGGGAATTCGATAGAGTCGGGGTCTAATCTGAAGATCATGGGTTTTGGGGGTGTTTGGGGTTACAAAGGTAAGCAAAATTGATGGTTTTTGCAAATTGAGCCGTATGGGACGGTGTTGGGAGGCATGAACTGTGCGTCCAAACCTTTCGGGTAATGTTCGGGCTATAGTTACCGTGAGTCGGGTGCACGACGCGCCCGGAGGTTAGGGGAAGACGGCTCGGGGAGGTTAAAAACCTCCCTCCCATTCACTATGCATTTTGAAAAGTCAATAAAAAAAGGTCCGCATCGAAGTGGTGATTTTCGATGCGGGCCTTGTGATATGTGGATGTGGAGTGAATTCATAACAAATAAAGTTTAAACCCCGTCACCTGTGGCGGGGAGAGTATAGGGCGGCGAATTCGGTCATGTCGCGGC
>CAZIAX010000037.1:0-17071 GCA_964537745.1 uncultured Sangeribacter sp.
AGATGCAGACAGCATTCATCACGCAGTGGAACGTTAAAAAGAGGACGAGACATGCACCGGTGAGGGCCATGATGAACTTACGTCCTACAGATGAGCAAGTTAACCACATAACGTTAGTTTAAATTTAATTTTATAGTTTAGAAATTTTGATAAATTTTCCTAAAAGTGAATCCCCATAGGAGATATAATATGCAAAATTAGGATAAATTAAGGATATTTCAAAGTATTTTCCGAAAAAAAATCAAAAAGCGGCTCCAAGCTGAACTTGAAGCCGCCTTTATGTTTTCTTGAATTATTACTCTTTGTATTTCTTGATGATGAGAGCGGCCCATTATATGGACACGCGTCCACCGAAACCAAAGGTGGAATAATTACTCCTTGTATTTCTTGATGATGAGAGCTGCGTTATGGCCGCCAAAACCGAATGTATTGGAGAGCGCCGCATTGATCTCACGCTCCTGAGCCTTGTTGAAGGTCCAGTTCATGTCGTAGTCGATTTCGGGATCGTTGTCTCCTTCCTCGTGGTTGATTGTGGGAGGCACGATGTTGTCGGTGACTGCCTTTACAGTAAAGATTGCCTCGAGCGCACCAGCGGCACCGAGAAGGTGACCAGTCATAGACTTGGTAGAGCTGAGGTTGAGCTTATAGGCGTGGTCGCCGAATACTTTCTTCACTGCCTTGGCCTCGCTGACGTCGCCGACAGGAGTGGAAGTGCCGTGGAGGTTGATGTAGTCGATATCCTCGGGCTTCATACCTGCGTCGCGGAGAGCGTTCTCCATGACGAGAGTAGCTCCGAGTCCTTCGGGATGAGTAGCCGTAATGTGGTAGGCATCAGCGCTCATACCGCCACCTGCGACTTCAGCATAAATTTTTGCACCGCGTGCCTTAGCATGCTCAAGCTCCTCGAGCACAAGTGCAGCAGCGCCTTCACCGATGACGAAACCATCGCGAGAACCACTCATTGGGCGGGAAGCCTTAGTGGGGTCATCGTTGCGGGTAGAAAGAGCCTTCATCGAATTGAAACCGCCTACACCGGCAGGGTAGACAGCAGCTTCTGCACCGCCAGCCACGATAGCGTCGGCCATGCCGAGGCGAACGTAATTGAAAGCGTCGATAAGGGCATTGTTAGAAGATGCGCAAGCCGAGACAGTGGCGAAGTTGGGGCCACGGAAACCATGGTCGATCGAAATCTGTCCGGCAGCGATGTCGGCAATCATCTTGGGAATAAAGAAAGGATTGTATTTCGGACCGTTCTCCTTATTCATGGCATAATAGCCGGCTTCCTCCTCGAATGTATGCAGGCCGCCGATGCCGGCAGCAAAAATCACACCGATGCGGTTCTTGTCGAGGTTTTCATCTTCAAGGCCAGCGTCCTTGATAGCCTCGTCGGCAGCAGTGAGAGCGTACATAGCGTAGAGGTCGAGCTGACGCGCCTTCTTTCGGTCGAAATGATCGGCGGGATTGAAATCCTTCACCTCACAGGCGAACTGTGTCTTGAAGAGGGATGCGTCAAAGTGTGTTATAGGGCCAGCACCGCTGACACCTTTCTTGGCGTTTTCCCAAGCGGTCGCAACGTCGTTGCCGATGGGAGTGAGGGCTCCGAGGCCCGTAATTACAACTCTTTTTAATTCCATATTCTTCACATGATGCGTCCTCAAGATGTGGTTTTCTCCTCATGTGGGAGGAGAAAACCTAAGATATCTTGAGAGAAATGTGGGGTGTTGTCGTGATTAAACGTGAGCCTCGATATATTCGATAGCGTCGCCTACAGTAGAGATCTTCTCAGCGTCCTCGTCTGGGATAGTGATTCCGAACACTTTCTCGAACTCCATGATGAGCTCAACAGTGTCGAGAGAGTCAGCGCCGAGGTCAGTGCTGAATCCAGCTTCGGGAGTTACTTCGTTTTCGTCTACAGTGAGCTTTTCGACGATGATAGCCTTCACTTTGTTTTCGATATCAGACATAATCTTCTTAGTTTTGAGTTTAAAAAAATTGTATAGTTGTCGTTTTAGACTGCAAAACTAATTAAAAAAATCCATATAGCGAAATTTTTTGGCAAAAATTGCACATATTTTTGATGTATGTGCATTAAAAAAGGCAGTATTTGTCTGAAAACTCCAATTTTTCTTCAATTTTTAACCTCAAATATCTCAAATCGCCTCTCTCTGCCCTCCGGCCATCTACAAGAAACCCCAGACTGACGCATGGGGTTCGACACGATAACAGCTCTATGAGCTGAGAAATTCAAAATCTATATTCTAAATTCAAAGTTTAAAACCTAAATTATTCTACGGTCCAGGTGTCAGTGGTCTTGAGCACCATGTCGCGGAGGGAGGAGAAATTCTTCTTGCTCTTCACTTCCTCTACCTGGGCAGCGACCTCAGCCTCATATGTCGGAGCTGAATAGTCACGGATGACGCCGAGTGCAAGCGGCAGAGAGTGGCCGTCCATCATCGCGAGCTGCTGCTGAAGGAAGTTGCTCTCGCAGTGAGCGTCGTGGACGAGGACATCGTCAATAGTATAGCCGTCTTCGCCGATGATCACGGCCTTGACGTTGAAGCCATCTTGCACGAGGCCTTTATCGTGGTTCTTGCCGAAGAGCATCTTCTCTCCATGACGGAGATAGATGGTGTGGTCGTCGCGCACTTCTTTATCTACGATATTAGCGTGTATTCCATTATTGAATATCACACAGTTTTGGAGGATTTCCACTACAGATGCACCTTTATGGCGGGCAGCTGCCTCCATCACGTCGACACTGATGTCTAAGCCGACATCGAATGAACGGGCAAAGAAGTTGCCACGTGCACCGAAGCAAAGCTCAGCAGGGATAAAGGGGTCTTCGGTTGTGCCGTAAGGACTTGACTTGGACACTGTGCCGCGGTCAGACGTCGGGCTGTACTGTCCCTTGGTCAGACCATATATCTTATTGTTAAGCAGGAGCATATTGATGTCCACGTTGCGGCGAACGGCATGGATGAAGTGGTTGCCGCCAATGGCAAGGCCGTCGCCATCTCCAGAAATCTGCCATACGGTCAGTTCAGGACGTGAGGTCTTCACGCCAGTTGCAATGGCAGCCGCACGCCCGTGGATAGTATGCATGCCATAAGTATTCATATAATAAGGAAGGCGCGATGAGCATCCGATACCGCTGACCACCACTGTATCTTTGGGAGCGATACCGACGCGAGCCATTGCCTTATGAAGGGTATTGAGAATAGCGTGGTCTCCACATCCGGGACACCAGCGGACGCTTGCCCCGTTTTTGAAATCGCCGGGGGCGAATGTGCAGTTATTGTTTTCCATTGTTGTCTGCGGATTATTTTTCATTCATATGCTTGAGAGTACCTTCTACAATCTCCGACACCATAAACGGCTGGCCTTCGATCTTGTTTATGCGCTTGATCTCGACGCCAGGGAGTTTCTGCTGCAGATAGTCGGCAAACATACCGGTATTAAGCTCAGCCACGATGACGTTATTATATTTCTTGATTTCGTCAAGAGCGTTGGCTGGAAGGGGATTGATGTAGCGGAACTGTGCCAAAGCCACAGGATGGCCATCGCGGTTGAGCTCCTCGCAAGCAGTGAGCATGTGGCCATAGGTGCCACCCCAACCGATGAGTAGGGTATCTGCATCCTTGTCGCCCTGAATCTGGAGCAAAGGAATATCATTGGCAATATTTGCAACTTTCTGGCGGCGTGTAAGCACCATCTTCTCGTGGTTGGCGCCATCGGTAGAAATTACACTTGTCTTTGAGTCTTTTTCCAGACCACCGACACGGTGCATCGCGCCCGGCATGCCGGGAATGGCCCAGTATCTCACGAGATTCCCATCATTTCTCATATAAGGAGTCCAACCATCCTCAACCATCTTACTGCTTACGAACGGCACCTTGATAGCAGGGTAATCCTCCTCTTCGGGCACGCGCCACGCGCTTGAGCCATTGGCGATGAAAGCATCGGTAAGAAGAATGACAGGTGTCATGTGCTCAAGGGCTATGCGGGCAGCCTCGAAAGCCATGGTGAAGCAGTCGGTAGGGCTTGCAGCGGCAACCACGCAGAGGGGGGACTCACCGTTGCGGCCATAAAGAGCCTGCATGAGATCGGTCTGCTCTGTTTTGGTAGGCAGACCTGTAGATGGGCCTCCACGCTGAACGTCGATGACCACGAGAGGAAGCTCTGCCATCACAGCGAGGCCAATACCCTCGCTCTTAAGAGCCAAACCAGGTCCGGAAGTGGAAGTCACGGCAAGGTTTCCTGCATAGGAGGCGCCAATAGCGGAGCAGACGCCGGCTATCTCGTCTTCCATCTGGCATGCCTTCACGCCGAGGTCTTTGCGTTTGGCGAGTTCATGAAGGATATCAGTGGCAGGAGTGATAGGATAGCTACCGAGGAAGAGTGGAAGACCGCTCTTCTCTGATGCCATTATGAGACCCCAAGCGGTGGCTGTGTTGCCGTTGACATCAGTGTAGACACCCGGGCGGACAGCCTCAGTCTCAATGCGGTAAGTCGACATTGAGGCATGAGTGTTATGACCGTAGTCCCAACCAGCCTGCACCACTTTCGCATTCGCTTCGTATACAGCAGGCTTCTTGGCAAACTTAGCCTTGAGTTTATGGAGAACGCTTTCCACCGGACGGTCGAAAAGCCAGCAGACTATGCCGAGCGCAAGCATATTCTTGCACTTCATCATTGCCTTTTGGTCCATTCCGGAGTCTGCGAGTGCATTTTTGAGCAGTGTGGTCATAGGGACGAGCATGATATGCTCTGGATCAATACCAAGCTCAGAGACCGGATCATCAGTGGCATACTCTGCCTTCTTTAGGTCGGCAGGACGGAACGTGTCACTGTCGCAGATGATAATGCCACCTTTTTTGAGGTAACGTAGATTTGTCTTCAGAGCAGCCGGATTCATAGCTACGAGAACATCAGCGGCATCCCCAGGGGTGTGGACGCCCTTACCAATGTGCACCTGAAAGCCACTGACCCCGCTAAGCGAGCCCTGCGGAGCACGGATTTCTGCCGGATAGTCAGGGAAAGTGGAGATAGTGTTTCCCTCGCCGGCACTTACATTGGAGAAAATATTACCAGCGAGCTGCATACCGTCGCCGGAGTCTCCTGAAAATCTTACCACCACGCTATCTTTCGTGATGACATCTGTGTTAGGCAACATATTTATTCAGTTTTTATAAATGTCAGTTATGTATCAACAGAGCCATAGGCTCATCCACCGTGACAAACAGAGATATAATAAAAAAGGCTTTAATATATGTCTGGTGTCGGGACTGCAAAGTTAATCACTATTTTCAATATTACCAAATGCCAACTACAGAAAAACGGACATTTTTCAAGAAAATGTCCGTTAATACCTTATAAATGGGGCTTCTATGCTTTATATATGCAATCTGTATTCAAAATAATCAGAAATATTTCACTTCTGTGCCCTCAAGGCTTGAGAGTACGGTGTTGGCCAGCGAGCTTGCACCGATGCGGAAGAGATCGTGAGTCAACCATTCGTCGCCAAGCACTTCCTTGACGATTGCATAATATTTCAGAGCCTCCTCTGTGGTGCGTATGCCGCCGGAGCACTTGAATCCGACCTTGCGACCCGTAGTCTGATAATATTCCTTTATACACTGGCACATCACCCAAGCTGCCTCAAGGCTTGCTCCGGGATAAATCTTGCCGGTGGAAGTCTTAAGGAAGTCGGCTTCGCTATATAGAGAAAGCACGGATGCTCTGCGGATATCCTCTGCGGTCTTGAGAAGTCCTGTCTCCAGGATGACTTTGAGCTTTGCGCCTCTGGCGGCACGCTTCATCTCGATGATTTCATCGCAAAGGCCCTCATAGTCGCCATCTTTGTACATTCCTACTGGGAAGACGATGTCGACTTCATCAGCACCTCCGAGGACAGCCATGGCCACATCGGCCACCTTAACTTCTATGAAGGTCTGAGCACTGGGGAAACAACCCGCCACGACGGCCACATCTACGCCGGGGACGTCGAGAGTGTTGCGCACAACCTCTGCGAAGTTGGAATAGACGCAGATGGCAGCCACATTCTTATACTGAGGATAGTCGCTGTCAAAGCTATTGACCTTCTCAGTAAAAGCCACTACGCTTTTGACACTGTCTTCAGTAGCAAGAGTAGTGAGATCTATTGAGTTCAAAAGGAATTCATATACTTCCTTAGAAGCGTATTTGCCGGCTTCGTCAGTGATTTTCTTTACTTCAGCTTTTACGACTTCATCATCGCCTGTCACCTTCGAGGCATTGATCACTTCTTGATATTTGTCCATAATGGGTTTATAGGGTTATGGGGTTATTAGTTTATGGGCTTATGGGGGCCACAGGGGTTAAAAATTTTATCTATATATTAAACCAAATAGGGGGCTCCATAGTTTAGAATAGTGAGAAAAGAATTAGAAACCCTTTAAATTTATCTGACTATGAAAAAATACAGATGCGAAGTATGCGACTGGATTTATGATCCAGCAGTAGGCGATCCCGACAGCGGCATCGCACCCGGAACAGCTTTTGAAGATATCCCCAACGATTGGGTATGCCCCGTCTGCGGAGTAGGCAAAGACGATTTCGTAGAAGAGCCTGAACTCTAATAAAGACCACAACTAAGAAATATAATAGGATTGCGCCATCACGCAATCCTATTTTTTATTTGGCATTTCCACAATAAATTGCTAACTTTGTTGCATAAACTACGCCTATGGAAATGATTTCGGTGATAATTCCTGTGTATAATGCCGAGGAGTGGCTGCGCGATGCTCTTGCATCGCTGCAGGCACAGACATATACTGACTTCGAGGCCATTTTAGTCGACGACGGATCATCTGACGGGAGTGCGGATATATGCAGCGAGCTATGCAAAAGGGATTGTCGGTTTCGGCTCATCAGACAAGAGAATGGCGGGGTGTCTGCAGCCCGCAACCGTGGCATAGAGCAGGCCAACGGGGAATGGCTCGCATTTATGGATGCCGACGACATCATGCCGACTGATGCGCTGGAGGTAATGATGCGCGCAGCCCGCAAAAGCGGAGCAGGAATCGTAGCCGGAGGATACGAGCGTGGTATTCCTCCAAAATTGCCGACAGGTGATGGCCAATCAATGACCGTCACTTCCGACATAGCCATACTTATAGGACTATATCAGAAGAAAATACTCAACAATCCATGGGGGATGCTATTTCATAACTCAGTCTTCAAAGGGGAACGACCTCTGCGCTTCCGCAACTGCCGCTATGAAGACCTTGACCTATTTTATCAGGCTTTCGAACGCACTGACAAAGTCTGCATCCTCGACCGAATAGTATATTTCTACCGCGACACGCCGGGAAGCTTTATCAACACTTGGAGCGATGCTCGGCTGGACGTGCTTGATGTGACCGACCGAATGGTAGAGCACATGGAGCACCGCTCTCCTGCCCTACTCCGTGCGGCTCAGGACCGAAGATTCTCAGCACACTTCAACATGCTCATAGAGATGACGCGTCATGGTATCAATAGACCCGAACAAAGGAGGAGATGTCTTGACGTAATCAAGCAGCAGAGGCTTAGCGAACTGACCGACGGGAAGACAAGACTAAAGAATAAACTCGGCGCCCTACTCTCCTATCTGGGGATGCCGGCAATTAGACTGATATGCAAGTTGTCACGCTAACTCCGGAAGGCCTCGACGCGCATGCAGAAAAACTTGCGTGTGCAGTAGAAAAAAGCTCACGAGGCCAGTATGATGCCATCGTAGGCGTAAGGCGCGGTGGCAGCTACGTGTGCGACGCATTTCTTCGTCATTTCCCAAAGACCATGTATGCGTCAAGGTATGACGTGACGCGTCAGCGACCAACAACCAAGCACAAGAAAGGAGCACTGAGCAGAATACTCAAACTTCTCCCTTATCCTGTGCTTGATGCCATGCGTAAGGCTGAGGCAACCTTGCTCGCTATGAGAAAGACGAGCAGGGAGACGTTGGATTTAAATGATATTGAGATTCCCGATGGTCTTGCCGCAGTGTTGACTCTTAACACAGAGCCTAATATTCTGGTGATCGATGACGCCATAGACAGTGGCGACACACTATTTGCCATCACGGAGACGTTTAGAAAAACTAATCCGGAGACAAGGATAAGAATAGCTGTCTTAACTGAGACCACCGACAATCCTCGGATAAAAGCGACTTATACCATATATAGAAATAACACCTTAATAAGATTTCCATGGTCGGACGACTACAAGACACCCCAAAAGAGACGCTCAGAGGCGTGACTTTTGTTGATCTGGACGGAACCCTCATCACTGGGAACTCCATGCACATATTCATGCGAAGACTGCCAGGGCTTCTCGTGAAGCGAGGGGCGTATGGCTCAGCCATCGGCAGCCTTTGGTGGACTGGACTGCGCAGCTTGAGACTGACAAGCCACCATACTATGAAGTGGCATCTCACAAAAGCGGCCCGAGCTCACTTAGAAGAATCAGACTGGGAAGGACTGGCAAGCAGGATGCTGGAAAATGTCAACCGTTCGGTGACAGACTACATCACATCGCGCAGGGAGCGTGGATGTCTCACCTATATAGCCACCGCGGCTGCCGAGGAATATGCGGCGCACATCTGCCGGGCTCTTGGATATGACGGGGCGTTGGCTACTCAATTCACAGACAGTCTATCTGACTATAGGGAGTTGAACCGAGAGGCCAAGCACGAGGCCATCGAGCATCTGCTGGAATCTGAGCATCTTCGCCTCGAGTCTTTTCTGACCGACCATACCGACGACCTTCCGACAGCCAAAGCGTTTCCTCTTCTGACAATTCTCGTCGGGGCAGACAAAAAGACTTCGGATGACTTCCGCGAAGCAGGAGTCACCCGATATATCAATTAGCTGTGAGGGAATACAGTCTGTGGTGCTGTGAGTGTCTTAACGGCGGAAGAAACCTTTCGAACGTGACTTTCGGCTCATGATTCGGGCATCCACATCAGCCATGCAGCGTGATTCTTGAGCATAGCATTCCATATTCTCGTGAGTGCTTTCATGGAATGTCTTCCACATGGCGGCGGAGCCCTGCTTTGAGGCCTTGAATGCCATTCGGTTGTCGATATTCATTCTGTTGGCCATCGCGTCGACGTCGATATTGGCGCCTATAAGGTTGACAGTCCAGCCCATCTCCTTGAACTGGCTGATGAGATTTGCCACATCCTGCCAGGTGTAATGGGTAGAGGAATTCTCCATCCCGTCAGTGATGATAGTGATTACGCCGGTAGCGTCTTCATGTGTGGCAGCCACAGTCTTCAGCTCAGTCAAAGTAGAGCCTACGGCGTCAAGCAGAGGAGTATTGCCCCAGGGACGGTAATCTTCGTCGGAGATGTGGCGAGCCTTAAGCACATCCTCATTCTTCATGATGTAGCGCGACTTTACGGGGCCTCCATCCTGGAAGGCGTAGACCGACATAAGGCTGCGGAATACGTCGCCGTTTTTCTCTGCCTGGCTTTTTGCCACGTTGATCGTTTCATTGCATCCGGAAATAGTCTGTTCCGTGAGATGGCTCATTGAGCCGCTTTCGTCGAGGACGATGAGATTGAATACAGTTGTCTTCATAATAGCATTTAGAATAAATTATTCAGTAAGTCAGTGGAAGAGTCGAATCGTAAGTCAGTGGCGTTTCAGTGTCGGCATCTGAGTGGCTGTCAGTAGTCGAAGATATCCCTGATAGACGAGTCGGAATCATCCGCTCTGTCTTTAGATACCAACTTACCCAAAAAGGTAAACATTTTATTTGGTTTTCTTCCGGGCCGTGAAATTCTGGCCGGTCTTTCAAGGCGGCGAGTTGCCATCGCCTCCGGCTCGCAGCACATACATACGTCACTGTCAGCCGCCACATTTGGCTCACTTTCCTCCACTTCCTCAAGAAGTCCGCTCTGAAGCGCCTTGCGCTGGAAGTTGCGTCGGTCGTAGGAAGTACGGTTGATTTCCTCATAGACTCTCTGAAGCTCACCCATGGAGAAGGTCTTATTCAGAAGTTCGAAGGCAATCGGCTTTAGCCGGAGCATTTCTTCCAGATATTTATGGGCCTCATCTATAATCTCAGCATGATCGAAAGCCAAAGGAGGCAGATGGCGCTCATCAAACCATAATGCGTTGGATGCGTCGTCGCCTGCGACAAGCACATAGTCTTCCGGACGGACAAGTGCTGTAAAGACAACTGTGACGACCCTCTCCCGAGGGTCACGGTCGACTGTACTAAACATCTTGAACTGCGACATGAAGACATCCTTAAGCCCAGTCTCCTCAAAAAGTTCTCGCCGGGCGGTCTCTTCAATTGTCTCATCCATTCTCATGAATCCTCCCGGGAGTGCCCACATTCCTTTATAGGGTTCTACTCCTCGTTCGATAAGAAGGATCTTAAGATGTTCACCATCAAAACCGTAGATGACGCAATCAGCAGTGATTGCGGCATGGGGATATTCATACGTATAACTCATAAAAAAATTATTTGCGTAAATCAAACACAAAATTAATAAATGTGTTTGATTCACGCAAATATTTATACTTTTTTCTGCGTGTCTTAATTATTAAGACGGCTTGAATAGCGTCGAGGAAAGAGGAAGATTATTGAGAGGGCAAGAGTAAGGGCAAGGGCCCATGGATAGTAGAGATAGGGGAACGGGGCAGCCGGTGAGATTCCAGCCAGCGAAGTTGCTAGCAGGGTTTGGGCTCCATAAGGGATAAGACACTGAATCACGCAGGAGGCAGAGTCAAGAAGCGAGGCACTCTTACGGGAGTCGACTCCAAAACGCTGTGATATATCTTTTGAGAGACCGCCGACAGTGATAATGGCAACTGTATTGTTGGCTGTGCAGAGGTTGACAATGCCCACAAGCACTGCCAAAGTGGCCTGGGCACCCCTGAGGCCTGAAATTCTTGCGGTCATCACTCTGAGAATATAGTCAATTCCACCGCATGCTTTTATCACTCCAAGCATTCCTGAAGCAAGAAGCGTCACTATGATAAGGTCGCCCATACCGTCTATGCCAGTGCCCGCAAAACCTGCCATATCAAGCAGGCTGACACCTTTAAAAAGACCCAAAAGCACAGCGCAAGCTATCCCTGCCGTCAAGACAACTGTCACATTGATGCCACAGACCGCCGTCACTATTACCACGAGATAAGGAAGCATAAGCCACGGATCTGCCGATTCCGGGACATCCGCTATAGTGACCTCCGGCACAAAAATAATGTAGCTCAACAACGTCACGATCGCAGCGGGGAGCGCAATCCATAGGTTGACCTTAAACTTATCCTGCATCGAACACCCCTGGGAGCGAGTAGCGGCAATTGTCGTGTCGGAAATAAACGAGAGGTTGTCACCGAAGAATGCTCCGCCAAGCACAACACCCACAAAGAAAGCGATATTTCCACCCTCGGTGGAGGCCAGTTGGGCAGCTAATGGAGTCAAAGCCACTACTGTTCCGACAGATGTGCCTATGGAAAAGGATATCAGACATGCCGCTATAAAGAGGGTCGGTACTATATACTCATGTGGGAAAAGATTGAGTGTGAAAGTCACCGTCGCATCCACAGACCCAATAGCCTTGGCCACGGAGGCGAAAGCCCCGGCAAGCACAAAGATCCATATCATATAGATAATGTCGCTGTTGGCGGCAGCCTTTGAGAATGTCTCTATGCGCTCCTTCAAGGGAATCCCCCTGAAGATGACAATCGCCCACATAGAGGCTACAAGAAGGGCTACTGAAATGGGTATCTTATAGAAATCTCCAATCAATGCGGAGACCACAACATAAAGGACAAGGAAGACCACCATCGGAGAGAGTGCCAACAGGCCTTCCCATTTTGACTTTATTCTATCGTTCATTATCATTCAAGTTGAGCACGTGGGAATGCATCGATAAAGCTTCCTGGTGTGCAATTGGTTATCTTCGCTCCTATCGAAGCCGCGTAGTCGGCTATCTGATGATAAGAGCGAAAGGCTATCGTAAGACTATTGAGGATATCATGAAGGTGGTAGCCGGCATACTCTTGTGCCACGCGTTCAAACTCCTTGTCATTGTCCTTATAGAAATGCTTCTGCACGGAGATGACACGGTTCTTATCGTCGACCCACAGGTCTCGGCTCCATGTATGGTCGGCTCCTACAATGTCGATATCCCGATATCCCTCACGCAGTGCAATCATAATGGAAGCAATTAGCACGTTGCGCGGGCGTGGCATAGCAAGTCCTTTCCGATATAGTGGATGCACGAGTGCTTGCATGCCTTCTCCAGGTGTGAGATTGTATTTCTTCACCGTAATATGGCTATTATCATGGATTGCATCCGGGACCTTTGCCTTACATGGGACATACAAGGTCATTGGCCAATCGGTAGAGGCAATATTATCCCAAAGTCTCACTACGTTTGGATCTGATGACTTTCCATCAGACTCCGTCCGGAAGAAGTGAGGGTCGGCAACGACATAGATATTGGGCTTCAGAAGAGAATAGCTGTCGGCATTTGCCGCGAAGTTTACCGCAAGTGTCTTCGACTGCTTCAGGATATCCGAGTGATTAGCGATCGTATCTCTCAGGGAGGGTCCATTGCCCATTATTATGAGACGCTCCTTTTTTGGAGAACCTGCAGGCGATGGTTTTTTGGAAAGCAGCATCACCTTCCCATAGGAAGCAACCGCATCAATAATATTCTTTATTTTTCCCATCTTCAATTAATCAATGTAGGGATAGTCTTTATTCTCTCGGCTTATCACGTCGATGGTGGGATATGGATTCCACTCTGGCAAGACATTCTTTATAGCTTCGTTGGTGAGTATGAGGGTCTTGCTTCTGCGAGCGAGGACTTCTGGAGCCAGAGAGGCCCTGACCGGTGGGAGCCAGGAGGCAACTTTCCATGCCGCATCAGCCCATTTCTTAGGCAAGAATGTCTGGCGCTTCATCGCGCCACAATTGGCACTCATTGCCTCCGCCAATTCTATCCACTTGGCTCCTTTGCCGTCAGCCACATTGTAGGTGCCACCTATGGAATGCAGCCGGCTTATGGCATTGGCTACATCCGATGCGCATACAAGGCTTAGTCGCGCGTCATTGTCGCGGACGTGGATATAGCGGCTTTTGACGACATCGTTGAAGAGGGTTTTCATTTCCCCCTTGATGCCTTTACCCATCATGCGAGCCGGACGTAGGATTGTCAGTAGAACATCGCGTTCGGCACACCATTTTCGTACGATTTCTTCAGCACGCGCTTTCGACTGTCCTACTTTTGTGGCAGCCCAAAGTTGATGGTCTTCCTTAACATCCTCACCCGAGTCGGGGCTATATACTTCCCAACTCGACACGTAGACAAACTCCTTAGGAGGATTGGCTTCAAGAGCCTTGAGAAGTCTTTCAGTGCCTTCGAGATTCAGAGCCAGGGCATCGACTTCCTCGTGAGAGCCAGCGGCATGGACAACGAGGTCGAAGCTCTTTTGCCCGAAATCGGGAACGTCTTTCGTCAAATCGCAGGTAATGTCAGCGCTGTTTCGCTGAAGTGTCGTCACGACATTATCCTCCACTTTCAAAATTGGAAGAAGGTATCCTCCAAGCATTCCGGAAGCGCCAGTCAAGAGTATCTTCATAATAGATTAGTGTTGGATTAGCTTGCGGCCGTTGCGGATTACAATGCCCTTGTAGTTGGAGTCAACTTCCTGACCCCATACGTTATAAGTCTTATTGTCGAAAGGGCGCGAGTCGAGATAGATATCCTCCACCCCATTTTCGAGCTCACTGCCATCAATATATGACTTCTCATTGACAAAGAAGAGGGTTATCTTTTCTGGTTTGCCATCAATGGCTTTGGTATACGCATAGTCATATTTTTGACCGGAAGAGGTAGTGATTACCGAGTTCATAGAGAAAGTCCCGGCGTCGTTATACTCAACGTGCATGTCTACCAACGAAGCGTTCATGTCGCTTTTGAAGTTATCCCAGTTAAAATTGCTACTGCAGCCGTTGTTGCTCCCGGTAGTATTATCCCAGTTGTCGCAGCGTACTCCGAAATATTCTCTGTAGCCGCTTGCTCCGTGGGTAGTGCTTGCTCCGTAGAGAGCCCAGTTGTGCCAGTTGTCGGTCATATCAGAGTAATTGTAGAAATGGAACTCAGCCTCATCGCCTTGCTGCAGTTCATAATTCTCCACTGAGAAATTGCTCCACCAACCGGCATTAAGATTCTTCTGTTGCGAGACGGGATAGTAGACATTCGTCTGAGGCACATAGTTTTCACTGCGGGTCTGTCGAGTGTATGGTCCGAGGTTCAACACATAGTTTCCAGACTCAAGCCGTGCGGAGATTGTGATGGCATGTCCATCGGCAGTCGGTGTGAAATGTCCATCTTCGGAAAGGGTTTCCGGCTCAAGTTCACCAGTGAGAGCATTGCGTGCCTCATACTTGATGACTACATTGTCTACTTGTGGCGCATCATTCTTAATCGAAGAATTATTTCCACCGATAAAATCGGTAAGTATCTTATGATAAGCTTCCGCAATAGCGGCCTTGGGAGTCAATTTATAAAGCCATACCGGGACACCGTTGTTTCCGACCAGAGAGAAGCATATTGCAGGCATGTCGGCATAACCATCTACATTCTGCGAGAGAGCCACGCCATAGTAAGTATAGTTGGCGAGTCTCAGATTCACGTATGATTTTCCCTCCTCAGAGTAGGCCCAAGTGCCTGAGTAATCTCCTGTGATTTTCCCATCGGCAGAGAGAGTCACTGTCACAGGGGTGGCCTCAGCCATTTTTTTATGGTTGAGTTTGTAGGGATGGATCAGTAATTGATAGGTACCTGCAATTTCTTCGGGAGTAAATAGTTGGCGGCTTTCGATGTCGGTCTGGCGGGTCTGTTTGCCAGTGAAACGGAATGGTGAGGCCACCAGCCAACCTCTTTCGTTGACAAAGAGTTGGCGAATCCTTACCTGAAATCCTTCGGTGCCGTTGTTGAATTTCGTGTGGTAAACCACAAAGGCATCCCCGTCAGCATCTGTTATGGCCGAATTGTGACCTTCGGCACACTCACCCACAGTCATTGTGCCCCAATCGTTCATGGCGCCGATAAGTTTCTGACCTCTGTTGGTAGTGGAGTTTGGACCGAAATTCAATGCATATTTAGTGTACTTGGCAGAAGCTGAGGTAGCATCTGCGTATGGACCATCCGGATTTGCGGAGCGGAAAATTCTCATCTCATATCCGCCGTCGGGCGCCAGGCCTCCGTAAGTCACAAAAAGATAGTAGTACTCCCCTATCTTCTGAACATAAGCACCTTCACCGGAGACGTAGCAACCTCCGGCAATAAGTTTTCCGAAATATGGGTCACTGGTATATCCTATGAAGGAGGCGCCATTGGGAGCTGTACCGTTGTATGTTTGGGAGGGGTAAGTATAGGTATAGTCACGGAGGCCGGTATTATTGTCGAGTTTGAGGATGAAGATGCCGCCCGACCAGGAACCGTAGACCATCCAAAGTTGATTATCGTCATCGAAGAAAACGCAGGGGTCGATGCAGTTAGGCCAGAGGTTGCCCCAAGCGGAAGTTTTGTATCGGGATGGAAGCTCATCGAGAGGACCGAGAACCAACTCGAGGTCAGTATCTTTGTAAGAGACACTCTTGCCGGAATATGTCTGACCGTTGAAACCTCCGCAGACAATCGGTGCCTGATAAGCGAAAGGCCCTGCGGGAGAGTCGGATGTAAGCATTACGATAGTCGAAGCCCAGTAGTCGCCGTTGAGGGAGAGATACATGCACCATTTTCCCATATTGGGATTATAGATTACATCCGGGGCCCATTGATCGCCGGAAATCCAATTGGCTTCTGTTGTCGGTAGACGGTCACCGACTTTGATGCCGGCATAGGTGGCGCAGAAAGCGCCGGCATCGAAGGAATGTAGGGTCTCAGTCGTGGTCACACCGTCGCGAGTCACCTGGACGGTATGCTCGGGAGAGGACTTGAACTCTTGAGCGTAATTGGTGGTGTATACGCTTTTGTTGCCAAGATTGGTCATATTGAGCATATCGGAAGTTTTGGCAAACCCGATATGAGAGCCCATGATGTAGTATTGGGAGTCGTCAGGGCTGAAATATATCGACGGGTCATGTATACCGATCTCGCGGTATGAGACAGGAGAAGACATTGCCGCCACCTCCTCTACCGAGAGTTGGGTCTGAGCCTGCGTGGCGACTGGAATTAAAGCCGACAAAAAGAGTAATGCTTTCCGAAACATAATGAATTGTTGTGTTTGAGAATACAAAGGTAACTATAAATTATTGAAAAAGCAAATATTGATTGATTTATGGGCTCTGGAATGTCTCTGTGGCATCACGCTGGGGGAGGTTGAGTCTTCAGTCTTCAGTCTTCAGTCTTCAGATTGCGGACGAGCCGCATGGGACAGTGTTGGGTTGACTATGCATCTTTAAACAAAAAAGGCCTGCATCGAGGTGGTGATCTTCGATGCAGGCCTTGGGATATGTAGATGTGGATAGATTTCATAACAAATTTAAGGGTCAAGAACCAAGAGTCAAGAACCAGGTGCCTTCGGCAAAGGGTCAAGAGTCAAGGGTCAAGAACCAAGTGGGGCCGGCTGGGAAGCCGGGGCTCCATGCCCCGTCACCTATGGCGGGGAGAGTATAGGGCGGCGAATTCGGTCATGTCGCGGCCGTCTGGGTCGATACTCTGTATCCAGTGCAAGGACGTGTCGGGAGCTTTGGCTTGGCATCAACCGTTCGGCGAATGGTGACGCAAGGCAAAGACCGGCGATGCAGGGTCGCATCTCATCTGAGCATGGGGCGCATAATGACCTCTCTGCTACTCAGTCGGGAAGCGGCACGCATATATGCATGGTATGGGCATGGACGTCAGGGGGCGACGTTTGGGCCTCCATACTGACGGCATGGGTGTACCGGGTGCATTTGTCGATGCATGGATCTCGCAACGGAGTTTGTGCCTTCGGCAAATTCTTTTGAGGAAGTTACCTTAAGTCGGCACGGCGGAGGCGAGACGCCTCCGTTCCACGGCTACGCAGTAGGGGCT
>CAZIAX010000038.1:0-16802 GCA_964537745.1 uncultured Sangeribacter sp.
TGGGGCGGTGGAGTGAATTCCCTTGCGGATTCATACTTAAAACGTTTTGGCGTTTTAATGGTTTAACAAATTACAATTTTTTTTTAAATTTTCTAAAAATGAACCCTATACCTCTTTAATATGTTGTAAAGATATCAAGACCTTTGCGCTTGGCAATGCCAGAGAGAGAGAGACGCGAGAATCGAGCCTTCTGAAGTATACAGGTTCCGATCACCTCCTGAGTTTTTAATGGTTAAAGTTTCAAGTTTACTTAAGTTTTGATATAGTTTTTAATTTAATACTTATTTACCTCCTCAATTTAAAACACGTTTACATTATGATTACTTTTCTTAAAATATCACTCGTAGTAGTTCTATTGATGGCAATGGCTCTCGTACTCCTGATGATAGGACACATGGCTCATCCGGAAGAATCCTCTACTAAAGAGGATCGCGACCGCCTTCTTCATGATGTCGAGAACCGTGAGAGAGTGATTACATCCAACAGCATCTTCCATCAATTCTTTGCGCGTCCGGCACGTCGCTCCTCCAACAAATGATATTATCAGAAATCATGGGTCGCGTCCTGAATTTCATCAGTAAGGGCTTCTGATTCCATACTAAATGATATATTTCCCTTTGTCTCATAGTTGGGAGACCCATTGATGTTCAGTCGCAGTATTTTTCTTGTCTTAGGCTTGACAGTCACCTCTGTACTGAAATTCTCTGTAACGTCACCACCTTTATGCCATGTGAAACGCAGTGTGAAAGTCTCAGACTCTGCAAGAAGATTATTCATTGAATATAATCCTTCCCATTCTTTGGTTCCATCATTAGATAGTTGTAAACCTTTTGGGAAAACCAGACGTTCACGTGGTTCTTTATCAACATTATTACTTTTCTTGGAAATATCTTTCACGGTCACATATCCTGAAGGAAGACCAACTACTTCAATCTTTAATCCAAAGCACTTATATGCCATTGGAATTTCCACTGCCTGAGCAATGCCTGGATCGAAAGTAGACACACCGCCATAGAATCTTTTTATGCGAGGATATGATACGGCTGCATAGCTGATATACCCTTGTGCTTCCGATTCCAATTCGCCTCCCGTATCTACATGTGTAGTGCCTACAGCGAGTTGACGGAAATACTCTCGCATATCGTCTGCTACCTGATTGCCGTTGTGAGTGCTTGTATATTTGAATTTACCCAAGCGATCAGACGCATAGTTTAATTTAGAAGTCTTACCCTCCTTATCAGTCCAGTAACTGAAGGGATCTGCATAAGAACTATTAACCGCAAACACTTTATCTTCGCGCTCTATCAATATTGTAGCTTCAAACCGATAAGTATATCCGGTGAGCACATCTATGTCTATGCCATCTTTCTTCTTAAAAAGTCCATAGGCGTATTTTTCTTCTCTGGCATCTGCTGCATCCTTTTCGGTCCTGAATACGTTGATGGCGGTGTAAGTGTCGCCATCTTCAGCACGAAGCAGGGGCTCGTCTGACTCAGATATGTAGTCGCCACCAAAATTCATCCTGATGGTCTTTAACACGTTTTTTTCTTTATTCTTATGGCTACGGTAATTGCCAGCTTCCTGAGGGTCCAAATCTGTATGGCAGGAAGTAAGGCAACCAATAATGGAGAGCAACAGCAAATTACTTAAGAGTTTTTTCATGACATTTGTAGGTATTGGGTATTAGCTTGAAAGCCAACTATAGTGACTTAAGATTTTTAATTGCGAGATTGATATCCTGTGCTCCGAAGACATAACTTCCAGCTACCAATATATCGGCACCTGCTGCCGCGAGTTCAGCTCCGGTATCGGCGTTGACCCCACCATCTATCTCTATCATAGCTTTCGAACCACTTGCGTCCCTGAGTGCTTTAAGTTTTCTTATCTTCTCAAGAGTATGCCTGATGAAAGGCTGACCACCGAATCCGGGTTCCACCGACATTATCAGCACGAGGTCAAGATCATAAATAATATCAGTAAGAGTCTCCACGGGAGTGGCGGGATTTAAGGTGACGCCTGCAAGCATTCCTGCCTCATGAATATGCTGGACAGTACTATAGAGATGCAGGCATGCTTCCTGATGCACATTCATGATAGTGGCACCCAAATCGTGGACATGTCCTATCCATTTCTCCGGCTCCACTGTCATCATATGCACATCGAGAGGCTTCTTACATACCTTCGCGACGCCATGCAGCACAGGAAAACCAAAAGAGATATTGGGCACGAACACTCCATCCATAACGTCAAGATGCAGGAAATCTGCTTCTGAAGCGTTTATTTTATCTATCTCCTGACCGAGATTGAGAAAGTCTGCGGCAAGGAGCGACGGTGATACCTTCATATCGTATTTCTTTTTCTCATTTAGGGTTATCGTAGTTTTTCTTCCTAAAAGCATTATAAAGGATATAGAGTATGCAGACTCCGAAGAGGGCATACCCAGCGTAGGTCAGATAACTATTGTATTGCTCTACCTTCTCAAACAGCTGATCGGGCGTCACATGAAGGGAAAGCCAGTAGCCGAGAGTAGCCAGAATTGCATTCCAGACCAATGCTCCCAAAGCAGTGAAGATGGCGAAGACACCAATATTCATCCGTGAGAGACCGGCCGGGATCGAGATGAGCTGACGAATGGCAGGAATAAGACGGCCGACAAATGTAGAGATGGCACCATGCTTGTCGAAATAAGCCTCAGCCTTGTCTACTTTCTGGCGGTCGATGAGACACGCATGGCCAAATTTGCTGTCGGCAAACGCATAGACAATGGGACGACCAACCCAAAGAGCTATAAAATAGTTGATGAATGCTCCGCAAAGTGCTCCCAATGTCGCTACCAGAACAACTACAAATATATTCATATCTCCACCTACTCCAGTATTAGTACATGCTAAATAAGCGGCCGGTGGCACTACTACTTCACTCGGGAATGGGATGAAACTGCTCTCAATGGTCATGAAGAGAAATACAAACAGATAGTTTGCATTCTCTATAAACCATTGAAAAAACTGCGATGCGTCAAATAAACTTGCGAGTATCATTTCCTATCAGTTCATTTTTCAGTTATAGTCGGAAAACCGACTTTTCTGCAAATTTAGCGAATATATTCTATTTCTGCAATACTATTAGTCTATTTTTCGATTGTCTTGAGCAAATTACTTACTTTATCAAGAAATTCCTCATCCTCCAAGTCGTATGGGAGCCAGTGGATAGGAATGCCACGCTTTTCCATACCTCTCCACCAAGTCATCTGCCTTTTGGCAAACTGATGGATTGCAATTTCCAACTGCTTCCTCATTTCATCATAAGAAAGTTGGCCGATTACATGGAGTGTGACAAATTTATATTCCAGTCCGTAATAGATAAGGTCATCAGGATTAACTCCACCGGCGATAAGAGATTTGATTTCTTCTATCATTCCTTCCTGAAGTCGATCGTCAAGACGGCGGCTTATCTTCTCTCTTCTTGCGTCGCGCGGGATATCGAGCCCGATGACAAGACTCCTCAATGGTCGGGAGGATGATCTGTCAGCCGCCTCAGCTTCTTCTGGATGGTCGGCATAATATTGTCGAATCTCTATGGCTCTGATTGCCCTCTCCCGGGTGTCGACATCCGTAGTGTTGTGAAGCGTCTTGTAAGCCTTGAGAATCTCTGTGAGTTCATTAAGAGTCTTATCAGCCAAAGACTTTCTCAGTGCCTCATTACGCCCAACTTCCGGCATGACGAGACCAGACAAGGCGGACTCCACGTACATTCCTGTACCTCCGCAAAGAACGGGCAGCTTACCTCTGGCAAGTATATCCTCCTTAGCTTTTGAGAAGTCGGAAAGGAATCTGTGGAGGTTATATTTCTCCCCTGCCTCAGCAATGTCGATTAGGTGGTGTCTTATTTCACCATATTCACCGATGTCTTTGCCTGTGCCTATATCCATACCACGGTAGACCTGCCTGCTGTCGCCACTGATAATCTCGCCTCCGAAGGCAGAAGCAATCTGGACTGCCCGGCGAGTCTTGCCGCAGGCGGTCGGACCGACAACTGCAAGAGTCTCAAGAGTTGGCATCTCGGTTGCTTTCATGATCGTAAAGGCCAGCAGACTTACTCATGGAATTACTTTTACGTCCAGTAGCCTCACGTAAGAATTTCTTGAATTTGAAGAATCTCGTATCACTATTGAATTGAGAGATTCTAATCCACTTATCGTCCTGGAAATCAATACGACTCTTTCTTACGTCGGCAAACGTCACATTTCCTTTATACGACTTGATTCTATTTTTTCTATTGCCTTCCTCATCATACAGTTTTTCTGTGAGCATGATAGTGTAAAGGCGAGATATATCGTTAAGGGCGTTGGAAGCCATCTTAAGAGGAGTCTGGCTGTAGATTTTCTTCACATCATCAAAGTGCACCCATTCTCCATCAGCATTCATGTCGGGATAGTCTTTGATGTCTCCATCGAGGAAATAGAAATATCTGAGAAGAGAATGCTTATCCACTCCGGCAAGGTGGCGCCCGAAGAAGAATCTAAGTTCGCCTCCCTTCTGGCCAGTCATCTTCTCCACTATGTTTTTGACTTCTGTAGTAGGAATACCATTGACAGTTCTTTTTGTGATGAATGGAGTATCCCAGACGTTCTTTACCTGATTGAGTCTGTCAAAGGAGTTTCTGTCAAAATACACGTATTCTCCACAAACGACATAAAAACGCAGATATGTGCGTGCAGTGACATCGCGCAGCTCCTCCGGAGTAATAATCTCATTATGCTCCTGAAGGTCGAGATAGAGATTATAGTAGCGAATCATGAAATAAATCTCGTCGAGAAGCACTGTGATGACTACAATCCAGACGAATATATACCAGTCTCTTCCGTTGCGGTTGATACTTACATATACATTCAGATAGTAGGTCCAGACTATTGCCGTAAGCACAGCGAATACGATGGCAAGATTTCTCAATTGGATATCCATTTCCTTGTTGGCTATATGGCCGAAGTAGCCACGCTCATGCGTATTGCCATAGACCATACGGAAACGCTTGTAGGCAGGCATTCTGTTTTTAAATAGAAGTGCAAACAGCGTGACAGCCAATCCCGTAGGAAGGAGAAGAAGCGAGGGGAGATAAGGATCATTAAAAAAGATCATCTCATTAGGGAAGTGATAGAGATCGAGCACTTGAATGACTACCAAGAGTATGCTGAGGAAAGTATAGCATACGAGAGTATAGAGCATAGCCTCGACGACGACCATACAACCGCGTTCGCCATTGACACTATTATTCCACAACATAGTATAAAGCATCGCACTCAATATCAGCGATACAACCGGAGCCATGTAGTACGGCACCATGTGGGAACCGCACATGACCAGACCTATGCACATCAGCGCCACTGCGAGATTGCGCCATAGGTAATAAAGTTGCATGCTATTGATCTTTCTAAATTCTTCCATATATAGATGTGTGGTCAGTTTATTTTAGTAACAATCCTAAGATTCATAGAGTTGTAGGCCTACTTGAGATTTGTATCCAGGAAGTCAACTACTCTTCTATAAAGTTGTGTCCTGGCATTGCAGGTGCGGAGAGAATGATCCATGCCGGTGAAGACCATCATATCGAAGAGATGACCTTCATAGCTGAGTTTGGATGTGTATTTAAGTGTATTGTAAAAGTGTACGTTGTCGTCGCTTGAGCCGCTCATGATGAGCAAGCGCCCCTTGAGGCGATGACTTCTGGCAATTGCAGATGCCTCTTCATAGCCCTTCTCGTTCTGACCGGGAGTACGCATGAAGCGCTCTGTATATATAGAGTCATACCAGCGCCAGTCTGTGACGGCAGCCATTGCTACACCACATTTAAACGGAGTGTTGTCAGCGCTCATTTCCATCAGCGTCATGTAGCCACCATAGCTCCATCCGAAAAGCGACATTTTGCTTGCATCTACATATCCCATTCGTGCTATTGCATTTGCGCCGGCTATCTGGTCTTCAGTCTCATATTTCCCGAGATGCATATAGACGCAGTTCTGCCAATCGGCGCTTCTGCCCCCTGTGCCGCGTCCGTCGACGCAAGCCACTACATAGCCCGACTGGGCGATGTAGTTGAGTCCATCGAGATGCCACTTGTTGGTGACTTCCTGCGAGCCAGGACCATTGTACTGGTACATCATCAGCGGATATTTCTTGGATTCAGAGAATCCGGTTGGCTTCATTATCATGGCGTTCATATCCTCACCTCGGTCATTTTTGACGGTTGTGAGCTCAAACTTCGGAGCCGCGGAATACTTTGCGGCATAAGCAACATTCATCTCAAGCTCGCTGATCTTTTTACCGGAAGCACTCCATACTGTATACTGTGGAGGATTGTTGAGATCGCTCCAAGTCCTGACATAATATGACATATCCTTGCTGAAAGAGCAAGACTCCCAGCCCGGAGTGTCGTGAAGAAGCTTCATCACTCCTTTGGCATCGATTGATGCAACATTACGGTTGACTGCACCCAACTTAGAGGTCTGAACGTAATGAGTTCCTGCAGCCGACTTTCCATAGTAGGCCGTGACATTGAAATCGCCGTTGGTCAGTTGGCGAAGCTGTCGACCGTTGTAGCCATACTCATAAAGATGCACCCATCCGCTCTTGTCTGAGGCCACTATGAATGAATCTGCACCATAAGTGATCATATTGTAGACATCATTGTCTATCCAAGCCTTGCTCTGCTCGGAATAGACCTGAGTCGCTACAGTAGACCCTGGGTTGACGCTGAAGATTCTCACGTCGTTCTGGTCTCTATTAAGCTTCATGACCATCAAGCGTTCCCCTTTTCCATCAAACTGTATATTGGGCACATAATCATCCTTTCCAAGCTTTAGGTCCATCTCTTTTGTGACTCTTGTATTGAGGTCATAGGCATGCACAGAGACTACTGAATTTGGATAGCCTGGGAGTGGGTACTTATATGTGAAAGAAGATGGATACGGGTCGCCCAATGGGTCCTGCTGGCAGAATGAACGATAGTCGTCGAAACTATAGGCTGGAACATCTGTTTCATTCCACTTCACGAATGCCAGAGTCTGGTCATCGCCGCTCCAGCATAAAGTGCATTGCACACCGAATTCCTCCTCATATACCCAATCAGGAGCTCCGTTGGTGATTTTATTGACTTCTCCGTCGGTAGTAACGGCTATGTCTGTCTTATAGTCAAGGTTGGAAATGAAGACGTTATTGTCTCTCACATAGGCTACGCGCAGTCCGTCGTGCGACATAATGGCCCCTCGTTGGGCCCCCTTTTCAGAAACTCTTTGCAAAGTGCTGCGCAAAGTGTCGTAGACATAATATTCAGCAGTGAAACTATAGCGCCAAATACCCTCGACATCATTCCAAAGAAGTATCTTCCTGCCGTTTTCCGACACCTGATACCCGTCGAAAGAATCGATCTTGAGTTCTCCTTTGATGGCGTCTAAATCGAAGAGCGTTCCGGTCTTCTTACCGGTCTCATAGCTATAGATCTCAATCTTACGACCATCTTTGCTGACCATGCCATAAGTCTTCCCATCGGGCAGAGGACGCATCTCCCCTATCGCTGCCGGTCGGCAGAGGGTCAAGTCGCAGTAATCAGCAGCCGTAAGCTGGCCGGCAGCCGCAGCTGTCAAGGAAGCACCGCCGATAGCGGCTGCAATAAGGACTGTCTTCTTCATTTCCTTAGAATCAAATTATCCTTAATGCTCCAATTAATAAGAACGTGCAAAGATCACACGGCGAGCCGAAGGTTTGCCTGTCACCATACACACTCCAGGAGTGGTGTCTCCCTCAAAAGGAATGCAGCGGATAGTAGCCTTTGTCTCCTCCTTGATTTTTTCCTCAGTCTCGGGAGTGCCATCCCAGTGAGCGAGAATAAACCCGCCATTCTCGATTTTTTCCTTGAATTCCTCATATGTGTCGGCAGTAGTTGTCATCTCCTCACGATACTTACGAGCCTTCTCAAGAAGGTTTTTCTGGATATCCTCGAGCAGACCTGCTACCTTTTCCTCAATTCCATCCAGAGGCAAAGTCTCCTTCTCGAGGGTGTCGCGACGCATCACTTCCACTGTGCCATTCTCAAGGTCGCGCGCTCCGATGGCAAGGCGAACGGGGACACCCTTCACCTCATAGTCGGCAAACTTGAAACCTGGACGCTTGTTGTCGGCATCGTCATATTTGACACTGATGCCCTTGGCACGAAGATTCTTAACAATACTGTCGACTCTCTCTGATATCTTTGACAGGCCTTCTGCATCCTTATAGATAGGCACAATCACTACCTGTATAGGAGCGAGATGAGGAGGAAGGACAAGACCATTGTCGTCTGAATGGGTCATGATCAATGCGCCCATAAGGCGGGTAGATACACCCCAGGAGGTAGCCCATACATATTCAGGTTTGTTTTCCTTATTAATATATGTGACGTCAAAAGCCTTTGCGAAATTCTGGCCAAGGAAGTGGCTTGTGCCCGACTGCAGGGCCTTGCCATCCTGCATCATTGCCTCGATTGTAAAGGTGTCGACTGCTCCCGCGAATCTCTCATTTGGCGACTTCACTCCTTTGATAACGGGCACAGCCATGTAGTTTTCTGCAAAGTCGGCATAGACGTCGAGCATCTTTCTTGCCTCGGCCTCAGCTTCCTCCTTTGTGGCATGAGCCGTATGGCCCTCCTGCCAGAGAAACTCCGCAGTGCGTAGGAACATTCTTGTTCTCATCTCCCAGCGCATCACGTTTGCCCACTGGTTGACAAGAATTGGAAGGTCACGATAGCTGTGAATCCAGTTCTTATAAGTGTTCCAGATGATAGTCTCAGAAGTAGGACGAATGATGAGCTCCTCTTCAAGTTTTGCTTCAGGGTCAACCACCACGCCGTTGCCGTCAGGATCGTTTTTGAGTCTGTAGTGAGTCACAACAGCGCATTCCTTTGCGAAACCCTCCACATGCTCCGCTTCACGGCAGAGGAAAGATTTTGGAATAAGAAGAGGGAAATATGCGTTCTGGTGGCCAGTAGCCTTGAACATATCGTCGAGTGTACGCTGCATTTTCTCCCAGATGGCGTAGCCATAGGGCTTGATGACCATACAGCCTCTCACAGCAGACTGCTCTGCGAGATCAGCTTTGACCACAAGTTCGTTATACCATTGGGAATAGTTGTCAGATCTTTTCGTAAAGTTCTTTAGTTCTTTTGCCATGATGGTGCTTATATTTTTTATCCTTGACGGAATTTGGTTTCTTAAATTGATTATATATATCTTTTTCTTACTCTTTATCTGAGCCTGTCGGCAGCCCTGAGCTTCTTCTGGTCGGAAGTGATAAGCCGGTAAGCGAGGATGTCAGCGATAAGCGCAATGAGGGGAGCGGAAATGAATACGCTCCAGCTGACTTCTCCTTTGAAATCTGAAGCAAATCCGGAGGCAGTGAAAACGGCTATGACGCCTGCAACTGCGGCGAAAAGTCCCGATACGAGAGCCACCTTCTTCTGCAAGGGCATGTTGCGGAAGCAGAAGATGTCTACAAGCGGTAGAATTGCCGAAAGAAGCGAAAGGATAAAGAGAATTACAGTGTTTATGCCAGTGGCTTCATCAGCCGCTGTTGCTATTCCTTCCCTGCTGATGCCGAGGGCTGTGACATTGAATGTATAGACCGCTGCCTGAATCTGCCCAAGCGAGCAGAATGAGAAAATTCCCATCATAACGCCTGCTATGAGAAGCATGACGCTCTGCCATCTTTGTATTACCATTTTAGTTGTCTGTTATCTGTTTTTATTGCGTTTCTGAAGAAAAAGAGAAGATGCCACTGGCTCGCGCCATGGTGCATTCTTTCTAACAAAATGCAAAATTAATAAAAATTACGGAGTTTTCATCGTTTTTTGGCATTTTATTTGTTTTAATTTATATCGGTGAAGTTCTTTTCACCCCCCTATACCGTAAATTATTGAGAAAAATGAAAGATAAAGTAAAATATTCTCTCCCCGCCCAGGTCAACATGCTGGTTGCAGCCGGCCGCTATAAGGATGCCTTCACGCTTCTTCGCCGCCGTCTGACGGAGGTGCCTGTAGCGGGAGCAATGGGCAGAGTATCGCAAGCAGAGAGCACCTACCGCTATATGCTCGACTTTTTTTCCCGAGGCCTCGCAGACCCTGGCAGGGACGACATGCTTGCGTCGCTTCGCCAGGACCTTCTCGACATCGCTCAGAAAATAGATAAAGAGACGTCGGCCACCGACTCTCCCGATATTTATTTCTCGACACTTAGAATGTGCCGTCTTCGTCCCGCATCGCTGACCGCCTCACTTGAGAAAGTGATTGAGCTAAAGGCTACCGCCGACCTGGCCCTTGAGACAGGAGAGTATCCTGACTCAATCATGTCGCAGATTGAGGCTGAGGAAGAAAAAATCTTCAACATCCTGTGGACTGCCGACAATCTCACAAAAGAAGAATATGATGCAGTAGTCTCAGCCGCTCTCGGCGGCTCGTTGCCTTTCACCACCACCGCCCTCGCTATTGCAGCAGTCGGTCTTTCGCTGATGAGATATTATTCGCGCGATGCCTTCCTTTCGCTCATAGCCTTGGCAAAGAGCGACGACTTCCGAGTGTCGGCTCGAGCTCTGACTACTCTTGTCCTCGCTTTGACCCATTGGCAAAAGGAAGTTTCCGACGACACTAACGTCTTGACTGCGCTTCAGTCGCTCCCCGACTTAGAGGGGATGGACAAGAAAATCCGCAATGTAGTCAAGATCGCTGTGCGCACCCGTGACACCGACCGAGTATCGCGCAAGATGCAACGCGAAGTTATTCCCGGGCTCATGCAGTTCGGTCCTGATATCCTCAAGCGACTCAAGGAATCGTCGGAAGAGGCGTCATTTGCCGACCTTGAGGCCAATCCTGAATGGGAGGAAATTCTTCGAGACTCCGGCCTGGAAGAAAAGCTGCGTGAATTGACGGAGATGCAGTCTGATGGTGCAGATGTGATGATGGTGGCTTTCTCCAACCTGAAGAATTTCCCATTTTTCCGCCATATTCGCAACTGGCTCCTCCCCTTCACGGTGCAGCATCCGATGCTGCGCCCTCTCCAGACTATCGATGACGATGGTGTCTCCTCGATGCTTGAGATGAGCGGACTGATGTGCGACTCCGATAAATATTCATTTGCGTTCTCGCTCACCTCTATGCCGGCATCGCAACGCGATATGATGCTTTCCCAGATGCGTGCACAGACTGAGCAGATGAAGGAGCAGATAGCCGACCTAAAGGCATTGAAGGCAGGAACGGAGTATGAAGATGAGCTGACTCGCTATTTCCGTGACCTCTACCGATTCCATAAGCTTTACCCAAAGAGAGCTGAGTTTTTCGATCCTTTCTCAGCAGCTCTTGACTTCACCGAAATACCAGTCGTAGCCAGTATTATGGAGTCTGCCGACTATATCGCCCCTATTGCAGAGTTTTATTTCAAAAGGGGATATTATTCCGACGCTCTTCCGTTGCTGCAGACGGTGGCCCGAACTTCTTCGGCCAATCCACACATATGGGAGAAGATAGGATTCTGCCTGGAGAAGGCCCCGAACGGCAACCAGGAGGCGATCGAAGCTTACATGAAGGCCCAGCTTTTCAATCCCGACAGCCGATGGATAGCAAAACGCCTTGGCATATGCTATCGCAGAGAAGGCGACTACCGCAATGCGATTGAGTACCTTGAGATGGCTCGCCCAGCCGACGGAGGATTCGACCGAGGCCTCTCTCTGCTCATTGCTGACACTTTGATGGAAGCTGGTAGATGGGAGGAGGCGCTCCGAGAACTTTACAGAGTTGACTATGAGACACCCGACGATCCCGAGGTATTACGGCGAATGACGAAGTGCGCATTCCGTTTGGCCGATCTTGACAAGGCAGAGTCGCTGATAAAAATGATTCCCAATATCAGCCTTTCAGAAGAAGACTACCGGCTTATGGGTCATATCGCGTTCCTCCGTAAAGACATGGAGGAGGCAGCCCGTCTGTATAAATTGACAGTACGTCCAAATGATGAGAAGCGCCTTTGGAAGTCGCAAATCATCTCTGATATCGACATACTCATGCAACTCGGCGCCTCCCGCTCCGATCTCATGCTCCTTCTCGAATCTCTCACCTACGCCCTTGAATAAGAAAAATCTTACAATTTACATCAAAAAACAGGGAAGCCTCCGAAAAAGACTTCCCTGTTTTTTATGCTTTCGCCATGCGGTTGATTTCCGTCCTTATAGCCGTGACGGCGTCCTGGACATCTTTGGCGTATTTGATTCTGTCTTGGACTGCCGTGATGCCGTGAAGCACCGTGGCATGGCGTCGGTTGAGCTTCGCCCCGATAGCGGACGACGAAAGACCAGTGAGGTCATGGCTGAGATACATTATCACCTGTCGGGCGTCCGCTATGTCTCTCACACGGCTCTTTGTGAAGATGACGTCGGGATTAAGTTTGTAGTATTCCGCAGTGGCATCCACTATCATATCGAAGTTGACCGGGCGACTGGTAGGAGCAGACTTCACTGTGTGTCGCATCACTTCCTTTGTCAACTCAAGAGTTACCGGACAACCGAGAGTGATGGAACGAGTGAGAAGTCCCATAACGATTCCCTCAAGCTCACGTACACTTCCTGTGGCTCCGCTGGCAATGCAATCGATAATCTCATCGGAAAGGTCAAGACCATTTTTCTGTGCCTTAAACTTTAGGATGTTTCTTCTTAGTGTGTAGTCAGGCTTTGGAAGTTCTTCAGTCACACCCCATTTAAAGCGGTCGATAAGGCGGTCTTCGATACCATCAAGTTCCATCGGCGGACGGTCGCACGTAAATACGAGCTGTTTGCCGTTGTTGTGCATGTAGTTGAAGATTGGGAAGAAGGTCTCCGCAGTCTTAGCTTTTCCCGCTATCTCCTGAAGGTCGTCGAGAAGAAGAACGTCTACTTCCTGCTGAAACCAGTTGATGAATACTGGCACCTTCTGATTCATCACAGCATTGACATACATATTCTGGAATTGCCTCATCGGGAGGAAGAGGATTCGAGCTCGGGGATTTCTTTCCTTAATACGGATACCGATAGCCTGAATGAGATGCGTCTTTCCCACACCCACTGAGCCATAAAGGAAAAATGGATTGAAGTCTGACTTGTTGGGGTTTTCAGCGATATAGTGAGCTATGGTGTATGGAAGCTTGTTGCTGTCGCCAAGGCAGTAGTTTTCGAATGTCATGGCGGGATTCAACTGTGGGTCGATTTCCACAGTCTTTCCTCCGGCGGACTTCATGAAGTCGCCTGCCGGGCGCTGCATAGACTGCATGAACTTCGTGTCTACGGCCTTGCTACGGTTGGGACTGGTGAAGTTAACTGCCGACTGCTTATCGCCGCTTATGACGTCGATTTCATAGCCTAATTGCACATCCGGGCCATAAACCTTTCGGAGCACACCTTTCAGAAGATCGAAATATCTGTCTTCATACTCCTCCATGAAGTATTGGGTAGGGAGTCCGAGAATCAGCTTGTTGCCCTCATATCTCACAGCCTTTGAGGGAGAAAACCAGATGTTAAAACGCTCTTCCCCGACATTATCGCGGATAATGTCGAGGCATCTGCTCCATTTATCTTTGTAATCTCCGTTCATAGTCATTTCAGTTGTTGGGGCTGTTGAGTTTTCGATTTTGTCGAAAACGTCTGCAAAGTTAAGATAAAATTTTCAAAAAAACAATACGTATCCACCCTCTTTTGACTGCATTTTTTCCTCCCCCCTGATTTTCAATATAGTTTATTTCTTATTTAGAATAATTCTAAATAGCAACCATATGCTGCCTATGGGTAGTCATAAAAAAAGCTGCTCCGAGGAGCAGCTTACGATATGCTGAATAGAAATCTGATGCTATAAAAATTACTCTATCACGCGCTTACCGCCAAGGAATCTCTTGGCATAATATGCCTCGCTTCCGCTGGTGATTGTCACTCCTTTTCTTACAGAAGCATGAATGAAATTGAAGTTGCCATTTTCATCCACATCCACGACAATACCAACGTGGCCTACGCCACCTGTGCCGCTTCTACCCTGGAAGAATACGAGGTCACCTTTGCGAAGGTCGCCTTTCTCTACCTTCTCGCCTTGAGTGAACTGAGTGCGAGAGCAGGGAGAAAGAGAATAACCGAACTGACGGTAGACGTAGCTTGAAAAGCCAGAGCAATCGAAAGTATTCGGACCCTTGGTGGCCCATACATATTTCTTACCCATATGGCTGCGGGCTTCAGTAAGAAGGTCGTTAAGAAGTTCATCGGTCTCAGCTGAAATTGCCTTGCTGCTCTCGCGAGCTGCGATATCCTCTTCTACCATTCTGGTGATTGTTGTCTTGTCAAGACCGATGTTCTTTGCTGCTGCGAGTTGCTGCTTATGAGCTGCTGCGTGTGCGCTTGGGGTTTTGGCTTCTGCCATCTGAGTCATTCCACACATCAGGAGTGCTGCAATCGCTATATAGAGTCTTTTTTTCATTGTTTTTGTTTTGTTCTATCGTTTTTGATGTTGCAAAATTAATACAAAATTATGACACGTGCAACTTTTCTTGCTTATTTTATAATGAGTTAACTCTTAATTAAATAATTTTAACAAATTGCACAGATTTTTAAGCAGAATGCAATTGATTAATTTTCAAATATTTACAAAACATTATTGCACAACCCATGCCTGAGTGAGCAAACTCCTTAATTATGAGCATATTCCAAAACTTATCTACATTTCTCCCAATATCCTGCAACAACTTTGAAATATCTGATGTATCAAAAATTTTGCGAATCCACCTCCACTGCCGACTCAGTGGGATCACTTGACCATGTTTGCTCATCAGAAATCTCTTCACTATGAAAAAAGAGTATGTTTTCACAATTATTAAGTTGCAAAATTTCCATTTCTCGTTTTCCTTTATTATCTTTGTATCCGAATTAACCCAACTGATAACCTTTTCTAATTTTTTAATCTAAGAAACAATCGGACTTCAAATGAAATACCTAATGCTTGCAGCGGCTGCTTCCATCGCCGCCTCAGTAACCGCCGCCCCAGCCAAGGGCTTCACAAAATACTCAGATATCCACCCCTCTGGCAATGAGGCCATCCTCCACGCCTGGAGCTGGAACTTCAAGAACATCGCCGACAACATGAAGAAGATAGCCGATGCCGGCTACTCAATGGTGCAGACTTCGCCTGTGCAGCAGTGCTGGAATCCCGAGGGTTCCAAGGGAATGCTTTTCTCCAACAATGAGAAGGAAGGACAATGGTATTTCTACTATCAGCCCACCGACTGGAAAATCGGCAACCATATAGTAGGTTCGCGCGAGGAGATGAAGCAGATGCTCGACTCCGCTGCCAAATATAATGTGCGGGTGATTGTCGACGTGCTCCCCAACCATACAGCCTTTGACGTAGACGCTGTAAGCGACGATCTCGTCAAGGCTGCCGGTGGACGAGATAAACTCTACCATTCGCAGGGTCTCAACCCAGTTCAGGACTACAACGACCGCTACCAGTGCACACTCTGGGGTTCGGGCGCTCTCCCCGATGTCAATACGGAAAACAAGGATTTCCAGAAATACTACATGCAGTTTGTCAACGACCTGCTCGACCTCGGCGTACGCGGTTTCCGCTATGATACAGCCAAACATATTGGTGTACATTCCGACCCGGTTGACACTGCCTCCGGAGTTACCGAAAACGATTTCTGGGACGTTGCCACAGGTCAGAAGGCTGTGAAAGGAGTGAAACTCAACGTGCCTTACGAAGACCTTTTCGTATATGGTGAAGTGCTTCAGGATAAGAACGTGCCTGAGAAAGAATATGAGGAGTATTTTGGCCAGACCGCCTCAAGCTACGGCTGGGTGCTTCGCGAGATGCTTGAAAAAGGGTCTGCCAAAGACTTGGACATAGTAAGCTGGCATCACTCTGCATCTCCTGAGACTCTTACTACATGGGTAGAGAGCCACGACACCTACTGCAACGCCCATGAGTCGGCACATCTTACCGACGACCAGATCCGCACAGCATGGGTATTCCTCACAGCCCGATCCAAGGGCACTCCCCTCTTCTTCAGTCGCCCGGCTGGCTCCACACGCGATAACTATTGGGGCAACAACCGCCTTGGAGAGGCTGGTAACGATGAATATTTCCATCCCGAAGTAGTAGCAGTCAATCATTTCCGCCAGAAAATGGCTGGGCAGCCTGAGGATATCCAGACTTGCTCCGATGGTGAAGTAATCGCTGTCAATAGAGGCAAGAAAGGAGCTGCGATTATCAATCTTAGCGGTCTGTCAAAACCACTTGATGTCTCCACCTCACTGCCCGACGGGAAATATCGTGATGAGGTCTACGGCAAAGAGTTCTACGTTAAGAAAGGTCGCCTGACCGGCATCCTCGCCCCGCATCGCACCTACATCCTCCAAAAATAACAGCACGAATTTAAAAATTTTTAATAAAGAGATGAACCCCTCGGTTCATCTCTTTGTTTTAAGGACAAACAATGACCGAAACCGGGATGAGGGTTCTACACCTGATTCCTCTAATTATTAAATCTTGATTGAAATGACTGATGTAAAGAGTCTGAAGGGCACACAGACAGAAAAACTCATTAGTGCCTCTTATCTCAACGAGACACAATCATATGCCCGGTATATTTATTACGCTCAGGCGGCTGACAAGGAAGGTCTCTTCCCGATGGGCGTTATTTTCCGTGAGACAGCCAACAATGAGATGCACCATGCCAAGGTGTTCTTGAAGATGCTTCAGAATACTGAGGTGACTGCTTCTGT